>NZ_WSEL01000009.1:916875-1222500 GCF_009758015.1 Ramlibacter pinisoli
CCGCGTCCTGGAACGGAAGGCGGGCCGCCTCCTCGAAGCGGTCCCGGTTGCGGCGCATCCAGGCCCAGCCGAAGATGCCGATGAAGGTGGCGAACGAGGCCAGCGTGGCCACGATGCGCAGGGTGGTGATGTCCATGGTGGGGTCCCTGTTCAGCGGGGGACGCGGCAGGTGCTGCGCACCCGGCCGGTCCCGGTGTCACTTGAGCGCCAGGCCCAGGGCCTGCAGGAAGGCGATGAGGGCATCGGCCTCGGTCTTGCCCTTGAGCTGGGCGGCGCCGTCGGCGATCTCCTGGTCGGTGTAGGGCACGCCCACGGCCCGCAGGGCCTTCATGTGGGTGCCGATGGATGCGGCGTCGGCCGGGGTCTTCTCCAGCCACGGGTAGGCCGGCATGTTGGACTCGGGCACCACGTCACGCGGGTTGTTCAGGTGGATGCGGTGCCACTCGTCGCTGTACTTGCCGCCCACGCGGTGCAGGTCGGGGCCGGTGCGTTTGCTGCCCCACTGGAACGGGTGGTCGTAGACAAATTCGCCGGCCACCGAGTAGTGGCCGTAGCGCAGCGTCTCGGCGCGGAACGGCCGGATCATCTGCGAGTGGCAGGTGAAGCAGCCCTCGCGCACGTAGATGTCGCGGCCGGCCAGCTGCAGCGCGGTGTAGGGCTTGACGCCGTTCACCGGCTCGGTGGTCGACTTCTGGAAGAACAGCGGCACGATCTCCACCAGGCCGCCGACGGCGACGACCAGCAGGATCAGCACGATCATGAGGAAATTGCTGGTCTCGACCTTCTCGTGGGTGAAACCGGCGGCGGGTGTGGCGTTGTGGCTCATGGGGCTTGCAGCTTTCGGATCAGGCGGCGGCGCCAGTGGTGGCAGCCGGCACGTGGAAGCGGACGGCGCGGCCGTTGGCGACGGTCATCCAGGTGTTCCAGGCCATCACCACCATGCCGGCCAGGTACAGCAGGCCGCCCAGGAAGCGCACCACGTAGAAGGGATACGTGGCCTTGACCGCCTCGACGAAGGTGTAGGTCAGCGTGCCGTCGGCATTGACGGCGCGCCACATCAGGCCCTGCATCACGCCGGCGATCCACATGGCGGCGATGTACAGCACGATGCCGATGGTGGAGATCCAGAAGTGCAGCTCGATGGCCGGCACCGAATGCATGGCCTTGCGGCCGAACAGGCGCGGGATCAGGAAATACAGGCAGCCCATGGAGATCAGGCCGACCCAGCCGAGCGCGCCGGCATGCACGTGGCCCACCGTCCAGTCGGTGTAGTGCGACAGCGCATTGACGGTCTTGATCGACATCATCGGCCCCTCGAAAGTGGCCATGCCGTAGAACGACAGCGCGACGATCATGAAGCGCAGCACGGGGTCGTCGCGCAGCTTGTGCCAGGCGCCCGACAGGGTCATCACGCCGTTGATCATCCCGCCCCAGCTGGGCGCCAGCAGGATCAGCGAGAACAGCATGCCGACCGACTGGGTCCAGTCCGGCAGCGCGGTGTAGTGCAGGTGGTGGGGGCCCGCCCACATGTAGGTGAAGATCAGGGCCCAGAAATGCACGATCGACAGCCGGTAGCTGTAGACCGGCCGCTCGGCCTGCTTCGGGATGAAGTAGTACATCATCCCCAGGAAGCCGGCGGTGAGGAAGAAGCCGACCGCGTTGTGGCCGTACCACCACTGGACCATCGCGTCCTGGACGCCGGCGTACGCCGAGTACGACTTCATCCAGCCGGCCGGAATCTCGGCGCTCTGGACGATGTGCAGGATGGCCACGGTGAGGATGAACGAGCCGTAGAACCAGTTGGCCACGTAGATGTGCCGCACCTTGCGCGTGCCCACCGTGCCGAAGAACACGACCGCGTACGACACCCACACCGCCGCGATCAGGATGTCGATCGGCCACTCGAGTTCGGCGTACTCCTTGCCCGAGGTGTAGCCCAGCGGCAGGCTGATGGCAGCGGCGACGATCACCGCCTGCCAGCCCCAGAATGTGAACGAGGCCAGCTTCGGCATGAACAGCGGGACCTGGGAGGTGCGCTGCACGCACCAGTAGCTGGTGGCGAACAGCGCGCAGCCGCCGAATGCGAAGATCACCGCATTGGTGTGCAGCGGTCGCAGGCGGCCATAGCTGAGCCAGGGGATGCCGAAGTTCAGTTCCGGCCAGGCCAGCTGGGCCGCGATGAACACGCCGACCAGCATGCCCACCACGCCCCAGACGACGGCCATCAGCGTGAACTGCCGCACCACGGTGTCGTGGTAGGGGACTGGAGGAGTTTGCTCGTTCATCGGGATTGCCTTGAGGTGACGCGCGCAGTTTCCAGCCGCTGCGCGACAGCGGGCTTGATGAACATCAATCCGTGTCGAGAATGCGCTGCCCTTCGGCCTCGATGCCGTCGAACTGGCCACGCCACACGGCCCAGCCGAGCGCGCCCAGGATGAGCAGGCCGAGGCCGACCGACAGCGGGATGAGGAGGAAGAGGATGTCCATGGCGCGACGGGGTGTTCAGGTGGACGCGCGGACGACGCCGGGCGCCGGATCGGGCATGGTCGCCAGCCGCGCGGCGTTGGCGACCACCAGCAGCGAGCTGCACGCCATGCCCAGGCCAGCCGCCCAGGGCGGCATCCAGCCGACCAGTGCCAGCGGCACGCAGACCGCGTTGTAGCCCGCGGCCCAGGCCAGGTTCTGGCGCACGATGCGCTGCGTGCGGCGCGCCAGGGCCAGCACCTGCGGCACGGCGGTGAGCTGGCCGCCCGCCACGATGACGTCGGCCTTGGCCTGCGCCAGCGGGGCGCCACTGCCCATCGCGAACGACAGGTCGGCCCGGGCCAGCACCGGGCCGTCGTTCAGCCCGTCACCGACCATGGCCACCCGATGTCCCTGCTGCTGGCGCAGGGCCAGGACCTCGAGCTTGTCGGCGGGCGACTGGCCGCCGCGGCTCCAGGCGATGCCGGCGCGGGCCGCCAGCCGGTCGACCGCCGCCGGCTTGTCGCCCGACAGCAGCTGCACGCGCAGCCCGCACCGCTGCAGGGCCTGGATCGACCCGGCAGCATCGTCGCGCAGCTGCTCGGCGAGCGTGAACGCAGCCAGCCAGCCGTGCTCGTCGGCCAGCACCACATGCGACCCCTCGGCCCCGTTGTCGGGCACGCCGAACCAGGCGGCGGACCCCAGGCGCAGCCGCTTGGCGCGCCCCCCCAGGGACACGGTGCCCTCCAGGCCCTGCCCGGCCGTCTCTTGCACGTCCAGCGCCGCCCGGCCGCCGGCGCCCGCGGCGGCCACCAGTGCACGCGAGGCCGGGTGCAGCGAGTGCCGGGCCAGCGCGGCGGCCGCCTGCACAGCGGAGTCGCGGTCGAGCGGGGGCCGCGCGTGGACAGCGGCGACCACGATGCGGTCCTGCGTCAGCGTGCCGGTCTTGTCGAACACCACGGTGTCGACCGTGGCGGCGGTCTCCAGCGCCTCCAGGCGGCGCAGCACGATGCCGCGCCGCGCCAGGGCCCCGGCGGCGGCGAGCGTGGCCGCCGGCGTGGCCAGCGACAGCGCACAGGGGCAGGTGACGATCAGGACCGCGACGGCGATGCCCAGGGCGTGGCCGGCGCCGGACGGCCACCACCACCAGCCGGCCAGGGCGGCGGCCGCCAGCACGGCCACCAGGAAGGGGCCGGCGATGCGGTCGGCCAGCTGCGCCAGCCGCGGCTTGTCGACCGCGGCGCGCTCCATCAGGGCGACGATGGCTGCGTACCGCGTGTCGTCGCCGACCCGCTGCACCCGCACCAGCAGGGAAGAGGCCAGGTTGTGGCTGCCTGCGATGACGGCGTCGCCGGGCCCGCGCGGCAGCGGGTGCGACTCGCCCGTGAGCAGCGCCTCGTCGACCTGCCCGCGGCCCTCCAGCACCTCGCCGTCGGCCGGGAACGCCTCGCCGGGCAGTACCCGGATGACGTCGCCGGGCCGCAGCCGCCGCACCGCGACCGGCTCGAAGCTGCCGTCGTCGCGGCGCCGCTCGACCCGCGCCGGCAGCCGCCGCATCAGCGCCTCCAGCGAGCCCGCGGTGCGGTCGCGCAGCCGGCGCTCCAGCAGCCGGCCCGACAGCAGGAAGAACACGAACATGGTCACCGAGTCGTACCAGACCTCGGCGCCCAGGGGGCCGCCCGGATCGAGCGTGGCGACCGTGCTGGCGCCAAAGGCGATCAGGATGCCGATGGCCACCGGCACGTCCATGCCGATGCGCGCATGGGCCAGGTCGCGCAGCGCCGAGGCGAAGAACGGCCGGCAGGAGAACAGCACCACCGGCAGCGTGAGCATCCAGCAGGCCCAGCGCAGCAGCGCCTGGATGTCCGGCGTGATGTCGCCCGGCCCGGCGATGTACGACGGGTAGGCGTACATCATCACCTGCATCATGCAGAAGCCGGCCACCAGCCAGCGCCACAGCAGCACCCGCTGCTCGCGACGCCGGACGCCGGCCGCGAGCTGGTCGCCGGCCGGCAGGCCGCGGTAGCCGGCCCGCTCCAGCGCCTGCCACCAGCTGGAGGGACGGCCGAGCTGCGGCGACCAGACCACCCGCGCCGTGGCCGCGCTGCCGTTCACCTGGACCGCATCGACGCCCGGCAGCGACCCCAGCGCCCGCTCGACGGCGAGCGTGCAGGCGGCGCAGTGCATGCCCTCGACCGCCAGGTACGACTCCCACACGCCGTCGCGGCCGCGGACCGGGCGGCTGAACTCCTCCCAGGCCGGCTGCTCGTCGAGCGCCGACCAGTCGGCAGCGGGACTGCCCGGCAACGGCAGGGAAACGGAAGCGGGACCCATGGCGCCGAGGGTACGGCGCCGCTCCAAAGGCCGGGTTGACGTGGATCAACCACGGAAGGCGGCCGCGCGCCTAGGCTGAAAGCTTAGGAGGTCCCCACCATGTTCCAGCGCATCCTCGTCGCCACCGACGATTCCGAACTGTCCCGCAAGGCCATCCAGGCCGCGATCGGGCTGGCGTCCACCCACAAGGCCGAGCTGTACGTGCTGCACGTGGTGCCGCGCTACCCGACGGCCTACTTCGAGGGCGCGGTCGTGCTGGCGCCGGACGACGTCGCGCGGGTCGAGAAGCAGTGGTCCGAGGCCGGCCAGCAACTGGTGGACGGCATCACGCGCGAGGCGCAGGCCGCCGGCGTCACGGCCAAGAGCCTGCTCGTCCATTCGGACGCCGTGGCCGAGGCCGTCATCGCCGCCGCCCGCAAGCAGGAGTGCGACCTGATCGTGATGGCCTCGCACGGCCGCCGCGGCATGCAGCGCGTGCTGCTGGGCAGCGAGACCCAGCACGTGCTCACGCACTCCAGCACGCCGGTGCTGGTGCTGCGCTGACCGCCGGCCCGCAGGGTTGGCGCGATGCGCATCGTCCTGGCCGCCGACGGCAGCAAGTACACCAAGAAGGCCCTGGCCTTCCTGGCCAACCACGAAGCCCTTGCCGGTGCCGACGGCGAGCTGCTGGTGCTCAACGTCCAGCCGGTGATGCCGCCGAGGGTGCGAACGATGATGGGAGCGGAGGCCGTGACGGCCTACCACCAGGAGGAAGCGGCCAAGGTCCTCGATCCCATCCGCAAGTTCCTGGATCGCAAGGACATCCGCTACCGCGCCGAGTGGAAGGCGGGCGAGCCGGCGGCGCAGATCCTCGCGGCCGCCGATCGCAGCAAGGCCCATCTCGTGGTGATGGGCACGCACGGCTACGGCCTGCTCGGCCGTGCCCTGATGGGCAGCGTCGCCCAACGGGTGCTGGCCGACGCCAGCGTGCCGGTCCTGCTGGTGCAGTAGCGCGGCCGGGGGCAGCGCCCGCCCCGGCGCCGCGCCTCAGCCGTTGTCTTCGAGGATCAGGTGCCCGACCGCCGTGTTGGACGCGGGCACATGGTAGAAGCGGTGGCGCAGCGACGGCTTGGCGCCGCCGGCCATGTCGGCCATGGCGCCACGCGCGATCAGCCACATCACCAGCTCGATCCCCTCGCTGCCGGCGTCGCGCACGTAGTCGATGTGCGGCACGCGGGCCAGGCCTTCCGGGTCGGCGATCAGGCGGTCCAGGAAGGCGTTGTCGAACTCCTTGTTGATCAGGCCGGCGCGCGGGCCCTGCAGCTGGTGGCTCATGCCGCCCGTGCCCCAGATCTGCACGTTCAGGTCCTCGTCGAAGCTCTCGACCGCCTTGCGGATCGCCTGGCCCAGGCGGAAGCAGCGCATGCCGCTGGGCACCGGGTACTGCACCACGTTGACCGCGAACGGGATGACCGGGAACGGCCACTCCTTGGGCTGTCCGCACAGCAGCGACAGCGGCACGGTGAGGCCGTGGTCGACGTCCATCCGGTTGACCAGGGTGAGGTCGAAGTCCTGCTGGATGACCGACTGCGCGATGTGCGCCGCCAGTTCCGGGTGCCCCTGCACCTTGGGCACCGGCCGCGGGCCCCAGCCCTCGTCGGCCACCGCGTACTCGGCCGCGGTGCCGATGGCGAAGGTGGGGATCATCTCCAGGCTGAAGGCCGTGGCGTGGTCGTTGAAGACCAGGAACACCACGTCGGGCTTGTTCTCCTTGAGCCACTGGCGCGAGTACTCGTAGCCGGCGAAGACCTTCTGCCAGTACGGCTCCTGCGTCTTGCCCAGGTCCATCGCCGCGCCGATGGCGGGCACGTGCGAGGTGAAGACGGTTGCGGTGATGCGTGCCATTTACTTGCTCCCTTCCTTGCCGGTCCAGGCCGCCGACCGTCCGCCGCTGACCATCATGTCCCGGTAGGCGTCCTCGCTCATGCCGGTCATCGAGCCGGCCATCTGCTGGAAGCTCTTGCCGTCGGTGGCGCCGATCTTGGCCAGGAAATAGATGTTGCCGCCCAGCGCGATGCAGCGGTTCAGGTCGCGCGCCAGCACCGCCTGCTTCTGCTCCTCGGTCATCGCCCACTCGTCGAGGTAGGCGCGCTCGTCGGCCTTGAAGCGCTCCCGGTTGGCCGCCTTCATCAGCGACATGCAGAACTGGTTGAGCCAATAGCCCTTGCGGCTCATGTCGGCGTCGAAGATGGTCGTGCCGGGCACGCCCTGGTAGGGTTTGTCGAGAGGCATGGTGTTCGCTCCGCTTCAGGTGACGAGTGGCTGCACCGCAGGCGCCGGCGACCGCCGGGCGCGCTCGTGCACCGGGCCATCATCGGCCGGCGCCGCGGGGGGCCGTTTGTCATAGGTCATGCGTCACGCATTCCAGTACAGGCGCGTGGGGTTCTCCACCAGCAGCTTGCGCTGCAGATCCGGCGTGGTGGCGATGTGCGGGATGAAGTCGACCAGCAGGCCGTCGTCGGGCATGTGGTCCTTCAGGTTCGGGTGCGGCCAGTCGGTGCCCCAGAGCACGCGGTCGGGAAACGATTCGACGACCTTGCGCGCGAACGGCACCACGTCGCGGTAGGCGTTGCGCTCGCCGTCCAGCGCGCGCGGGCCGGTCACCGACAGGCGCTCGGGGCAGCTCACCTTGCTCCACACGTTCGGGTGCTCGCGCATGAACTTCAGGAACAGTTCGAACTCGGGGCCGTCGATCGGCTTGCTCACGTCGGGCCGGCCCATGTGGTCGACCACCACGGTGGTGGGCAGCGCGGTGAAGAAGTCCCACAGCTCGGGCAGGTCGACCGCCTCGAAATAGATGACCACGTGCCAGCCCAGCGGGGCGATGCGGCCGGCGATCTCCAGCAGTTCGTCCTTGGGCGTGAAATCCACCAGCCGCTTGACGAAGTTGAAGCGCACCCCGCGCACGCCGGCCGCGTGCATGGCCTGCAGTTCCTGGTCGGTGACGCTGCGCCGCACCGTGGCGACGCCGCGCGCCTTGCCGTTGGCGCGCTGCAGGGCATCGACCAGCGCGCGGTTGTCGGCACCATGGCAGGTGGCCTGCACGATCACGTTCTTGTCGAAGCCCAGGTGGTCGCGCAGCGCGAACAGCTGGTCGGCGCTGGCGTCGCAGGGGGTGTACTTGCGCTCGGGCGCGTACGGGAACTGCGCGCCGGGGCCGAACACGTGGCAGTGCGCATCCACGCTGCCGGGCGGCAGCTGGAACTGCGGCTTGCTGGGGCCGGTGTACCAGTCGAGCCAGCCGGGGGTCTTGGTGAAGTCGCCGGAGGTGGGCTTGGGAGTGGCCATGGAAGTGTCAATCGGGTTTGATGTTGGCTTCGCGCACGAGCTTGTCGTAGCGCTGGCGTTCGGAGCGCAGCAGCGCCACCACCATGTCGCGGTTGCCGGGAATGACTTCGCCGCCCACGGCGGTCATGCGCTCGCGCACCTGCGGGGTGGCCAGCGCCTTCTGCACTTCGGCGTGCAGCTTCTCGACGATGGGCATCGGCGTCCTGGCCGGCGCCATCACCGCATACCAGACCGAGGCCTCGAAGCCGCTGAAGCCCGACTCGGCGATGGTCGGCACGTCGGGGAAGATCGGCGAGCGTTGCGGACTCAGCACCGCCAGCACCTTGAGCTTGCCGCTGGCGACCTGGGGCTTGACCTCCAGCGCATTCATCGCCAGCACCGGCACCTGTCCGCCGATGACGTCCGTGATGGCCTGGGCGCCGCCGCGGTACGGCACATGCATCAGGTCGATGCCGGCGGCGCGCGCGAACAGTTCGGCCGCCATGTGCGGGGTGGAACCGTTGCCGGGCGAGGCGTAGGCCACGGAATTGGGCTTGGCCTTGGCTGCGGCGACCAGGTCCTTGATGCTGCCGTAGGGGGCGGCAGCATTGGCGGCGATCACCACCGGCACGCGGCCGACCAGCGACACGGCGACGAGGTCCTTCTCGGCGTCGAACGGTTGCGGCTTGTACAGCGCCATGTTGGCCGCCAGCGCGTTGGCGGCCAGCAGCAGCGTGTGGCCGTCGGGCTTGGCGTCGATGACGTACTTGACCGCGATGTTGGTGCCCGCGCCCGGCTTGTTGTCGATGACGAAGGGCTGGCCCAGCGAGGACGACAGCGACTGGCCGAGCGTCCGGGCGACGGCGTCGACGGCGCCGCCGGCGGAGTAACCGACGACGAGCGACACCGGCCGGTCCGGGTAGCCGGCCTGGGCGCGCGCGCCGAACGAGGGGACCAGGGCCGCAGCGGCGAGCGCCTGCAGGGTCTGGCGGCGGGAGATGGTCATGGTGTGTCCTGGTGAATCAATCGGTGGCCGTGCCGCGCAGGCCGGCGCGGCTGATCATGGCCTGCAGCTCGGGGCTGCCCTTGAGGCTGGCGGCGAAGGAACGGGTCCATTCGAGCGCGGCCGGCGGCCGGCCCCTGGGGATGGCCAGCGAGATGTTCTCGAAGCTCCAGCGGCCCGGCAGCACCGCCGAGCCCGGCACCTGGTCGCCCAGCTCGTACAGGATGGCCTTGTTGCTGGCGAAGGCCTGGAGCTCGCCGGACTTGAGCATCTGCGCGGCGGCGTCCAGCGACTTCAGCGGCACCACCCGGGCCTGCTTCAGTTCGCGCGTGAGCGTCGCGTGCGAGCTGCCGCCCTCGGCCACGCCGACGCGCACGCCGGCCTGGTCGATGCGGGCCATCTCGCCGATGCCCGAGGCCGCCGACACCAGGTAGCCGGATTCCACGCGCACGAGCGCGGGCGTGAAGTCGGCCTCGCGCATGCGGGCCTCGCTGGCGTTGGTGAACGTCAGGTCGGCCCTGCCGGCCTTGACCGCCTCGAACACCTCGGCGGCGCGGGCCAGTTCGACGAACTGCACCGGCACGGCCAGCCGCTTGCCCGCCAGCAGGCCCAGCTCGTAGGTGACGCCGGCGCGCTCGCCGTTGCGGCCCACCACCAGCGAACTGGGGCTGCCGGGATACAGCGCGACGCGCAGCGTGCCGGTGGGTGCGAGCGCCGCTCGCGCCGCCGGGTCGACGGCCGGCGGGGCGGAAGCGCAGCCCGCCAGCCACAGCGGCAGTGCGAGGGCCAGGCCGGCGAGGCGGCGGGAAAAGGCGCGGCGGGTGGCGGTCATCGGGATCAGTCGAGCGACGCGCCGGTCTGCTTGATGATGCCGGCGAAGCGGGTCGATTCCGACTGGATGTACTGGTTGAACTCCTCGCGCGAGGGCGTGAACGGCTCGTAGCCGAACGAGACGAACTTCTCGCGCACGTCCGGCTCGGCCAGCGCCTTCTCGATGTCAGCGCGGATCTTGTCCGCCACGGGCTTGGGCAGGCCCTTGGGCGCGGCGATGGCGGTCCAGCCGCTCACCTCGAAGTTGGCCGGGCCGCCGGCTTCGGCCACGGTGGGCACGTCCTTGAACGCGGCCAGGCGGCGCGGCGCGGCGATGGCCAGGAACTTCAGCTTGCCGGCGCGGTACAGCGGGCCCGCGGTGGCGCTGGTGCCCAGGGCGTAGGCCAGGTCACCGTTGGCGACGCTGGTGTACAGCTGGGTCGTCTCCTTGTAGATGACGTGCTCCATCTTCGTGCCGGTGACGGTGTCGAAGAGGGCCGAGCCCAGGTGCACCGGGTTGCCGACCGACCACGAGCCGTAGTTCAGCTTGCCGGGGTTGGCCTTGGCGTCGGCGATCAGGTCGCCCACGTTCTTGTACTTGCTGTTCACCGCGGTGGTGACGAAGAAGTAGGTCTTGAACAGCGGCAGCAGCGTGTCGAAGTCCTTGTTGGCGTCGTACGGCAGCTTCTTGAACAGGTGCGGGTAGGCCGACAGGTGCACGTTGTCCAGCTGGATCAGGTCGTGGCCGTCGGTGGCGCCGCGCTTGAAGGCGTCGATCGCGATGAAGCCGTTGCCGCCCGGGCGGTTCTCCACCGTCACCGGCTTGCCCCACTGGCGCGACAGCTTGTCGGCGACAAGGCGCACCACGCCTTCCGGGCCGCTGCCGACCGGGAACGGCGTGATGATGCGCACCGGCTTGGTCGGGAACTCCTGCGCCTGGGCGAGGCCACAGGCAACGAGGGTGGATAGCAAGAGGGAGGCGGTCGCGGCGCGGCGGGTGATGGTGGAAGCCATGGGGTGTCTCACTTGGTGGTTCTTGCGATGGGTCGGGACGGGAATCAGTCGATGTACTTGAGGCCGGCCTTGGCCAGCGGCTCGCGCATGCTGTACATGTCGAGGCCGAGCACGCCGGAGGCCAGCTTGGCGCGCTTCTCGCCCTCGTTGGCCTCGCGCGCGGTGGCTGCTTCGAGTGTCTTGGCGGCCACGGCACGCGGCACGCAGACCACGCCGTCGTCGTCGGCGACGATCACGTCACCCGGGGTGACCAGCGCACCGGCGCACACCACGGAAATGTTGACCGAGCCCAGCGTCGACTTGATGGTCCCCTTGGAGCTGATCGCGCGGCTCCACACCGGGAAGCCCATCTCCTGCAGCGTCCTGACGTCGCGGCAGCCGGCGTCGATGACCAGGGCGCGCGCGCCGCGGGCCTTGAACGAGGTGGCCAGCAGGTCACCGAAGAAGCCGTCGGTGTTCTCCGAGGTGCAGGCACACACGACGATGTCGCCCGGCTGGATCTGCTCGGCCACGACATGCATCATCCAGTTGTCACCAGGATGCACGAGCACCGTGACGGCCGTGCCCGACACCTGCACGCCGGGGTAGATCGGCCGCATGTAGGGCTTCATCAGGCCGACCCGGCCCATGGCCTCGTGGACGGTGGCCGAGCCGAATTGCGCCAGCTTGTCGGCCACCTCGCGGTCGGCACGCTGGATGTTGCGGTAGACGACGCCGAGTTCGTACATGGTCAGAGCCCCCTGGAGGTGAGAAGTTGGTCGAGACGCGGGAACACGCGGCGCGTGTTGCCCTCGAAGATGGCCTGCTTGTCCTGCACCGACAGGATGGTGCTGGCGTCGATGTAGCGCTTGGTGTCGTCGTAGTAGTGACCCGTGGTCGGGTCGATGCCGCGCACCGCGCCGATCATCTCGCTGGCGAACAGCACGTTCTTCACCGGGATCACGGTGTTGAGCAGGTCGATGCCGGGCTGGTGGTAGACGCAGGTGTCGAAGAAGATGTTGTTCAGCACGTGCTCGGTCAGCAGCGGCTTCTTCATCTCCTGCGCCAGGCCGCGGAAGCGCCCCCAGTGGTAGGGCACCGCGCCGCCGCCGTGCGGGATCAGGAAGCGCAGGGTCGGGAAGTCCTTGAACAGGTCCCCCTGCAGGCACTGCATGAAGGCGGTGGTGTCGGCGTTCAGGTAGTGCGCGCCGGTGGTGTGGAAGGCCGGGTTGCAGCTGGTCGACACGTGGATCATCGCCGGGATGTCGTACTCGACCATCTTCTCGTAGATGGGATACCAGTGGCGGTCGGTGAGGGGCGGCTCCTTCCAGTGGCCACCCGACGGGTCGGGGTTCAGGTTGATGCCCACGCAGCCGTACTGCTCGACGCACTTGACCAGCTCCGGGATGCAGGTCTCGGGGGCGACGCCCGGCGACTGCGGCAGCATGGCCACCGGCACGAAGTGCTCGGGGAAGAGCTGCGAGACGCGGAAGCACAGCTCGTTGCAGATGGCGGCCCAGGTGCTGGAGACCTCGAAGTCGCCGATGTGGTGGGCCATGAAGCTGGCGCGCGGCGAGAACAGCGTCATGTCGTTGCCGCGCTCCTTCATCAGGCGCAGCTGGTTGTTGACGATGGTCTCGCGGATGTCGTCGTCGCTGATCGTCAGGTCGGCCACGCGCGGCTTCTTCGCGGGGTCCTGGATGCCGGCGATCTGCTGGTTGCGCCACGCCTCCAGCGCCTTGGGTGCGGTGGTGTAGTGGCCGTGGCAGTCGATGATCATGCGAAGGTCTCCTGGAAAACGGGGAATCGGAAGAACGGGGCGCGGGCGCCTCAGGCGGGATCCATGCCGTTGCGGCGCTTGGCGTCGGCCGTGGCGGGCGAGGCCATGAAGGCGAGCAGCTCGCGCGCGGCCGGTGCCTGCGCGCAAGCGGCGCCGACGGCACCCGAGAAGGTGGTGGTGATCTGGATGGCGGCCGGCAGCGGCCCGACGACGTCGATGCCGGCCAGGTCCTTCAGCTCGCTGAACTGCTGGAACCCGAGCGCGACCTCGCCGCTGGCGACCAGGGAGCCGACCGGCACGCCCGGTCGCGCCTGCACGCAGCGGTCGCGCACCTGGGGCGCGATGCCCCAGCGTTCGAACAGCTGCAGCACCGCGGTGCCGCTGGGGCCGGTGGAATAGCCGATCGACGGCGCGGCCAGCACCGCGGCGCGCACAGCGTCCTCCGATGCGATGTCCGGTCGCGGCGCGCCGGCCCGGACGGCCACGGCCACGCCGGAGCGCACCAGGTCGACCCGGCTGCCGGCCAGCACGTGGTTGCCGGCGGCCAGCTTGTCGATCGCGTCGGAAGCGAGGAACACGAGGTCGAAGGCCTCGCCGGCGGCGACGCGCCGGGCGGCGTCGACCCCGCCGACCGATTCGATGTCCACCGCGCCGCCGCCCTGCCCCTGCCAGGCCGCGACGAGGTCGGCGAGCACCTGCCGCGTGGCCATGGACGAGATACCGCGCAGTGCAGAAGTCATGGCGCGCATTCTGGTCGCCCGCGAGGGCGCCGCAAACCGCGCCTTCCCGCTAGCAGCTAGAACAAACCGGAATATCTTGCCCGGCCACACTACACTTCGCGCATGGATCTGCGCCAGCTGGAGTACTTCGTTCGTGTTGCCGAGCTGGGCAGCTTCACCCGTGCCGCCGCCGAACTCGGCGTGGCCCAGCCGGCCCTGAGCCGCCAGGTCCGCCTGCTGGAGGTCGAGCTGCGCCAGTCGCTGCTGGTGCGCAACGGCCGCGGTGCCGTGCCGACCGAGGCCGGCAAGGTGCTGCTGGACCACGGGCGCGGCATCCTGCACCAGGTGCAGCGGGCACGCGAGGACCTGGGGCGGCTGCGCGGCGGCGTCTCGGGGCGGGTGGCGGTCGGGCTGCCGAGCAGCGTGGCGCGCGTGCTCACCGTCCCCCTGACCCGCGCCTTCCGCGCGGCCATGCCGGATGCCAGGCTGTCGATCAGCGAGGGGCTGTCGAGCGGTCTCGAGGCCGGCCTCGTCAGCGGCCGGCTCGACATCGCCGTGCTGTACAACGCGCAGCCCTCGCGCGAGGTCGATGCCACCCCGCTGCTGGACGAGGACCTGCTGCTGGTGCGCGCCCGGCCGCCCGGGCTGCAAGAGGATCCGCCGCCCGGCCCGGTCGACCTGCGCGAGGTGGCCACCCTGCCCCTGGTGATCCCGACCCGGCCGAACGCCATCCGCATGCACGTGGAATCGGCGCTGGCCGCGGTGGGCGCGCGGCCCAACGTGGCGCTGGAGATCGACGGCGTACCGGCCATCCTCGACCTCGTGCGCGACGGCGCCGGCTGCGCCATCCTGTCGCGCAACGCGTTGCTGCACTCGCCGCGGCCGTCGGCCTTCACGGCCCAGCCGATCGGCGATCCGCCGCTGCGCATCCGGCTGTCGCTGGCCACCAGCCTGCAGCGGCCGGCAACGCCGGTGCAGGAGGCGACGCTGGCGCTGATCCGCGCCACGGCACCGGAGGTGGTGCCGCACGCCTGAGCGGCAGGCCGCTAGAGCGACAGCAGGCGCTGGAAGAACGAGCGGTAGCTGCGCAGCGCCATCCGCATGTGTTCGGTGCTGTTGGCGTCGTTGCCCTGCCCCAGTCCGCGTTCCAGCGCGGAGCGCTGTTCGGCGAAGCTGCCGGCCAGGTGCTTCATCACCTGCGCCACCAGTTCGTCGGCCTGCTGCACGGCCCGCCGCGGGTCGTCGACGAAGCCGATCTGCAGGGCGTCCCAGCGGCCGCGGAAGTCCTGCGCCACCTGGGGCGGGAACAACGCTGCCAGCTCCTCGTGCAGGCCCTCGGCCGGCCGGCCGGCGTCCCGGTCCATGCCGCCGTCGGCCTCCAGCCCGGGCCGCTGCTGCTGCGGGGGACGCATCTCGGCCCTGGGCTCGGCCATGCCGCCGTGCATGCGGTCATCGCGCTGCGGCCTTTCCTCCATCACCGGTGCGCCCAGCGGCACGCCATCCGGCCCCCGGTGCTGCATCTCGCGGTGTTCCGTGCCGGCCACGAGGTCGGCGGTGCTCAGGCGTTCATGGTCAAGGTCTTCGCGGCTCATGATTGGGTCTCCATGGCATGGTGGTCGTGCGGGTTGCGGTGGCGGGGCTCGTCCCTCGGCGGCTCGACCTGCAGCAGCTCGGCGAACAGCTCCCGGTAATGGATGACGGCCTGGCGCATGCCTTCGGTGTCGACAGCGCCACGCCGGTCGAGCTCGGAGATGTCGTGCGCGGCGCGGTAATGCTCGACCACGCCGGCGTGGTGCACCGAGATGTCGGCGGCGCGCCGCTCGAAGTCGCCCATGGGGTAGCCGCGCCGCTCCATCACCTCGCGCACCAGCCGGTCGGCCTCAGCCAGCGAGCCCTGGGGGTTGTCGACGAAGCGCGCCTGCAGGGTGCGCCATTGCTGGCCGAAGCGCTGCGCGTCGGCCGGGGACAGCGGCACGATGTCCAGCTTCTCGACCCGCTTCTGCCGCGCCTTCAGTTCGGCCTCGGCCTTGTCGCGATCGCCCATCTCATCGACGGCGCGCTGGTATTCGGGCCCGAACCGGCGTTCGAGCCGGTCGGAATCGCGGCGGCGGCTATAGAGCCAGACGAGGATCGCGGCGATCGCCAGGATGACGATGACGGCGATCACGAGGTTGGTGTCCATGGTCATGGGACTCTCCCGTTTGCCAAAATCCAAACCTACCAGTGCGGCCCGGGGCTCCTATAGGCGCTCGCCGCCTGCGACGGGGCCAGCGGCTGATGCGCAAGTAGGACGGGGTGGGTCGGCAGCAGGAACCGCTGCACCGATGGCAGCGCCAGCCTGGAGTTCACGACGACGCCCAGCTAGACTGCGCGGCCGATGACCTTCTCCACCCTGCCCCTCACCACCCCGCTGTCCCGCCGCTCGCTCGGCCTGCTCGCCCTGGCCGCCGCCGGCGGAACCGCGCGGGCGCAGGCATACCCGGCCAAGCCGATCCGGCTGATCGTGCCGTTCACGCCGGGCGGCTCGTCCGACATCCTGGCGCGGGCCGTCGGCCAGGAACTCACGAAGTCCATGGGCCAGCCGGTGGTGATCGACAACGTGCCCGGTGCCGGCGGCTCGATCGGCGCCGAACGCGGCGCCAAGGCGCCGGCCGACGGCTACACGCTGCTCATGGGCCACATCGGCACGCTGGCGGTGAACCCGTCGCTCTATCCGAAGCTGGCCTACGACCCGGTGAAGGACTTCGCCCCGGTGGCCTGGGTGGCCCGCGTGCCCAACGTGCTGGTGGTGCATCCGTCGGTGCAGGCCAACACCCTGGCCGACTTCGTGGCGCTGGCCCGCGCGCAGCCTGGCCGCATCGCCTACGGCTCGGGCGGCAACGGCAGCGCGGCGCACACTACGATGGAATACCTGAAGCTGGTGACGAAGGCGTCGCTGCTGCACATCCCCTACCGCGGCACCGCGCCCTCGGTCACCGACCTGCTGGCCGGCCAGGTGCAGGCGCTGTTCACCGGCGCGCCGGCGCTGCTGCCCCACATCAAGGCCGGCCGCATGCGCGCCCTGGCCGTGTCCAGCCCGCGGCGCATCCGCTCGCTGCCCGAGGTGCCCACGGTGGCCGAGAGCGGCGTGCCCGGCACCAAGGGGTTCGAGGCCGACCAGTGGTACGGCATCGTGGCCCCGGCCGGCACGCCGCCGGACATCGTGCGCACGCTGAACGAGCAGGTGAACAAGGCGCTGGCCCTGCCGGACGTGGCGGCGCGCCTGGCCGGCGAGGGCGCCGAGCCAACGCCCACCACCCCGCAGGCCTTCGGCGCGCTGATCGCGGCGGAGCTCCAGCGCTGGGCGCCCGTCATCAAGGCCGGCGGCATCAAGCCCGAGTGACCCGAAGCATTCGACACGACGAGGAGAAGACGATGGACAAGCTGTGGCGGCGCTGCGCCGCGTTCGTGCTGGTCGCGGCGGGCCTGCTGCCGGGCGCGCAGGCCCAGGGCGACGGCAAGACCGAGGTGCTGTGGCTGGGCCAGTCGGCCTTCCGGATCACCACGCCGGGCGGCAAGGTGATCGTCACCGATCCCTGGCTCAAACCCAATCCGCTGACCCCGCCCGAGTACAAGAACCTCGAGGCCCTGGGCAAGGTCGACGTGCTGCTGGTCACTCACGGCCACGGCGACCACTTCGCCGATGCGCCCGAGATCGCGAAGCTGAACAACGTGCCGATGTACGCGCCGGGCGACATGAACCAGGCGGTGGGCCTGCTGGGCATCCTGCCGGCCAACCTGGTGCCGCGCTTCAACAAGAGCGGCACGGTCACGCCCGTGCCCGGCATCAAGGTGACCATGGTGCGGGCCGAGCACTCTTCGATCCTGGTGCACAGGAACGCCGCGACGGGCAAGGACGAGGCGCACTACGCCGGCGAGCCGGTGGGCTTCATCATCGAGCTGGAGAACGGCTTCCGGATCTGGCACATGGGCGATACGGGCCTGTTCAGCGACATGAAGTTCATCGCCGAGTACTACAAGCCCGACCTGGTGCTGATGCCCATCGGCGGCCACTTCACCATGGACCCCAGGGACGCGGCCTACGCCACGCGCGAGTGGATCAAGGCCAAGGCGGTGATCCCGATGCACTACGGCGCCAATCCCCTCGGCAAGGGCACGCCGGCCGAGTTCAGCCAGGCGCTGGGCAGCACGTCGACCAGGGTGTTACCGCTCAAGCCTGGGGAGAAGGTGATTTTCTAGCGGGGCTCGGCTGCGCCTCGCTAGCGGATCGCTGTCCCGGGCAGGGAACCTGAAGTCCCCAGGCAGGGCACCCCCTCACCCCAACCCTCTCCCCCGGGGGGGAGAGGGGGCGGAGCTTGAAGGTGCCATGGCCGATCCCGGTTGCGTGCGACATGCATGCGGCCTGCGCAGCAGGAGGCGTGCTTCTTCAGGTCTTGGGGAAGGCAGCACCTCTTTGGTTTCGTCATTGCGGGCTTGACCCGCAACCCATCTCCCGCGCGAGGCCTGGGCGCGCCCGCGTTCGGGAGATGGATGCCGGGTCGAGCCCGGCATGACGTCCTCGGTCGGAAGCCATGACCTTCACGCCCGACGAGGAGTTACCCCCATGGCGGCCTCGGCCGCCAGCACGGCCCCGCCAGGCAGCGCGGCCACGGCACCGTCAAGCCCTGCCCCCTCTCCCCCGGGCGGAGAGGGGGCAGGGGCAGCGTGCGTGCCACGCGCACGAAACGGACAGTCGCTGCTACGCTGCCCGCATGGAACGCCGCACCGTCCTGCGCCTGCTGGGCTGCGCCGCCGCGGTCGGGCTGGCGCCGGGCGTGCAGGCCGCAGCGCCGCTCACCCGCCCCATCCCGTCCTCCGGCGAGCCGCTGCCGCTGGTGGGCCTGGGCACCTGGATCACCTTCAACGTCGGCAACGACCGGCGCGGGCGGCAGGAGTCCACCGAGGTCCTGCGCGCCTTCTTCGACGCCGGCGGGCGCCTGGTCGATTCGTCGCCGATGTACGGCTCGTCGCAGGGCGTCGTCGGCGAGGGGCTGGACAGGCTGGGACGGCCCGGCCAGCTGTTCTCGGCCGACAAGGTCTGGACCTCCGCCGACGGCGCGGCCCAGGCCGAGGCCTCGCGGCGCCTGTGGGGCGTGCCGCGCTTCGACCTGCTGCAGGTGCACAACCTGCTGGCCTGGGAGAAGCAGCTGCCGCTGCTGTTCGCGATGAAAGAGGCCGGGCGCGTGCGGCACGTCGGCATCACCACCTCCGAAGGCCGGCGGCACCGTGAGTTCGAGCAGCTGATGCGCCGGCATCCGCTGGACACCGTGCAGTTCACCTACAACCCGGTCGACCGCGAGGCCGAGGAGCGCCTGCTGCCGCTGGCCCGCGAGCGCGGCACGGGGGTGCTGGCCAACCGGCCGTTCCGCGAAGGCGAGCTCACGCAGGCCCTGCGCGGCAAGCCCCTGCCGGGATGGGCGGCGGAGATCGGCTGCACGAGCTGGGCCCAGGCCGTGCTCAAGTTCATCGTCAGCCATCCGGCCGTGACCTGCGCCATCCCCGCCACCACCAGCGTGGCGCACGTGCGCGAGAACCTGGCCGCCGCTGCCGGCCCCATGCCCGACGAAGCCCTGCGCCGCCGCATCGCCGCCGACGTGGCCCGACTCGCATGACGGAGTGGTGGACCTACCGGCCGTCCGACTTCCTGATGTTCTCGGCCCGCAACTGGGCGCGCCTGCTGGAGGGCGCGCACCGGGACGCGTGGCCGTTGCAGCTGCTGCTGGCCGCCCTGGTGCTGGCCCTGCTGGCGGGCGCCTGGACGCGGCCCGCCGCCGCGACGCGCGCGTGTCTGGCGCTGCTGGCACTGGGCTGGTGCGGCGTGGGCTGGAGCTTCCACTGGACCCGCTTCGCCGCCATCAACACCGCCGCCCCCTGGTTCGCGGCCGCCTGGGCGCTGGAAGCCGCGCTGCTGCTGGCCTGGGCCTGGCGCGGCCCGGCGGCGGCCGCTGAACCGGCCCTGCGCGCGGCCGGCCTGGCGGTCGCGCTGGCGGCCGTGGTGGCCTATCCGCTGCTGGCGCCGCTGACGGGGCGGCCGTGGTGGCAGGCGGAGCTGGCCGGCCTGACGCCCGACGCGACGGCGCTGTTCACGGCCGGCCTGCTGCTCGCCCTGCCCGTGCGCCAGCGCGCCTGGCTGCTGGTGCTGCCCGTGCTGTGGCTGGTGGTCGGCTGGACGACCGCCTGGCTGCTCTATGGGTGAGGCACCTGCTGCAGCAGCCAGACCAGGCTGCTGAGGGTGAAGAACGACAGCACCGTCGTGCCCAGCTGCGCGGCCGCCGCCATGCTGTCATGGCCGTGCTTCTGCGCCAGGATGGGGTAGATGCCCAGCATGGGCACCGCGGCCATCAGGACCGCCGCGGTCTGCAGCTTGACGTCCATCGGCGGCAGCAGCACCACCATCAGCAGCACCGCCAGCGGGTGCATCAGCAGCTTGCCGGCGCCGATGATGCCCACGTCGTGCAGCATGCCGCGCGCGCGGATGCCGACCAGCGAGCCGCCGATGACCAGCAGCGAGATCGGCGCCGACGACGCGGCCAGCAGGTTGACGGCGCGCCCCAGCGGCTCGGGCAGCGACCATTCCATGACGGAGAACAGCACGCCCAGCGCGATGCCGTGGATCATCGGGTTGCGCAGCAGCGCCAGCAGCGACTGGGCCAGCGCCGCGCGCAGGCGCTGGCCGCGCGTGCGGCCGTCGTCGGCGCCGGCGACGTCGCTCTCGGCCAGCGCCAGCACCAGCGGCAGCATGAGGAAGTTCTCGACCACCATGGCCAGCGCGATGCCCACGCCGGCCGTCGGGGCGCCGAACACCTGGGCGACGACCGGAAAGCCGATGAAGCCGCTGTTCGAGCACGACATGCCCATGCCGGCGAAGGCCGATGCCGACAGCGGCTTGCCCGCCACCCGGCGTGCCCAGTACATGCCCGCCGCCAGGGCCAGCAGCGAGCCGCCGCCGTAGGCGAGGACGAACACCGGCTCGACGATCTCCGTCAGCCGGCGTTGCGACAGCGCGTTGAACAGCATGGGCGGCAGGCCCAGGTTGATCACGTACTTGCCGAAGGTGCGCATCTCGGTGCGCTGGAACAGGCCGGTGCGCGTGGCCAGGAAACCGAGGGCGACCACCAGGTAGATCGGGCCGGTGATCGCGAGGACGGACAACATGCCGTCAGGTTTGCAACTTGCGTGCCTCTTGGAGCAGGCGGTCGGCGTACTCCTGCCAGCGGGCGTGCCTGTCCAGGCCGGCGAAGACACCGGCCCTGGCCAGGTCGGCCATCCACTGCTGCTTGTCGGCGATGGCTTCGGTCATCAGCGGCTCGAAGCCGGCCTCGCGCACCGTGCTGGCCGCTTCGCGCATCTCCTCGGCGCGGCGCTGGCCGTGCTGCACCACCCGGCCGAAGAGATAGTTGCCCTG
The DNA here is from genome assembly GCF_009758015.1 of Ramlibacter pinisoli. Classification (NCBI taxonomy): domain Bacteria; kingdom Pseudomonadati; phylum Pseudomonadota; class Betaproteobacteria; order Burkholderiales; family Comamonadaceae; genus Ramlibacter; species Ramlibacter pinisoli. The sequence continues at coordinate 937,728 of NZ_WSEL01000009.1, forward strand.
GCGCTCCCAGTCCATGGAGGGGAAGGTCTCCTCCAGCGTGGGCAGCACGTGGTCCTCGACGCCGTAGTGGCGCGCCGTGGCGTAGCTCTCGATGACCAGCGCCTCCATGCCCTTGATCATCACGCTGCGGCACATCTTGATGGCGCTGGCCACGCCCAGCTTCTCGCTCACCGCCTTGGTGTCCAGGCCCCAGCCGGCCAGCAGCCTGGCCAGCCCGGCCGCCTGCGTGCCGCCCAGGAGCATGGGCACGCGGATGCCGTACGGCGGCACCGACGTCATCACGCCGGCCTCGACGTAGTGCGCCCCGCGCGCCTCGACCAGCGCCGCCGCTGCCTGCTTGGTGCCGGGCGACGCCGAGTTGAGGTCGAGAAACACGCTGCCCGGCCGCAGGAACGGCGCCGCCTCGCCGGCCACCGCCAGGGTGTTGGAGGCCGTGACGGCGGAGATCACCAGGTCGCTCGCCTCGCACAGCGCCTGCAGGGACGGCTGCGGCGCCACGCCCGCGGCCTGGGCGTGCGCCAGTTCGGCGGCGCGCGTGGCGGGCTGGGCGAACTTCAGGTCCCAGGCCGACGCCTGCCGCACGCCGGGCTTGTCCTTCAGGCCCGCGGCGAAGGTCTTGCCGACCTCGCCGTAGCCGATGAAGCCGATGCTGTCGAACTGCATGGTGCTCACTGCTTCGGGATCTTGGCGCGCTCGATCACGCCACCCCATTTCTTGATGTCGGCCAGCAGCACCTGCTGCAGCTGCGCCGGCGTGCTGCCCTGCGCGTACAGGCCCAGTTCGGCCAGCTTCTGCTTGACCTCGGGGCGCGCGAGCGCGGCGTTCACTTCCTTGTTCAGCCGCTCGACCGCCGCCGCCGGCGTGCCGGCGGGCACGGACAGGCCGTTCCAGGAGGTGGTGTTGAAGGTGGCGAGCGACCCGCCGGTCTCGCGCGCGGTGGGCACGTCGGGCAGGGTCGGGGCACGCTTCTCGCCCAGCACGGCCAGCGGGCGCAGCGCCTTGGAGCCGATCTGGCCCTGCAGCGGACCCAGGATGTCGAGCGCGATGTCGATCTGTCCGCCGCGCAGCGCGGTGATGACGGGCGGCGTGCCGTTGAAGGGGACGACCTGGGCGTCGATGCCGGCCGAGCCCTTGAACAGCTCGGCCGCGAGGTTCTGGGTGGTACCGATCTGGGGCGTGCCCACGTTGAGCTTGCCCGGGTTGGCCTTGGCGTAGCTGAGCACGTCGGCCAGCGTCTTGAACTTGCCGCCCTCGGCCGCGACGATGACCAGGTCGAAGGTGGCCATCAGCGAAACCGGCGCGAAATCCTTCTCGGTGTCGAACGGCAGCGTCTTGAAGAGCGATTCGCTGACCGCCGTGCCGCTGGACACCAGCAGCAGCGTGTGGCCGTCGGGCTCGGCACGGTGCACCTGTTCCCCCGCGCTGACGCCGCCGGCGCCCGGCTTGTTGTCGATGACCACCGGCTGGCCCAGCGCCGTCGAGATGATCTGCCCGACGGTGCGGGCGGTGATGTCGGCGGCGCCACCGGGCGCGTTCGGCACCACGATGCGCAGGGGCTTGGTCGGGAACTTGGCCTGCGCGCGGGCCAGGCTCGGCCATAGCGGGGCGGCGACGCCGGCGGCGGCGCCCAGGAGGAGATGACGTCTGCTGGTCATTGATTGTGGTTGTGCTGGGGTTGGGTCCAACCCGCAAGCTTAGCGCGCCGCGCAGGAACAGAATCGCCGACACGAACTTGACCCCGGAGGCTCCGCATGTCCGACCCGACCCGCCGTGCCCTGCTCCAAGCCAGCGCCCTGCTGCCCCTGGCGGCCGCCCTGCCCGCCCGGGCCGCCGCGACCCTGCAGGGCTGGAAGCTCGCCACCAACCGCCGCACCGGCATCCACGACGTCGCGCCCGCGCCGGACGGCGGCGTCTGGTTCTCGGCCCAGGCCAGCGGCCACCTCGGCTGGTTCGAGCCGTCCACCGGCCGCACCGACCTCGTCTCGCTGGGCGGGGGCTCCAGCCCGCACGGCGTGATCCAGGGCCCGGACGGCGCGGCCTGGCTCACCGACGGCGGCCAGAACGCCATCGTGCGGGTCGGCTGGCCCGACCGGAAGGTCCAGGTGTTCCCGCTGCCCCCGGGCACGCCCTACGCCAACCTGAACACCGCGGCCTTCGACGGCGCCGGCGACCTGTGGTTCACCGGCCAGAGCGGCTGGCTGGGCAAGGTGGCGGTGAAGACCGGCGAGGTCACCGCGAAGCAGGCACCGCGCGGCCGCGGGCCCTATGGCATCTGCAGCACGCCGGCCGGCGACGTCTGGTGGTGCTCGCTGGCCGGATCGTTCATCGCCCGGATCGACCGCGCCACCGGCGAATCGACGGTCGCCGAGCCGCCCACCAAGGACCAGGGCGCGCGCCGCGTCTGGAGCGACAGCCGTGGCCGCATCTGGGTCAGCGAATGGAACAGCGGCAACGTCTCCATGCACGACCCCGCCGCGCGCAGCTGGCGCACCTGGAAGCTGCCCGGCGCCAGCCCGCGCGCCTACGCCGTGTACGTGGACGAGCGCGACATCGTCTGGCTGAGCGAATGGGGCGCCAACGCCATCGTCGCCTTCGACCCGAAGACGGAAAAGTTCGAGTCGCACCCCCTCCCGAGGGAATCGGCCAACGTGCGGCAGATCCTGGGACGCAAGGGGGAGGTGTGGTTGCCGGAGAGCGGCACGGAGCACATCACGGTGATCAAGACGGGATAACCCCGGACCCCAAGCCCCGAATTCCCAAGCAGCGAGCCCCCTCACCCCAACCCTCTCCCCCGAGGGGGAGAGGGGGCGGAGCTTCAAGGTGCCATCGCCGCTCCAGGTTGCGTGCGACATGCATGCGGCCTGCGCAGCTGGATGGCGCTGTTCAAGCGTCGAGGAAGGCATCCCCGAAGTCTTGAGGGAGGCGCTGGTCCGGGTCGCGAGATGGGCTCTTCGAAAGGTCTCGTCATTGCGGGCTTGACCCGCAATCCAGCTCCCGCGCCAGGCCTAGGCGCGTCCGTGTACCGGAGATGGATGCCGGGTCAAGCCCGGCATGACGTCTCCTCAGGTCGAGCCCGGCATGACGTGCCTGGCCGGAGGGCCGTTGCGGCTCCAGCCTTGACCTTCATTCCCACGTGAGGATTGACCCCCATCGCGGCCTCGGCCGCCAGCACAATCCCGTAAGGCAGCGCGGCCACTGCACCTTCAAGCCCCGCCCCCTCTCCCCCTCGGGGGAGAGGGATGGGGTGAGGGGGTTCCCTGCCTGGGGACTTCGGGGAGAGGGTTGGGGAGTGGGGGTTCCCTGCCTGGGGACTTCGGGGAGAGGGTTGGGGAGTGGGGGTTCCCTGCCTGGGGACTTCGGGGAGAGGGTTGGGGTGAGGGGGTTCCCTGCCTGGTGCCGTGGTTCGAGCCGCTATTGCGGCTCCAACCCCACCTTCTTCACCAGCGCCGCGTACTTCGCCAGCTCCTTCCTGAACGCGGCCTGCGCCTGTTCCGGGGTGCTGATGTTGATGCTGTTGCCCTGCTTGGCCATCGCCTCCTTGACGGCCGGGTCGGCGAAGGCGCTGACGACGGCGTCGTGGACCTTCTTGACCTGGGCGGCCGGCAGGCCCTTGGGGCCGATGACGGCGAACCAGGCTTCGACCGCGAAATTGGTCAGGCCCTGCTCGGCGAAGGTCGGGATCTCGGGCGCGGCCTGCGTGCGCTGCGGCGAGAGCATGCCGATCGGGCGCAGCGCCCCGCTCTTGATGTGGGCCTGCACGCTGGGCAGGGCGGCGGTGCCGAAGTCGACCTGGCCGCCGATCAGGTCGGTGACCATGGGGCCCACGCCCTTGTAGGGGATGTGCTTGGCGGTGACCCCGGCTTCCTCGAGGTACAGCTCGCTGGCCAGGTGCAGGATGGTGCCGTTGCCGCCGGAGGCGAAGTTGTACTGGCCCGGCTTGGCCTTGAGCGCCGCCTGGAACTCCTTGTGGTTGCTCACCGGCAGCTTGGTCGGGTTGACCACCAGCACCATCGGCGTGGCACCGACGACCGCGATCGGCGTGAAGTCGCCCGGCATGTCGAACGGCAGCGACTTCAGCACGCTGGGGAAGATCACCACGTTGTTCGAGACCATCGACAGCGTGTTGCCGTCGGGCGCCGAGCGCGCCAGCGCCTGCAGGCCGACCACGCCGCCCGCGCCGGGCTGGTTGTCGACCACGACGGAAGCATTGAGGGCCTTGCCCAGCGCCGTCGACGCCGAGCGGGTGATGGCGTCCACGCCCGAGCCCGTGGCGTTGGGCAGGATGAACTTGACGGTGCCGGACTGGGCCTGCACGGCGAAGGGCCAGGCACCGGCGGCGAGCGCCGCGGCCGAAGCGCCCAGCAGCGCGCGACGGCCGGCGGAAGGACGAGAAGTCATGCGGGAGTCTCCTTGGGGGCGTGATGATCGCAGATTCGCCGGCTCAGGCGACCGCGCGGCGCTCGCGCAGCGTGGCGATGTCGGCGTCGGTGTAGCCGAGGCCGCGCAGCAGGTCGGCCGTGTGCTCGCCCATGCGCGGCGGGTCCAGCCGCACGCCCAGCCGGCTGTCGGCCAGGGTGATCGGCAGCAGCGTCGTCTTGGCGCTCTCGCCGGCCTTGGGGCCGTCGGGGATGCGCACGTCGGCCAGGCCACCGGTGGCCAGCAGGTGCGGGTCGTCGAACAGTTCCTCGGGCTTGCGGATCGGCGCGAACGGCAGGCCGTTCTGCTCGAACAGGGCGGCCAGTTCGGCGGCGGTCCGGGTGGCCAGCCGCTCGCGCAGGATCGGCAACAGGCGCGCGCGCTGGCGCACGCGGTCGTTGTTGGTGGCGAAGGCGGCGTCGGCCAGCAGATCGGCGAAGCCGAGCGCGTCGCAGAAGGTCTTCCACTGCCCGTCGCTCACGGCCGCCAGGAAGATCTGCTCGCCGCCCTTGACGGTGAAGACGTCGTACACCGCCCAGGCCGAGATGCGGTTGGGCATGGGGTCGGCCGGCGTGCCGGTGATGGCGTACTGCAGCATGTGCTGCCCGACCAGGAACACGTTGTTCTCGAACAGGGCGCTCTGCACCTCCATGCCGCGGCCGGTGATGCCGCGCTGCACCAGCGCGCCCAGGGCGCCGATGGCCCCGAACATGCCGCCCATGATGTCGTTGACGCTGGTGCCGGCGCGCAGCGGGTCGCCCGGGCGCCCCGTCATGTAGGCCAGCCCGCCCATCATCTGCACCACCTCGTCCAGTGCCGTGCGGTGCTCGTAGGGCCCGGGCAGGAAGCCCTTGAGGCTGACGTAGATCAGCTTCTCGTTGGTGCGCGACAGGCTGGCGTAGTCGAGGCCGTACTTGGCCATGGTGCCGGGCTTGAAGTTCTCGGCCACCACGTCGGCCTGCGCGCACAGGTCGCGCGCCACCCGGGCGCCGTCGGGGCTGCGCAGGTCGAGCGCGATGCTCTTCTTGTTGCGGTTGAACATGGGGAAGAAGCCGGCCCCCGCGCCCAGCAGGTGGCGGGTGCGGTCGCCGTCGATCGGCTCGACCTTGACGACCTCGGCGCCCATGTCGGCCAGCACCATGCCGCAGGTGGGGCCCATGACCATGTGGGTGAACTCGACCACCCGCAGGCCGGCCAGCGGTTGCGGCGCCTGCCGCGTCGCTTGTCCGGTGCTCATGCCGCCACCGCCTCGGCCTGGGGCCGCATCGTGCGGGGCAGGCCGGCGCGCCAGAGCGTGCCGTGCAGCTGCTCGCCATCGAGCCAGGTCGCGAGCCGCCCGCGCAGGGCGACCAGGGCGTCGAAGTCCTGGCCGCTCTCGATGCCCATGCTGGCCAGCAGGTACACCAGGTCCTCGGTCGCGACGTTGCCGCTGGCGCCGGGCGCGTGCGGACAGCCGCCGATGCCGCCCAGGCAGGCATCGAGGCGGGAAATGCCCATCTGCAGCGCGGCATACGAGTTGGCCAGGCCGAGCCCGCGCGTGTCGTGGAAGTGCGCGGTCTCCAGCTTGTCGCCGACGGCGCGCAGCACCTTGCCGATGAGACGGCTGACCTGCGCCGGGTCGGCGTAGCCCACCGTGTCGGCCAGGCTCACCGCCTCGGCGCCGGCATCCAGGACGGCCTGCGCCAGGCGCACGACCTCGTCCTCCTCGACCCGGCCCTGGATGGTGCAGCCGAAGGCGGTGCTGATGCCGACCTCGATGCGGGTGTGCGATCCGGCGGCATCGCGCGCGGCGCGGATGCGGCCGATCTCGGCCACCACGTCGTCCGGCGTCTTGCGCAGGTTCGCCAGGCTGTGGGCATGGCTGGCGGACAGGGGCACCAGCAGCGCGTGGGCCTCCTCCGCGATGGCGCGCTCGGCGCCCTTCAGGTTGGGCACCAGCACCGAGGCGACCAGCCCCGGCAGGGTCCTGGCGTAGGCGAGCACTTCGGCCGTGTCGGCCAGCTGCGGCATCAGGCGCGCCGGCACGAAGGAGCCGACTTCCAGCTCGCGCTGGCCGGCCTCGTAGGCGGCGCGGATCCATTCGAGCTTGGTGGCGGTGGGCACCACGCGCTGCAGGATCTGCAGCCCGTCGCGCAGGCCGACTTCGCGCACGACGACGCGACGCGGCAGGGGGTTGGAGGCGATCGAGGAGGTCATGCCCCCGAGTTTAGAATTTCCGAAACGACACGACATCTCATTATGAGAAGTCCACCGTTCCAAATTGGAACATCTACCCCGGCCGTGCGCGACCTCGACCTGACCACCCTGCGCCTGTACGTCTCCGTCTGCGAGACCGGGAACATCGCGCGTGCCGGCGAGCGGGCCAACATCGTCGGCTCGGCCATCAGCAAGCGGCTGGCCCAGCTGGAAGACCAGGTCGGCACCGCTCTGCTGGTGCGCAAGCGGCACGGGGTGGAACCCACCGCCGCCGGGCAGACGCTGCTCGAGCACGCGCGCGCCATGCTCGACAGCGCGGCACGCATCGAGGCCGACATGCAGAACTACGCCGGCGGCGCGCGCGGCCAGGTGCGCATCCTGGCCAGCGTGTCGGCGATGACCGAGTCGCTGGCCGACGACGTCGCCAACTTCCTGCAGCAGCCGGCGCACCGCGCGATCCAGGTCGACATGGAGGAACGCGTCAGCCCCGAGATCGTGCGCGGCGTGCGCGAAGGGCACGCGTCGCTGGGTGTGTGCTGGGACGCCGCCGATGTCGGCAGCCTGCAGTCGCGCCCCTACCGCAGCGACCGGCTGGGCATCGTGGTGCCGGCCGGCCATCCGCTCGGCCGGTACGAGCAGGTGACCTTCGAGCAGACGCTGGACTTCGAGCACGTGAGCCTGCCGGTCAACAGCGCGGTGCAGGTGATGCTGCAGCGGCAGGCCGCGCGGCTGGGCCGGCCGCTGCGGCGGCGCGTGGTCGTGACCAACTTCGAGGCGTCGCTGCGCGTCGTGCGCGCCGGGCTGGCCATCAGCCTGGTCCCGCACGAGGTGGCGGCGCACCACGCCGACGCCTTCGGCCTGCGCGTCATCCGCCTGGCCGAGCCCTGGGCCGAGCGGCGCTTCATCCTGTGTTTCCGGGACGCGCAGTCGCTGACACCGGCCGCGCAGCTGCTGGTGGACCATCTCGCCACCGACAAGGGACGTTCATGACATCGCTGTTCGATTCCGGCGCCCCTGCGCGCCTGCTGTTCCTTGCCGACGATCCCGCGCTGGTGCGCCGGCAGCTCGCGGGCGAGGCCCTGGCGCCCGCCGACGCCGGCCCGCTGCGGCACGACGTCTCCACCGACGAGATCACGCCGGTGGCCATCCTGTCGTACTACGACGCCCGGCTGGCCCGCTTTGCCTACACCGGCCTGCAGTGCGGCGGCCAGGCGCCGGTGGAAGCCGGTGCGGTGCAGGCCGCAGGCGTCCAGGTGACGGTGGCAGGGCGGCGCTACGGCAAGGGCTCGTCGCGCGAGCACAGCCCGGCGGCCGAGCGGGCGGCCGGCATCCGGCTGGTGATCGCCGAGAGCTTCGAGCGCATCTACCGCCAGAACGCCGACAACATCGGCCTGTTCACGTCGACCAACCCGGGCCTGGCCGGGCGGCTGGCGCGCGGCGAACCGGTGACCATCGACGAACTGCTGGCCGGCCGCGAGCCGCTGGCGGCCGCGATCCTGCGCAGCGGCGGCCTGCTGCGGTTCGGCCAGGCCCACCTGCGCCAGGCGCGGCCGGTGCCGTTCACCGACGGCACGCGGCCGATGACGCTGTACGAGAAGATCATGCGGCGCCACCTGCTGGCCACGCCGGTCACGCCCAGCGACCCGCGCGAGGGCGACGGCTGCTTCGTGCGGGCCGACTGGCGCTTCATCCACGAGTACTACACCGGCATGGCGGCGCACCTGCTGGACACCACCTTCGGCGCCGACCTGGCACTGCAGGCGCGCGAGAGCATCGTGGTGTTCGAGGACCACACCTCGTACGTGGCCGAAAGCCCCGCGCACCTGAAGGCGGGGCTCGTCCCCAACATGCGGGCCATGTGCGAGGCGCAGCGGGCCTTCGTCGCCCGCCACGGCCTGCGCTCGCACCGCACGCTCACCGACGAGGAGGCGGCACGCGACGACGGCAGCAACGTCGCCGGCATCTCGCACGCGATGGTGGCCGAGCACTACGCCCTGCCCAGCCAGGTGGTCGTGGGCACCGACTCGCACGCCCCGCACAGCGGCGCGCTGGGCTGCGTGGCGTTCGGCGTCGGCACCACCGACATGGCCAACGCATTCACCACCGGCGCGGTGCGCACCACGCTGGCGCCGGTGCTGCGCATCGACCTCGAGGGCCGCCTGCCGGCCGGGCTGACGGCCAAGGACGTGCTGCTGCACCTCCTGGCGCACCCGGACATCCGCACCGGCGGCGGGGTCGGCAAGGTGTTCGAGTTCCGCGGCCCGGTGGTGGAGGCTTTCTCCGTCGACGAGCGCGCCACGCTCACCAACATGACGGCCGAGCTGGGCGGGCTGACCGGCATCGTCGCGCCCGACGCCCGGACCGTGCGCTTCCTGCGCGAGCGCCGCGGGGTCGAGGTCGCGCTGGAGCCGTGGATGCACAGCGATGCCGGTGCCGCCTACGCCGGCGTGATCCGCGTCGACTGCGGCGCGCTGTCGCCCATGGTGGCCGCGCCCGGCGACCCCGGCAATGGCACCGCCCTCGACGACCTGCCCGGGCCGGTGGCGATCGACATCGCCTACGGCGGCTCTTGCACGGCGGGCAAGCGCGAGGACTTCGACCACTACCACGCCGTGCTGGCCTGGGGCCTGGAACACGGCCTGGCCGTGCCCGGCCATGTGCAGCTCTTCCTGCAGTACGGCACGACCGCCGTGCGCGACTATTGCCGCGAGCGTGGCTACGACCGCGTGTTCGCCGCCGCCGGTGCGCGCATCCTGCAGCCCTCGTGCGGCGCCTGCGCCAACTGCGGCCCCGGGTCGTCGACCGATGCGGCGCAGGTGACCGTCAGTGCCATCAACCGCAACTTCCCCGGCCGCTCGGGGCCCGGCCAGGTCTGGCTGGCGAGCCCCCCGACCGTGATGGCCAGCGCGCTCGCCGGCCGGCTGTGCTCCTGGGACAGCTTGCGCCGCCAGGTCGGCGGTTGAGCACCTCGGGTTGCTGAAGCGGGGCGCCGGGCGCTGCCTGCCCGGCCGCAGGGACCGTGCGTCGGCCGCACTTGCAACGGCCGGCCGCGCGACCTACTGTCACGCCCCCTTCGAACCTCCAGGAGATGACCATGGCCAATTTCATCGGTCTGGCGACCTTCACCGACCAGGGCATGCGCACCGTGAAGGACACGGTCAAGCGTGCCGACGCCGCGCGCGAACTGGCGACCCGCTTCGGGGTGCAGGTCAAGGACATCTCCTGGACGCTCGGCAAGTACGACCTGGTGCTCCAGTGCGAGGCCAAGGACGAGGCCTCGATGGTGGCCTACACCCTGGCCATCACCTCGGCCGGCAATGTGCGCGTCCAGACCCTGCGCGCGCTCAGCCGCGACGAGATGGCCAAGGTCATCGAGAAGATGCCCTGAGGCGGCGCGTCCCCAGAAGAAACCTGCTTGCCGGGCTGGGCCCGGCATGACTCTTCCGAATCCCGGCGCGATCCCGTCGAGGGGAGCTCAGTGGGTTGAAGCCGGGGTCACTTCCCAGTGCTGCAGCACGCGCTCGTGCGCGTCCACGCTCTCGAGCCGCACCCGGAAGCCCCACAGCCGGGCGACATGCTTGACCACTTCCTCGGCGCCGTTGTCGAGCGGGCGGTCGTGGTGGCGCACGTGGCGCAGCGTGAGCGAGCGGTCGCCGCGCAGGTTGACGTTCCAGACCTGGATGTTGGGCTCGCGCCAGTTCAGGTCGTACTGCTTGGACAGCGCCTCGCGCACGCGCCGGTACCCCATGTCGTCGTGGATGGCGGCCACCTCCAGCTCGCGCTGGGAGGCGTCGTCGACGATGGAGAACAGCCGGAAGTCACGCATCAGGCGTGGCGACAGGTACTGGCCGATGAAACTCTCGTCCTTGAAGTGCCGCATCGCGTAGTCGAGCGTCTTGACCCAGTCGCTGCCGGCGATGTCGGGGAACCACTCGCGGTCCTCCTGCGTCGGGGCGACGCAGATGCGCTTGAGGTCGGTGAACATCGCGAAGCCCAGCGCATAGGGGTTGATGCCCGAATAGCGCGGGTCGGTGACCGGCGGCTGGAACACCACGTTGGTGTGCGAGGACAGGCACTCCAGCATGAACCCGTCGGCCAGCAGGCCGTCGTCGTACATGGTGTTGAGCAGGGTGTAGTGCCAGAACGTGGCCCAGCCCTCGTTCATCACCTGGGTCTGGCGCTGCGGGTAGAAATACTGCGCCACCTTGCGCACGATGCGCACCACCTCGCGCTGCCAGGGTTCCAGCAGCGGCGCGTTCTTCTCGATGAAGTACAGCAGGTTCTCCTGCGGCTCCTCGGGGAAGCGGCGGCGTTCCTTCTTGGCCTCCTTGCCCGGCTGGCGCGGCAGCGTGCGCCACAGGTCGTTGATCTGCTGCTGCAGGTAGGCCTCGCGGTCCTTGCGGCGCATTTCCTCCTCGACCATGCTGATCTTCTGCGGCCGGCGGTAGCGGTCGACGCCGTAGTTCATCAGCGCATGGCAGGCGTCCAGCACCTCCTCGACGGCTTCCAGGCCGTGGCGCTCCTCGCACTCGGCGATGTAGCCCTTGGCGTAGACCAGGTAGTCGACGATGGACGAGGCGTCCGTCCACATCCGGAACAGGTAGTTGCCCTTGAAGAACGAGTTGTGGCCGAAGCACGCATGCGCCATCACCAGCGCCTGCATGGGCAGCGTGTTCTCCTCCATCAGGTAGGCGATGCAGGGGTCCGAATTGATGACGATCTCGTAGGCCAGCCCCATGTGGCCGCGGCGGTAGTTCTTCTCGCTGGAGATGAACTGCTTGCCGAACGACCAGTGCCGGTAGTTGACCGGCATGCCGACCGAGGCGTAGGCGTCGAGCATCTGCTCGGCCGAGATGACCTCCAGCTGCACCGGGTAGGTGTCGAGCTTGAAGCGATCGGCCGTCTTGCGGATCGCGTTGAAGTACTCGTCGATGAGCTCGAAGGTCCAGTCGGACGCATTCGGCAGCCGGTTGGCGCCCCGCACGGGCGCCTCGTTGACGACAGCGGACATCAGCGGTTCCTCAGGCGGGTACCCCGATGGGGTTCTTCTTGAACAGGTCCCGGAACACCGGGAAGATCTGCGCCGGCGTGACGATCTTCTGCATCGCGAAGTTGACGTTGGAGTCGCGCACCCGGGTGTACTCCTCCCACAGGTTCTGGTCCTCGTCGGCCACCTGCACGTAGGCGAAGTAGCGGCACAGCGGCAGCAGCTTGCCGTCGAGCAGCTCGCGGCACTTGGACGAATCCTGCTGCCAGTTGTCGCCGTCGGACGCCTGGGCGCCGTAGATGTTCCATTCGCTGCCCATGTAGCGCTCGCGGATGATCTCGTGCATGAGCGTCAGCGCGCTCGACACGACCGTGCCGCCGGATTCGGTGGCATGGAAGAACTCGTCCTCGGGCACCTCGGCCGCCTGGGTGTGGTGGCGGATGAAGACGACGTCGGTCTGCTTGTAGTGCCGGGTGAGGAAGAGGTACAGCAGGATGAAGAAGCGTTTGGCCAGGTCCTTGCGCGACTCGTCCATGGAGCCCGAGACGTCCATCAGGCAGAACATCACGGCCTTGCTGGTGGGCAGCGGCTCGCGGATGCGGTTGCGGTAGCGCAGGTCGAACGGGTCGAGGAAGGGGACGCGCTTCAAGCGCGCGCGCAGCGCCTCGATCTCGACCTTGAGCGCCGCGATCTCGGGCGCCGGGGTGTCGCCGCGCGCCTCGACGAGGGCCAGGTGCTCTTCGGCACGGCGCAACTGGCGCCGGGCGTCGCCGCCCATGGCGATGCGCCGCGCCAGGCCCACCCGCATCGAGCGGACCACGTGCAGGCTGGTGGGGTTGCCCTCGGAGACGAAACCGGCGCGACGGGTCTTCCACTCCGGCGCATCGGCCAGCAGCTGCGTGCGGATGAGCCGCGGCAGCGCCAGGTCGTCGAAGAAGTAGTTCATGAACTCCTCCCGCGTGATGCGGAAGGTGAAGTCGTCTTCGCTCTGGCCGTCGGGCGAGGCGCCGCTGCCGCCCCCGCCGCCCTGCCCGCCGCGCGGGCGCGGGATGCGGTCGCCGCGCAGGTATTCCTGGTTGCCCGGGTGCACCATCTCGCGCGAGCCGCCCGGGCCGTGGCTGAACACCGGCTCGGACACGTCGCGCTTGGGAAGGCTGATGTCGGCGCCGTCCTCGATGTTGTGGATGCTGCGGTCGCCCACGGCCTTGCGCACCGCGTCGCGGATCTGCTCGCGGTAGCGGCGCAGGAACCTCTCCCGGTTGCCGATCGACTTGTTCTTGCCCGACAGGCGCCGGTCGATGACTTGGTGGAGCGCGGAGCGCTCCGATCGGTTGCTGGATGCCACTGGGGGCGCCGCTCCGTCTGTTGTCAGGCCGAAAGGTTACGAGCTCTTGCGAACGCGCAGGTACCACTCGCACAGCAACCGCACCTGGCGGTGGGTGTATCCCTTCTCCACCATGCGGTTGACGAAGTCCTCGTGCTTCTTCTGCTCATCGGCGCTGGCCTTGGCGTTGAAGCTGATCACCGGCAGGAGGTCCTCGGTGTTGGAGAACATCTTCTTCTCGATGACGGTGCGCAGCTTCTCGTAGCTGGTCCAGACCGGGTTCTTGCCGGCGTTGTTGGCCCGCGCGCGCAGCACGAAGTTGACGATCTCGTTGCGGAAGTCCTTCGGGTTGGACAGGCCGGCCGGCTTCTCGATCTTCTCGAGCTCGCCGTTCAGGGCCGAGCGGTCGAAGATCTCGCCGGTGTCGGTGTCGCGGAACTCCTGGTCCTGGATCCAGAAGTCGGCGTAGGTGACGTAGCGGTCGAAGATGTTCTGCCCGTACTCCGAGTACGACTCGAGGTAGGCGGTCTGGATCTCCTTGCCGATGAACTCCGCATAGCGGGCCGACAGGTGCTCCTTGATGTACGACAGGTACTTCTGCTCGGTCTCGGGCGGGAACTGCTCGCGCTCGATCTGCTGCTCGAGCACGTACATCAGGTGCACCGGGTTGGCGGCGATCTCGTTGGAGTCGAAGTTGAAGACCTTGGACAGGATCTTGAACGCGAAGCGCGTGGAGATGCCGGTCATGCCCTCGTCGACGCCGGCGTAGTCGCGGTACTCCTGGTAGCTCTTGGCCTTGGGGTCGGTGTCCTTGAGGTTCTCGCCGTCGTAGATCTGCATCTTGGAGAAGATGCTGCTGTTCTCCGGCTCCTTCAGGCGGGTGAGCACCGAGAACTGGGCCATCATCTTCAGCGTCCCGGGCGCGCACACCGCGTCCTTGAGCGAGGAGTTGCGCAGCAACTTGTCGTAGATCTTGACCTCCTCGGTCAGGCGCAGGCAGTACGGCACCTTCACGATGTAGATGCGGTCGAGGAAGGCCTCGTTGTTCTTGTTGTTCTTGAACGCCTTCCACTCGCTCTCGTTCGAGTGGGCCATGACGATGCCGTCGAACGGGATGGCGCCGAAGCCCTCGGTGCCCTTGAAGTTGCCTTCCTGGGTGGCCGTGAGCAGCGGGTGCAGCACCTTGATCGGCGCCTTGAACATCTCGACGAATTCGAGCAGGCCCTGGTTGGCCAGGCACAGGCCACCGGAGTAGCTGTAGGCGTCGGGGTCGTCCTGCGCGTAGGTCTCGAGCTTGCGGATGTCGACCTTGCCGACCAGCGACGAGATGTCCTGGTTGTTCTCGTCGCCCGGCTCGGTCTTGGCGATGCCGATCTGCTTGAGGACCGACGGGTAGCGCTTGACGACCTTGAACTTGCGGATGTCGCCGCCGAACTCCTCGAGCCGCTTGACGGCCCACGGCGACATGATCTTCTGCGTGTAGCGGCGCGCGATGCCGAACTGCTGCTCGAGCAGCGGGCCGTCCTCCTCGTTGCTGAAAAGGCCCAGAGGCGACTCGTTCACCGGGGAGCCCTTGAGCGCGTAGAACGGCACCTGCTCCATCAGCTGCTTCAGGCGCTCGGCGATCGACGACTTGCCGCCGCCCACCGGGCCGAGCAGATACAGGATCTGCTTCTTCTCCTCCAGGCCCTGGGCGGCATGGCGGAAGTGCGAGACGACCTGCTCGATCGGCTCCTCGAGGCCGTAGAAGTCCTTGAAGGCCGGGTAGATGCGGATGACCTTGTTGCCGAAGATGCGCGACAGACGCGAGTCGTGGCGCGTATCGACCATCTCCGGCTCGCCGATGGCGGCGAGCATGCGCTCGGAGGCGGTGGCGTAGACGAGGGGGTCCTTCCTGCACAGTTCGAGGTAGTCCTCGAGCGACATCTCTTCCTCGCGAGTCTGCTCGTAGCGTGCGAGGAAATTGCGAACCACATCCATGAGAACTCCTTCTGCGGCGGGTACCGGCGCGGGATGGACCGCGCCAGTGATGTTCGGAACCACTTTAGCGCAGGCCCCTTGTCGAGGTAGTACCTGCGTGTAGGACGATGCGTGACTTCACTGTAGGTGAACCATAGAGAAAAATGAAGCGCCAAAGTTCGTCTTGAGCCCACTCTTTACGCCCTGTGCGTGCAGACGCGCAACAGCTCGTGCAAGGTCGCGAAAAGCGCTTGCGCATGGCCCCGGTTTGCGGCACAACTCGAAGGTTGACCGCAGGCCCGTCCGCACGCAGATGCACCGCGCCGGTGCCGGCGCGGCGGCCGATGCGCCACCCTGGTTCAGGCCAGCCCGAGCAGCCGCACCGCGTTGCCCTTCAGGATGCCCGGCATCACCTCGGGCTTGAACCCCGCGTCCTCGAAATCCTTCATCCAGCGCTCCGGCGTGATGAGCGGGTAGTCGCTGCCGAACAGCACCCGGTCCTTCAGCAGTGTGTTGGCGTACTGCACCAGCTGCCGGGGGAAGTACTTCGGGCTCCAGCCCGACAGGTCGATCCAGACGTTGGGCTTGTGCGTGGCCACCGACAGCGCCTCGTCCTGCCACGGGAAGCTCGGGTGGGCCATGACGATCTGCATGTCGGGGAAGTCGATGGCCACGTCGTCCAGGTGCATGGGGTTGCTGTACTCCAGCCGCAGGCCGCCGCCGCAGCGCATGCCCGAGCCGATGCCGCTGTGGCCGGTGTGGAAGATCACTGGCATCTTGTGCGCGTTGATCACCTCGTACAGCGGCCAGGCCATCCGGTCGTAGGGATGGAAACCCTGCACGGTGGGATGGAACTTGAAGCCCTTGACGCCGTGTTCGGCGATCAGGCGCTCGGCCTCGCGCGCTCCCATCTTCCCCTTGTGCGGGTCGATGCTGGCGAAGCAGATCATCATGTCGGCGTTCTCGCGCGCCGCCTGCGCGATCTCCTCGTTCGGGATGCGGCGCCGGCCCAGCTGCGACTCGCTGTCGACCGTGAACATCACCAGCCCGATCTTCTTCTCCCGGTAGTAGGCGACCGTCTCGGCGATGGTCGGCCGGCGGCTGTTGCGGAAGTACTTGTCGGCGGCGCGGTCGTATTCCTCGCCGTAGTTGTCGAACGGGTTCCAGCAGCTGACTTCGGCGTGGGTGTGGACGTCGATGGCGACGAGGTTGGCGTGGTCCATGGCGGCGGCGATCCTCTCAGGGTTAGTACCAGTGCGGCGGGCTTGTTTTGGTTATGACCAATAACCAATAATGCCTGCACTCCGCAGGGACCGCAATGACCTCCACCCCCGATCTCCACATCGAGCACCACGGCGCCGTGGCCGTCATCCGGCTCACCCGGCCGGCCAAGCGCAACGCGCTCAACGACGGCCTGGTGCTGGCCATCCGCGACGCCTTCCAGTCGCTGCCTTCCACCATCGGCGCCGCCGTCGTCGACGGCGAGGGCGACCACTTCTGTGCCGGCCTCGACCTGTCGGAGCTGCAGGAGCGGGACGCCGGCGCCGGCATGCGGCACTCGCGCCTGTGGCACGAGGCGCTGGCGCAGGTGCAGTTCGGCCCGGTGCCGGTGGTCGCGGCGCTGCACGGCGCGGTGGTGGGCGGCGGGCTGGAGCTGGCGGCGGCCTGCCACATCCGGGTGGCCGACGACACCACCTTCTACGCCCTGCCCGAGGGCTCGCGCGGCATCTTCGTCGGCGGCGGCGGCTCGGTGCGCATCCCGCGCCTGATCGGCGTGGCGCGCATGACCGACATGATGCTCACCGGCCGCGTCTACAACGCGCAGGACGGCGAGCGCGCCGGCTTCGCCCAGTACCTGGTGCCGGCCGGCCAGGCGCTGGCCAGGGCGCTGGAGATCGCCGGGCGGGTCGCGCAGAACGCGCCGCTCACCAACTACGCCCTGATGCATGCCCTGCCCCGCATCGCCGAACAGCCGGCCGACCAGGGCTACCTGACCGAGGCGCTGATGTCGGCCATCGTCCAGAGCGCGCCGGAGGCCAAGGAGCGGGTGCGCGCCTTCCTCGAAGGCCGCGCCGCCAAGGTCGCCAAGGGCTGAGCGCGCATGGCCGCCGCCACGTCCCCCCGCTACCGTCCGCTCGCCTTCGGCGTCACCCGTGTCGAGGTGCGCGAAGGTGCCGGCGGGGTGCGCTACCTGCGCGCCGAGCAGCCCCTGCAGCCGTGCGCGGCGCGCATGACCGACCACCTGCTGCACTGGGCCGCCACCGCCCCCGAGCGCACCTTCATCGCCCGGCGCGAACGGCTGGCCGACGGCAGCACCGGCGACTGGCGCCGCATCTCGTATGCGCGGGCGCTGCAGGCGGCGCGCAGCATCGGCCAGGCCCTGCTCGACCGTGGGCTGTCGGCCGAGCGGCCGGTCGCCATCCTGAGCGAGAACTCGCTCGAGCACGCGCTGCTGGCGCTGGGCTGCCTGTACGCCGGCGTCCCGTACTGCCCGGTGTCGCCGGCCTATTCCACCCTCAGCCAGGACCACGAGAAGCTGCGCCACGTGCTGGGCACGCTCACGCCCGGCCTGGTGTTCGCGGCCGACGGCGCGCGCTACGGCCGGGCGATCGCCGCCGCCGTGCCGACCGACGTCGAGGTGGTGCTGGGCGGCGGCGAGCTGCCGGGCCGCCCCGCCACGCGCTGGGCCGCCCTGCTGGACACGCCGCCCACCGACGCGGTGGACGCCGCGATGCGGGGGACCGGGCCGGACACCATCACCAAGTTCCTGTTCACCTCGGGCTCGACCAAGCTACCCAAGGCCGTGGTCAACACCCACCGCATGTGGTGCGCCAACCAGCAGCAGATGCGCCAGTCGATGCCGGTGCTGCTGGAGGCGCCGCCGGTGCTGGTGGACTGGCTGCCCTGGAACCACACCTTCGGCGGCAACCACAATTTCGGCCTGGTGCTGGTCAACGGCGGCACGCTGCACATCGACGACGGCAAGCCGACACCGGCGCAGATGCCCGAGACCCTGCGCAACCTGCGCGAGATCGCCCCGACCGTCTACTTCAACGTGCCGACCGGCTTCGAGGCGCTGGCGCACGCGATGCAGGCCGACGCCGTGCTGCGCCGCAACCTGCTGTCGCGGGTGCGCATGTTCTTCTACGCGGGCGCCGCCCTCGCCCAGCCCATCTGGGACCTGCTGCACGCGGTGCAGGAGGCCGAGATCGGCGAGCGCATCGTGATGACGTGCGGCCTGGGCATGACCGAGTCGTCGCCGTTCGGCCTGTTCGTCACCAGCCACGACGTGCAGTCTGGCCACGTGGGGCTGCCCACGCCCGGCCTGGAGCTCAAGCTCGTGCCCACCGACGGCAAGCTGGAGATCCGCTACCGCGGCCCCAACATCACGCCCGGCTACTGGCGCGCACCGGAAGCCACCGCCGAGGCCTTCGACGAGGAAGGGTTCTTTCGCACCGGCGACGCCGTCTGCTGGATCGACGACGCCGACCCGCACCGCGGGCTGCGCTTCGATGGCCGCATCGCCGAGGACTTCAAGCTGGCCACCGGCACCTTCGTCAGCGTCGGGCCCCTGCGCGCGCGCATCGTCGCGGCCGGTGCGCCCTACGTGCAGGACGCCGTCATCACCGGACTGAACCGGCACGAGGTGGGCGCCCTGCTGGTGCCCGCGCCCGCCATCCGCCGGCTCGCCGGCCTGCCGGACGGGGCCGCGATCGACGCCGTCCTGGCCAGCGCGCCGGTGGTGGCGCACTTCCAGCAGCTCGCCGACACCCTGGCGGCACAGGGCACGGGCAGCGCCAACCGGGTGGCGCGGCTGCACCTGCTGCGCGAGCCGCCGTCCATCGACCAGGGCGAGGTCACCGACAAGGGCTCGATCAACCAGCGCGCGGTCCTCAAGCACCGCGACGCCCTGGTGCAGGCCTTCGACGACGGCCGGCTGCCGCACACCATCGTGCCCCGGGACGCCGGCCGCGGGCCGGGCCGGACCGACGGCGCCGCGGGTTCGGGAGCGCACTGAGGTGCCGGCCGCCCGCCCCCGTCAGGCCGACGCGACGCCGACACCCCGCAAGGCCACGCCCCGGCCCCGCGCACGACCGGCAGCCGCGCCGGCCGGCGGGGTGCCGTTCGTCCAGGCCGTCGACGCCAGCTTCCTGGAGAGCCTGCTCGGCTACAACGCCCGGCGCGCCGCGCTGGCGGTCATCGACGTGTTCCTGCAGCGGATGGCCGCCTACGGGCTGCGGCCGGTCGACTTCTCGGTGCTCTCGCTGGTGGTCCACAACCCCGGCATCACCTCGCGCCAGCTGTGCACCACGCTGGGCATCCTGCCCCCCAACCTGGTGAACCTGGTGGCGAGCCTGCAGGAGCGCGGCCTCATCGACCGCCTGCCGCACCCGCGCGACGGCCGCGCGACCGGCCTGCACCCCACGGCCGCCGCCACGAAGCTGATGCAGAAGGCCGAACGCACCGCCGCCGACCTCGAAGCCGACGTGGCCGCGCGGCTGGCGCCCGGCGAGGTGGCGACCCTGCTGCGGCTGCTGCGCAAGCTGTACGCCGGCGACTGAGGCAGGCGAAAAAACACCCGGACAACGGGTGGCGTCGTCCGGGTGCCCAAGCGGTTGTCCGTCCCGCGAACCATGAAGAAACTCGCTACGCGGTGCCCTTGGCCACCGAGCCTGGGGCGCCGCCCCGCTTGACTCGCAGCTTCCGTGCCAACCCCGGATCTCAGTCCACGCGGCCGATCATGCCCGGCTGCCTGCATCATGGATGCCTCTTTGCACGGGGGGCTCCCTGATGAGTCGCATCGACGCGCTGATGGCCCGGATGACGCTGGCCGAGAAGCTCGGCCAGTTGACGATGTCGGCCGCTGGCCATGCGGTGACCGGGCCGGTGATCGCGGGGGATTCCACGCAATCGATCGTCGACGGCACGATCGGGAACCTGCTGAACCTGTTCGGGGCCGGCCCCGTGCACGAGGTGCAGCGGCTGGCCGTCGAGGAGTCGCGGCTGGGCATTCCGCTGCTGATCGGCCTGGACGTCCTCCACGGCCACCGGACCCTGTTCCCGATCCCGCTCGCCGAGGCGGGCATCTTCGACGACACCCTCTGGGAGCGCACGGCGCGCGAGGCCGCCCGTGAAGCCGCCGCCGACGGCCTGGCGATGACGTTCGCGCCGATGCTCGATGTGTCGCGCGATCCCCGCTGGGGCCGCACGGCCGAAGGGCCGGGCGAGGACCCCTGGCTCAACGCGCGCATCGCCCGGGCCAGGGTGCGCGGCTTCCAGGGCCCCGACCTGGCGTCGGCAGACGCGCTCGGCGCCTGCGCCAAGCACTTCGTCGCCTACGGCCCCGTCACCGCCGGCCGGGACTACGCCGCGGTGGACATCTCCGAGCGAGCCTTGCACGAGGTGCACCTGCCAGGGTTCGCGGCGGCGCTGCGCGCCGGCGTGGCGACGCTCATGCCAGCCTTCACCAGCCTCAACGGCGTTCCGATGACGGCGCACATCCCCTTGCTGCGCGGCTGGCTGCGCGACGAGATGGGCTTCGACGGCGTGGTCGTCAGCGACTACAACGCGATCGCGGAGCTGGTCGAGCACGGGGTCGCCGTCGATCTGGTCGATGCCGCGACGCTGGCGCTGAAGGCGGGCGTCGACATCGACATGATGGCCGGCGCCTACCGCCGGGGACTGCCGGTCGCACTGGCGCAGGGCCGCGTGACGATCGACGAGATCGACGCCTGCGTGCGCCGCGTGTTGCGGCTGAAGGAACGGCTGGGCCTGTTCGACGATCCCTACCGCCGCGGCGCGTCCGCGGAACCCGCGTCGGTCCTGGCCGGCCGACGCGCCCTGGCGCGCGACGTGGCGCGCCGGGCCATCGTGATGCTGAAGAACGAGCGCGCCACCCTGCCCTTGCCCGCGGCGCCGGCGGCGCTGTGCGTGATCGGCCCGCTGGCCGACGCCAGCTCCGAGATGAAAGGCCCATGGTGGGGCGCCGGCGAACACGAGCCGGCCACGAGCGTGCTGGCCGGACTGCGCGCCGCGCTGCCGCAGGCCTCGATCCGCCACGCGGCGGGCGTCGCCATCGAGGGCGGCGACGACAGTGGCATCGACGCCGCCGCCGCGCTGTGCGTGGGCGTCGCCGCGGTCGTGCTGTGCCTGGGCGAGAGCGTGACGATGAGCGGCGAAGCGGCGAGCCGCGCCACGCCGGCACTTCCCGGCCGCCAGACGGCCCTGGCCGAAGCAGTGATCGCCCGTGCGCACGCAACCGGCATCCCGGTCGTCGCGGTCGTGTTTTCGGGCCGTCCCCTGGTCATTCCCTGGCTGGCCGAGCATGCCGATGCAGTGCTGGCCGCATGGTTCCTCGGCGTCGAGGCCGGCCACGCGCTGGCCGACGTGCTCACGGGCCTGGCCTCCCCCAGCGGCCGCACGCCCATGAGCTGGCCACGCGCGGTCGGCCAGGTGCCGGTCTGCTTCGGCGAGCGGCCCACCGGCCGGCCGATGAGCGCCGATGTCGCCTACACGAGCCGGTACCAGGACGTCGACAACAGCCCGCTGTACGCGTTCGGCCACGGCCTGACCTACGGCCGCTTCCGCCACGACGACCTCCAGGTCACGCCGCGTCGCGCGCGCCGGCACGACACGCTGGAGATCCGCGTCCGGGTTCGCAACGAAGGCCCGCGCGAGGCCGAAGAGACCCTCTTCCTGTTCGTCCGCGCCAGGCTCAGCCGCGTCACCCGGCCCGTGCTGGAGCTCAAGGGCTACGCCAAGCTGCGACTGCCGTCCGGCGACACCGGCGTGGTGAAGCTGGACCTGCCCGTGTCCGACCTGTGCTACCTCGGGCCGGACCTGCAGCCGGTGTCCGATGCGGGCGAGGTCGAGATCCTGGTCGGGCCGAGCGCCGATCCGGCAGGCTTGCTGCGCACGTCCATCGAGCTGGATTGACAGCGGGCGCCAGAAACTCGCTACGCGGCGCCCTTGACCACCGAGACGGGGGCGCCGCCCCGCTGGACGTGCAGCTTCCGGGCCACCTCCGCGCCGTAGCGGGGATCGGCACGCGTGAAGTGCGCCAGCTGGCGCTCGATCGTCGCCGGCACCGTCACGGCGGACAGCGCGTTCGCCAGGTTGGTGGTCAGGCGGTCCTGCTCGTCGGCCGGCAACAGGCGGAACAGGTTGCCGGCCTGGGTGTAGTCGTCCTCGGTGCCGCGGGCGTCGTAGCGGCCGGCCGCACCCTCCAGCGCCCAACCGTCGTCGCCGTGGCCGAAGCCGCGCGCGTCGGTGCCGTTGGCCTGCACCACGGCGTAGTTGGGCGCCGCGCCGCCGTTGGAGACGGCCATCGCGCCATCGCGCTGCTGGTTGTGGAACGGGCAGCGGGGCCGGTTCACCGGCAGGTTCTGGTGGTTGGTGCCCACCCGGTACAGCTGCGCGTCGTGGTAGGCGAACAGGCGGCCCTGCAGCATCTTGTCGGGGCTGTAGCCCAGGCCCGGCACCACGTTGGCCGGCGAAAACGCCGCCTGCTCCACGTCGGCGTGGTAGTTGTCCGGATTCCGGTTCAGCTCCAGCACGCCCACCGGGATGCGCGGAAAGTCCTTGTGCGGCCACACCTTGGTGAGGTCGAAGGCGTTCCAGCCGGTGCGCTGCTCCCAGGCCTGGCGCTCGGCGTCCGTCATCACCTGGAGGAAGACGTCCCAGCGCGGGTAGTCGCCGGCGCGGATGGCGTCGTACAGGTCGCGCTGGGCGTAGTCCGGGTCGGTGCCGGCCAGCCGCACCGCCTCCTGCGCCGACAGGTTGCGGATGCCCTGCCGGGTCTTGAAGTGCCACTTGACCCAGACGCGCTCGCCGGCGGCGTTGACCAGGCTGAAGGTGTGGCTGCCGAAACCGTCCATGTGGCGGTAGCCGTCCGGCGTGCCCCGGTCGGAGAACAGCATGGTCACCTGGTGCAGGGATTCCGGCGCGTGGCTCCAGAAGTCCCACATCATGTCGGCCGACTTCAGGTTGGTGCGCGGGTCGCGCTTCTGGGTGTGCACGAAGTCGGGGAACTTGATCGGGTCCTTGATGAAGAACATCGGCGTGTTGTTGCCCGCCAGGTCCCAGTTGCCGTCCTCGGTGTAGAAGCGCACGGCGAAGCCGCGCGGGTCTCGCTCGGTGTCGGCCGAGCCGCGCTCGCCGCCGACGGTGGAAAAGCGCAGGAAGACATCGGTGGTCTTGCCCACCGCGTCGAACAGCTTCGCCCGGGTGTAGCGCGTGATGTCGTGCGTGACGGTGAAGCTGCCGAAGGCGCCCGAGCCCTTGGCATGGACGACGCGCTCGGGGATGCGCTCGCGGTTGAAGTGCTGCAGCTTCTCGATCAGGTGGAAGTCCTGCAGCAGGAGGGGGCCGCGCGGCCCGGCTGTCAGGCTGTTCTGGTTGTCGGCGACGGGGATACCGGATGCGGTGGTGAGGCGGGTCTGCTGCATGGGGCGGGTCCTTTCTGCTGGAGAGGCGCCATTGTGTTTTTCGCTGCTGGATGTGAAAAGACAATTGACATCATTCCAGCCATCGAATTTTTCTATTCAACAGGGAGAACACCAGCGCCTCGGGCCGGCGAGCCGCGCCCTCTCCGACAAGCGGCTGTGCCGTTGCGGTCCCCGGGATAGCCCGGCAGGAGCGCCGCTTATCATCCCGCCGCACCCAGGAGACCGCCCGTGAACCGCTACCCCGCCCCCACCCTCGAGCAGGTGCCCGAGGACATCCGCGCCCGCATCCTCGAGGTGCAGGACAAGGCCGGCTTCGTGCCCAACGTGTTCCTCGCACTGGCCCGCCGGCCGGCCGAATGGCGCGCGTTCTTCGCCTACCACGATGCGCTGATGCTCAAGGAGGAAGGCTCGCTCACCAAGGGCGACCGGGAGATGATCGTCACCGCCACCAGCGCGGCCAACAGCTGCCTGTACTGCGTGGTGGCGCACGGCGCCCTGCTGCGCATCTACGAGAAGAAGCCCCTGGTGGCCGACCAGGTGGCCGTCAACCATCGCAAGGCCGACATCACGCCGCGCCAGCGCGCCATGCTCGACTTCGCGATGAAGGTGTGCCTGCGCTCGAACGAGATCGAGGAGGCCGACTTCCCGCCGCTGCATGCGCACGGCTTCTCCGACGAGGACATCTGGGACATCGCCGCCATCACGGCCTTCTTCGGCCTGTCGAACCGGATGGCCAGCTTCTCCGACATGCAGCCGAACCCGGAGTTCTACCTGATGGGGCGGGTGCCGAAGGCGAAGTAGCAGGCGAACGCGAGAGCGGGAGCAGGCCTTCAGAGTCCCCGCGGATCGAGCCCCAGCAGCATCTCGGCCATCGCGCGCAGGTCGGCCTGCAGGCGCTCGCTGCCGGCGTGCAGTTCGAGCGTGTCCTCGTCCATGTAGAGCTTGCGGTTGACTTCCAGCTGGATGCTGTGGCGCTGGCGGGCCGGGTCGCCGTAGCGGCGCACCAGTTCCACGCCCTTGTAGGGGAAGTTGACCTCGACGTCGTAACCGCGCCCGCGCAGGAAGTCGGCGAGCCGGGCCGTCAGGCGCGGGTCGGCGGTGGTGCCGTCGCGGTCGCCGACCACGAAGTCGGCGTGGGCCAGCCCGGGGTAGTCGGTCGCGAAGGTGGCCGCGATCGCCGGCATCGAATGGCAGTTGAGGTGGATGCTGTAGCCATGGCGCGCATGCGCCGCCTCGATCGCCTGCGCCACCGCGGCATGGTAGGGGCGCCAGTAGCTCTCGATCCGCTCCTGCACTTCCTGCGGCCGCAGCCGGCGCGCATAGACCGCCTCGCCGTCGTCCAGGTTGCGCCAGATCAGGCCCTTGCCCAGCCGCACCTTGGACAGGATGACGGGGTCGGTCTCCAGCGCCCCCGGCCAGGCGCCGTCCAGCATCTCGCTGTCGATCTCGCGCTCGCTGCGGTTGGCGTCGAGGTAGCTGCGCGGGAACAGCGCCTCGATCCAGGCGATGCCCAGGTCGGGCGCGAACGCGTACAGCTTCTCGACGTGCGTGTCCTCGGCGCGCCGCAGCAGCGCCCGGTCGCACGCATGGTCGAAATCGGGGGGATACCAGGTGCCGCTGTGCGGCGAGTCGAACACTAGGGGGGTGCTGCCGGGGAGCGCGCGCAGGGGCGCCGCGTCAGTGCCGGCACGGGAGTCATCAGCCATGCCCGGACTCTACGCCCGCCGGCGCGCGCCGGGCGGGCGGCGAACCCATCGGCAACCGACTGTGACGCCCCCGCCGCGCGCCGCGCCGACAATGGCCGGATGGAGCTGCAGCAGCTGGCCACCAACGGCATCCGGCTCGAGGTCGCCTCGGCCGGGCCGGCGCGCGGCGAGCTGGTGATCCTGCTGCATGGCTTTCCCGAGTCGGCCGATGCCTGGCAGCAGCAGGTGCCGGCGCTCGCCGGCGCCGGGCTGCGGGTGCTGGCCCCCCACCAGCGCGGCTATGCCGGCTCGTCCAAGCCGTCCGCCCTGGCCGACTACCGCCTGAGCATGCTGGCGCGCGACGTGGTCGGGCTGGCCGACGCGGCCGGCGCGGGCCGCTTCTCGGTCGTGGGCCACGACTGGGGCGCGGCAATCGGCTGGCACCTGGCCACCGTCTACCCCGAGCGCGTGCAGCGCCTGGTCGTGCTGAACGGGGCCCATACCGGCACTGTCGCGACGCACGCCCTGCGCCACCCGACGCAGGTGGTGCGCAGCTGGTAAGTCGGCGCGTTCCAGCTGCCGCTGGCGCCCGAACTGCTGCTGCGCGCCCACGACTACGCCGGCCTGCGCCGCGCCCTGGCGGCCGCCGGCCGGCCCGGCTCGGTGCCGCCCGACCTGGTCGATCGCTACCGCGCACAATGGGGGCAGCCCGGCGCACTGACGGCGATGCTCAACTGGTACCGCGCCCTGGCGCTGGACCCGCCCACGCCGGCACGCCGGCTGGCGCTGCCAGTCTCCATCCTCTGGGGCGAACAGGACCCCCTGCTCGACCGCACGCTGGCCGATGCCGCCCTGGCCCTGTGCGACCGCGGCACGCTGGTGCCGTTCCCGCGGGCCACGCACTGGCTGCACCACGAGGAGCCGCAGGCGGTGACGCGCGAGCTGCTGCAGGCGCTGGCGGCCTAGCCGACCGGCACCCCGTGCGCAGCGGGCCACCGGGCCACGGTGGTCGAAGGCCAGGCGGTACCATGGTCCGCTGCCTCTGCCCGCTTCCGGCCCCCGGAAGCCGACCCGACCTTCCTTCCGATGAGCGACCAATCCACTTCCACACCGTCCGCCCGCTGGC
Organism: Ramlibacter pinisoli; assembly: GCF_009758015.1. Taxonomy (NCBI): domain Bacteria; kingdom Pseudomonadati; phylum Pseudomonadota; class Betaproteobacteria; order Burkholderiales; family Comamonadaceae; genus Ramlibacter; species Ramlibacter pinisoli. Next base: position 963,868 of record NZ_WSEL01000009.1, read on the forward strand.
AGTTCTGGATCGACCGTGGCGGCACCTTCACCGACGTCGTCGGCCGGCGGCCCGACGGCACCCTGGTCACGCACAAGCTCCTGTCCGAGAACCCCGAGCAGTACCGCGACGCCGCCGTGGCCGGCATCCGCCACCTGCTGGAGTTGCAGCCGGGCGAGCCGATCCGGCCCGACCAGGTCGAGTGCGTGAAGATGGGCACGACGGTGGCGACCAACGCCCTGCTCGAGCGCAAGGGCGAGCCCACCGTGCTGGTCACGACCCGGGGCTTCCGCGACGCGCTGCGCATCGCCTACCAGAACCGCCCGCGCCTGTTCGACCGCCACATCGTGCTGCCCGAGCTGCTGTACGCGCGCGTGATCGAGGCCCGCGAGCGCGTGGCAGCGCAGGGCGAGCTGATCGAGGCCCTGGACGAGGCGCACCTGAGGGAGCAGCTGGCCGCGGCCCACGCCGCGGGCCTGCGCAGCTGCGCGGTGGTGTTCCTGCACGGCTACCGCTACACCGCGCACGAGGCCGCCGCGGCCCGCATCGCGCGCGATGCCGGCTTCACGCAGGTGAGCACTTCGCACGGCACCAGCCCGATGATGAAGTTCGTCAGCCGCGGCGACACCACCGTGGTCGATGCCTACCTGTCGCCCATCCTGCGCCGCTACGTCGAGCAGGTCGCGGCCGAGATGCCGGGCGTGCGGCTGTTCTTCATGCAGTCCTCCGGCGGACTGACCGACGCCCACGCCTTCCAGGGCAAGGACGCCATCCTCTCCGGCCCCGCCGGCGGCATCGTCGGCATGGCGCGGACGGCGGCGCTCGGCGGCCACGCGCGGGTGATCGGCTTCGACATGGGCGGCACCTCGACCGACGTGTCGCACTTCGCGGGCGAGTTCGAGCGCGAGTTCGAGACCCAGGTGGCGGGCGTGCGCATGCGAGCGCCCATGATGAGCATCCACACGGTGGCGGCCGGCGGCGGCTCCATCCTGGAGTTCGACGGCGCGCGCTTCCGCGTCGGCCCGCAGAGCGCCGGCGCCAACCCCGGCCCGGCCTGCTACCGCCGCGGCGGCCCGCTGGCAGTGACGGATGCCAACGTCATGGTCGGCAAGATCCAGCCGCGCCACTTCCCGCAGGTGTTCGGCCCCGGCGCCGACGAGCCGCTGAGCGCCCGGGCCGCCGAGGAGAAGTTCGGCGCCCTCGCGCAACGCACCGGCCGCTCGCCCGAGGAGGTGGCCGAGGGCTTCATCGCCATCGCCGTGCAGCAGATGGCCAACGCGATCAAGAAGATCTCGGTGGCGCGCGGCTACGACGTCACCCGCTACACGCTGCAGTGCTTCGGCGGCGCCGGCGGCCAGCACGCCTGCCTGGTGGCCGATGCGCTGGGCATGACGCGGGTCTTCGTGCACCCGCTGGCCGGCGTGCTGTCGGCCTACGGCATGGGCCTGGCCGACCAGAACGTGATCCGCGAGCAGGCGGTGGAACTGCCCCTGGAAGCGGCGGCGCTGGCCGAGGTCGGGCGGCGGCTCGACGCCCTGGCCGCGGCCGCCAGTGCCGACCTCGAGCGGCAGCAGGTCAGTGCGGGCGCGCTGCGGGTGGCGCGCCGGGTGCACGTGCGCTACCAGGGCAGCGACTCGGCGCTGGTGGTGCCGTTCGGCGACCTGGCGTCCATCCAGGCCGGCTTCGAGGCCGCCTACCGGCAGCGCTTCTCGTTCCTGATGCAGGGCAAGGCGCTGGTGGTCGAGGCGGTGTCGGTGGAGGCGGTGGTGGCCGGCGACGCGCCGGCCGAGCAGCGCCAGCCGGTCCATCCGCCGCGCGAGGTGCCGCGCCGCGAGACGGTGCGCATGTACTCCGGCGGCCAGTGGCACCAGGCTGCGCTGGTAGTGCGCGAGGACCTGCGCCCGGGCGACACCATCGCCGGCCCGGCCATCATCGCGGAGAAGAACGCCACCACCGTCGTCGAGCCGGGCTGGCAGGCCGCCCTCACCGACCTCGACCACCTGGTGCTCGACCGCCGCGTGCCGCGCGCGCTGACCTACGCCGCCGGGACGCAGGTCGACCCGGTGCTGCTGGAGGTGTTCAACAACCTGTTCATGAACATCGCCGAGCAGATGGGCCTGCAGCTGCAGAACACCGCCTACTCGGTGAACATCAAGGAGCGGCTGGACTTCTCCTGCGCGCTGTTCGACGCCGAGGGCAACCTCATCGCCAACGCACCGCACATGCCGGTGCACCTGGGCTCCATGGGCGAGAGCATCAAGACCGTCATCCGCGAGAACCGCGCCACCATGGCGCCCGGCGACGTCTACGTGCTGAACGACCCCTACCACGGCGGCACCCACCTGCCCGACGTCACCGTGATCACGCCGGTGTACGGCGACGATGCCGCGCCGGACGCCCGGCCCCTGTTCTACGTCGGCTCGCGCGGCCACCACGCCGACATCGGCGGCACCACGCCCGGCTCCATGCCCCCGTTCTCGACCCGCATCGAGGAGGAAGGGGTGCAGATCGACAACGTCAAGCTGGTCGACCGCGGCGTGCTGCGGGAGGCGGAGATGCTGGCCTTGCTCAGGAGCGGTCAACACCCCAGCCGGAACCCCGAGCAGAACATGGCGGATTTGAAAGCGCAGATCGCCGCCAACGAGAAGGGCGTGCAGGAACTGCGCAAGATGGTCGGGCAGTTCGGCCTCGACGTGGTGCAGGCCTACATGCGGCACGTGCAGGACAACGCCGAGGAGTCGGTGCGGCGCGTGATCACCCGGCTGAAGGACGGGCAGTTCACGCTGCCGCTGGACAACGGCGCGCAGATCCGGGTGGCGATCCGCGTCGATGCCGCGGCCCGCAGTGCCGAGATCGACTTCACCGGCACCTCGCCACAGCAGGAGAACAACTTCAATGCGCCGACGGCCGTCTGCATGGCCGCGGTGCTGTACGTGTTCCGCACCCTGGTCGACGACGACATCCCGCTCAACGCCGGCTGCCTCAAGCCGCTCCAGGTGCTCATCCCGCCGGGCTCGATGCTCAACCCGAACCCACCCGCCTCCGTGGTGGCCGGCAACGTCGAGACCTCCACCTGCATCACCAACGCGCTCTACGGCGCGCTGGGCGTGATGGCGGCGGGCCAGTGCACCATGAACAACTTCACCTTCGGCAACGAGCGCCACCAGTACTACGAGACCATCTCGGGCGGCTCGGGCGCCGGCGGCCTGTTCGACGCGGCCGGCCGGCCGTGCGGCGGCTTCGACGGCACCAGCGTGGTCCAGGCCCACATGACCAACTCGCGCCTGACCGACCCCGAGATCCTGGAGTTCCGCTTCCCGGTGCGGCTCGACAGCTACGAGATCCGGCACGGCTCCGGCGGCGCCGGGCGCTGGTCGGGCGGCCACGGCGGCATCCGCCGGGTGCGCTTCCTGGAAGCCATGACGGCCAGCATCCTGTCCAACGGGCGCCGGCACGGCGCCTTCGGCATGGCCGGGGGCCAGCCCGGCCAGGTGGGCGTCAACCGCGTGGTGCGCGCCGACGGCCGCGTGGAGCCGCTCGACCACATCGGCTCGGTGGCGATGGGCCCCGGCGACGTGTTCGAGATCCACACGCCGGGCGGCGGCGGCTACGGGGCTCCCTGATCAGCGCAGGGCCGGGCGTTCGGTGGGCCAGGAGGCCGGCCGCACGCCGTCCGCGCGGCCGCGGCGCGATTCGCCGCCGGCCAGTTGCCGTGCGGCCTCCTCCTGCTGGCGCAGGAGCGGCAGCTGGCGCTCGATCCAGGCCTTGAGCGCCGGGTCGGTCGCGGCGGCCAGCGCCCGTTCGTAGTTCTGGACCGCCACACGCTGCTGCTCCGGCCCGACCAGCTCGACGTACTGGCGATCGAACTTCGCGCCCTGCGACCGACCCAGGCGGTTGAGCGCCTTGCGCTGGGCGTTGTCCATCATGGGAAGCGCCATGCCGCGGGCGTGCAGCAGGTGCTGCAGTTCGGCGTCGGCGGTTTCCCGGTATTCCAGGACGCTGTCGGAGAACGCCAGCACGCCAGGCGTGCGGCCGCGGGCGCGCGCCAGCCGGCTGGCTTCGGCCTCGAGCCGCCCATGCATGGCGGCGGCACGCAGGAAGCCGCGGGCTTCGCGCTCGTCGGGCGGCAGGCGCGTCGCCGTGCGCGCCGACTCGGCGGCATAACCGTCCCAACGCCGTGCGGGCTCGGCCTTGACTGCGGCAGCGGGAGCGGGCGGTGCCTTGCGCGGCGACTCCGCGGGTTTGCGGGGCAGGACCGGGACGGCGCTCTCCTCCTGGGAAGACGGCGCGTTCGGCTCGATCAGCAGCGGACCTTCGGCCTGGGCGGGGTCCTGTGCCCGTACGCCGCGCGCGATCAACAACAACCCGGCCGCCGCCAATGCACCCCAGACCCATCGCCGACCGACCACCACCACCGCCTCCATCGCGCGCCCCCGCGGAGCGCTCTCGCTATTGTTGGGCCGCGATCGGCCCCGCGATGTCAGAACCGGCCGACAGCCGTGTAGGACGTCTCGTGGCGCTAGCTGCCTGTCTTGTTGGCGCCACTCCCGCCACCGGTCTGGGTGCTGGCGCCGCCATGGTCGGCCGCATCCTTGTTCGCGCCGGTTGCCGCGCCCGGCTTGCTGGCGCCGGCGCCCATCTTCTGCGCGTCCGTGCCCTTGCCGCCGTCCTGCAGCTTGCGCGCCTGCGCGAGGTGCTCCTTGAGGGTCGGCAGGGTCCTGGTGACCCAGGCCTTGAGCTCCGGGTCCTTCACGTCCTTGCTGGCCTTCTCGAAGTCCTTGATGTCCTTCTCGTGGTCCTGGATGCCCACCGTCCGGATGAAGTCCTTGTCGAACTCGTCGGCCTTCTTCTTGCCCATCTGCTCGACGTCGCGCCGCATGGCGTGCGGCGGTGCGGCCGGCAGCTCGACGCCCTTGGCGTTGGCCAGCATGGTGAGCTCGTCGTTGGCCTTGGTGTGCTGGTCCACCAGCATGTCGGCAAAGGCCTTGACGTCGGGGTCCTTCGCGCGCGTCGTGGCCAGCTGGGCCACCTGCACCTCGTACATGCCGCTGCCGGCAGCCCTCTGGATGAACTTGCGGTCGTCCGCCGACACCTTGTCATCCTTCCTGGACTCCGTCTGGCGCGTGCCCTCGCCGGGTTGCGCGGCCGGCGCCGAACGGCCGCCGGTGGCGGACGTGCCGGTGCCGCCGGCGCCCGCCGGCTGGGTCGCGCCGCTCGCCTGCGCCAGGGCGCCACCGGCCGACAACAGCATGGCCATCGCGATGGCGGAAAGCTGGGGTCGTTGCATCGAACTGCTCCTGCATGACAAGCGGCGCTCCCCGCGCCGCATTTGATCCCTCTTATTTGCGGGAACCGGATGACCCGGTGCTGCCGCCACTGCCGGACGTGGTCGAGCCGCTGCCCGTTCCCGAGCCCTGCGCGGCCTCGCCGGCGCGCGCGGCCTGGGCACCCGCCGCGCCGCTCATGCTGCTGCCGACCGAGCCCATGCCGCTGGAGCCGCGCAGGTCGGTCGCGGACCCGCCGCCCGAACCGCCGGCGCCGCTGGCGCCGCTGCCCTGGTGCGAGCCGGTGGCGCCGCCGGTGGGCCCAAAATTGCCGCCGGTGGTCTGCGGCGGCACGCCGGTGTTCTGGCCCTGGCCGCCGCTGCGGCTGGCGCGCCAGCTGTTGAATTCGTCGGAGAACTTGCGGTAGCGGTCCTGGCGCCAGTGCTCGTAGTCCTGGTCCAGGTTGCGGATCTGCTCTTCACGCCACTGGTGGTAGTCCGGGTCATGGTGGTGGTGCCCGGCGCCCTGCCCGCCATAGCCGCCCTGCAGGCCGCCGCCATATTGCGGCTGGCCATGGCCGCCCTGCGCGCCGTAGCCCTGTTGCTCGTGCTGGCCACCCCTGCCACCGTAGCCTTGCTGGCCGTGCTGCTCGTGCTGGCTGCCCCAGGTGCCACTTTGGCCGTAGCCCTGCTGGCCATGGCCCGGTTCGCCGTACTGCCCCTGCTGGCCGCCCCAGGCCCCGCCCTGGCTGCCGTAGCCGCCCTGCCCGTACTGCGTGCCCATGCCGCCGTACGGCTGGCCCTGCTGCTGGCCGTAGCCCATGTCGTGGCCGCGATTGCGTTCGTCGGCCCGGCCCCAGCCTCCGGCGCCGGACCGGCCGCCGGCATAGCCGCCCTGGTCCCCGTAGCCCGACTGGCCGCCGTAGCTGCCCTGGCCGCCGTAGCCGCTCTGGTCCTGCGAACCCTGGCCGTAGCCGCCGCGGCCCCAGCCTTCCTGCGCCCGCGATTCACCGCCGTACTCGTCGCCGCGCCAGCGCGACTCCTGGCCGCCGCGGCCTTCGGCATGGCGTTCGCCGCCGTAGCCGCCATAGCCGCCCGATTGCTGGGATCCCATGTCACCGTAACCGCGCGAAGCCTCCCCCGCGCTGCCACGCTGCTGCGCGCCCTGCTGGCTGCGCATGTCGCGGCCCTGCGGATCGCGGCCTTGCGCCTCGCGTCCCTGGTCCTGCTGCCAGCGACCCTGCCCGCCCTGCTGACGGTCGCGGTCGTCCCAATCCCGTGATGGCATGTGCTGCTCCTTGCTGTCGTCGATCACGGCGGAGCCCGCGCCCGCCGCACGAGATGACGTTAGGACGAGGGCACAGGGCACCCTGTCGGACAAGGATGAATCGGTGTAGGACTGCGCGGGCGGTCTGCAACAGCCAGTTTCGGCACGGCGCGCGGCCGCGCCCGCTCAGTGCGCGAACTGGCCGACCAGCGCCACCAGCGCGATGCCGGCGGCGAGCCAGGACACCTGGGCCGCCGTCTCGCGCGCAGACAGCCGCTTCTGCAGTTGCGGGATGAGGTCGGCCAGCGCGACGTAGACGAAGCTGCTGCTGGCGACCACCAGCAGGTAGGGCAGCAGCGACTCCAGCCGGTCGACCAGCACCCAGCCGACCAGGCCGCCCAGCGGCGTGACCGCCCCCGCCAGCGACACCTTCACCAGCGCGGCGCGACGGCTGCCGCTGGTCTCGCGCAGCACGGCCAGGTCGCCGATGTGGTGGGGCACCTCATGGGCCAGCACGGCCAGCGCCGCCACGGCACCCAGCCGCAGGTCGGCGACGAAGGCCGAAGCGATGAGCACGCCGTCGCCGAAGCAGTGCACGCTGTCGCCGGCCAGCACGGCCCAGCCGCCCGACGTGCGGCCGTGCGCCGGGCCGTGCAGATGGATGTGCGCGTGGCCATGCGCATGGCCGTGCACATGCGCATGCGCGTGGCCGTGCGCGTCGACATAGCGGTGGCCGGCGCCCTGGTCGTGCTGTTCTGCATGTCCGAGGTCGTGGCTGTGTTCATGGCCGTGGTGCCAGAGTTCGGCCTTGTCCAGCAGGAAGAAGAACACCACGCTGACCAGCAGCGTGACGAACAGGGCACGCGCGCTGGCGCCGCTCTCGAACGCCTCGGGCAGCAGGTGCATGAAGGCGGTGGCCAGCAGCGCGCCGGCCGCCAGGCTCAGGAGATGCTGGGCCCCGGGCCGGCTGCTGTCCGCCGGGCCGAGCAGGCCCAGGCGCATGAGGCCGGCGGCCAGCCACACGCTGCCGATGCCGGCGGCCAGGGTGGCGCAGAAGATCGCGAGGACGGTCATTCGGTGGTCGCGGATGCGGGGCGGCAGGCCCGGAAACGAAGAAGCCGCCCGGGTGGCGGCTCGGCAGACCTGCTGGATCGATCTTACCAACCTCGGCAGCAGGCGCGGGCCGGTGGTCCATCCGGCAAACCTAGAATCGGCGCCTTTCCACTAGGAGCAACCATGCCCACGCTGCGCGTCGAACTGATGGAGGGCCGCACGCCCGAACAGAAGAAGAACCTGGTCCAGGCCCTCACCAAGGCCGTGGTCGAGACCCTGGGCAGCAAGCCCGAAGCGGTCGACATCCTGCTGTACGACATCAAGCGCAGCGACTGGGCCACCGGCGGAGTGCTGTGGTCGGAGAAGCAGTAGCCCCACCGGCCCGTCCCCGGGCCCTGCTGTTCGACCTGGGCAACGTGGTGGTCGACGTCGACGTCGGCCGCTCCCTGCAGGCCTGGGCCGCCCACAGCCGGCTGCCGGCCGCGGCGCTGCAGGCGCGCTTTGCCGTCGATGCGGCGTACTGCCGCCACGAGACCGGCGCGCTCGACGCCGCCGGCTGGTTCGAGTACCTGCGCGGCCACCTGGAACTGGAAGGCGACGACGCCCGCATCCGCGACGGCTGGAACGCCCTGCTGCTGGCCGAGATCGCCGAAACCACGACACTGATCGACCGCGTCCGGACGGCCGTGCCCTGCCACGCACTGTCGAACACCAACGTGACGCACGTCGCCGCGATCGAGGAGCGCTTCCCCGGCCTGCTGCCCCGCTTCGCGCGCGTCTTCGTCTCGCACGAGATCGGCCACCGCAAGCCGGCGCCGGAGGCGTTCGCGCACGTCCTGCAGTCCCTGGACCTGCCGGCCCATGAGGTCCTGTTCTTCGACGACCTGCCGGAGAACTGCGAAGCGGCGCAGGCGCTGGGCCTGCAGGCCGTCCTGGTCAGGCAGCCCGCCGACGTGCGCGAGGCGCTGGAGGCGCGGGGGCTGTTGTAGGCGCCGGGGGAGTCGGGGGCGCTGACGGCCACCGGTCGCTGAGGGCCACCATCTCACCCCTGTCGTCATGCCGGGCTCGACCCGGCATCCATCCCCGGAATCCATGCCGCACCCGACCCGCGTTCAGGAGATGGATTGCGGGTCAAGCCCGCAATGACGAGGTCGGGGGATGGATGCGGCTCAGGCCGCAATGGCGAGAACCGGGGATGGATTGCGGCTCAAGGCCGCGATGACGGGGTCGGCGATGGATCGCGGGCAAGCCCGCAATGCGGGATTCCGGGGATGGAGGCCGCCCGCACGACGCCTCACACCGGACGCGGCCACGGCACCTTCAAGCCCCGCCCCCTCCCCCCCCCCGGGGGAGAGGGCTGGGGTGAGGGGGTTCCCTGCCTGGTTTCAGTGATGACGGACGCGGCGGCTAGCCCGCCAAGTCAGTCATCGAAATGAAACCACTCCTCCTCCGGCAACGCGAGCAGGAAGTCATAGACCGCGATCAAAGCGCCGGCACGCTCGGCCCATTCGATCTGGTCGCGCAGGCGCAGGCGCTTCTGCATGGGCGAGGCCGCGTTCCAGGCGCCGGCGATCAGGGGCAGCGGCGCGTCGACGGTGCGGCCCTGCTGCACGCGGCTGGGGAGCAACTGGTGAAAGGCCATCCACGGCTGCGGCCGCGGGCAGGCGCGGTTGTTGCGGCGCGCCAGCACCATCACCTCGTCTTGGGTGATGGGGCGCTGCGGCTGCCGGTCGCGGCTGACGCCGGGCAGCGCGCTGGCATCCATCGGCTGCGTGGGCGCGAAGGCATCGCCCTGCGGCGGTTGCGTCAGCTGCTTGGTGCGGTCGAACTGCATCTCCTGGTGGCTCAGGAGGTCCTCGAAGCGTTGCCAGGCGGACGGGCTGTTCTCCTCCAGCGCCATGGGAGCAGTGGCGCGGTCGCCGGGGAAGGCGAACGGCACGGGGGTGGGCGTGGGCTTGGGACTGTCGGCGGCCATGGGACACCCATTATCAGGGCCGCGTCGACCCGGCGTGGCCCCGCACGCGGAATTGGCCCGCTCACCGTTGCCGACCGGCCCGCGGCGGCACGGCGGGCTAGTGGGCCTGTTCCCAGTTCGGCCCGACGCCGATCTCGGCCAGCAGCGGCACCCGCAGTTCGGCCACGCCCGCCATCACGCGCGGGATCTCGGTGCGCACCCACTCGACCTCGGCCTCGGGCACCTCGAACACCAGTTCGTCGTGCACCTGCATGATCATCCGGGTGCCACGCCCCTGGGCGTCCAGCAGGTCCTGGATCCTCACCATCGACAGCTTGATCAGGTCGGCCGCCGTGCCCTGCATGGGCGCGTTGATCGCCGCCCGCTCGGCGCCGCCACGCCGCGGCCCGTTGGGCGAGTTGATCTCCGGCAGGTACAGCCGGCGCCCGAACACCGTCTCGACGAAGCCGCGCTCCTTGGCCGAGGCGCGGGTCTCGTCCATGTAGTGCTTGACGCCGGGATAGCGCTGGAAATAGCGGTCGATGTAGGCTGCCGCGGCCTTGGTCTCGATGCCCAGGTTGCGCGCCAGCCCGAAGCTGCTCATGCCGTAGATCAGGCCGAAGTTGATCACCTTGGCGTAGCGGCGCTGCTCGCTGGTCACCTGGTCGGGCGCGACGCCGAACACCTCCGACGCCGTGGCCCGGTGCACGTCCAGGCCCTCGGTGAAGGCCCGCAGCAGCGCCGGGTCCTCCGACAGGTGGGCCATGATGCGCAGCTCGATCTGGCTGTAGTCGGCGCTGGCGATGGCATGGCCGGGCGGCGCGACGAAGGCCTCGCGGATGCGCCGGCCCTCGGCGGTCTTGACGGGGATGTTCTGCAGGTTGGGGTCGTTGGACGACAGCCGCCCGGTGACCGCCACCGCCTGGGCGTAGTGGGTATGCACGCGGCCGGTGCGGGGGTGGGCCAGCTGCGCCAGCTTGTCGGTGTAGGTGCCCTTGAGCTTGGACAGGCCGCGGTGCTCCAGGATCTTGGCCGGCAGCGGGTAGTCCTCGGCCAGCTTCTCCAGCACCTCCTCGTCGGTGCTGGGCGCCCCGCTGGCGGTCTTCTTCACGACCGGCAGGCCGAGCTTGCCGAAGAAGATCTCGCCGATCTGCTTGGGGCTGCCCAGGTTGAACGGCTGGCCGGCCAGCTCGTGCGCCTCCTGTTCCAGCTGCATGATGCGCTGCCCCAGCTCGTGGCTCTGGCGGGACAGCTGCCCGGCGTCGATGAGCACGCCGTTGCGCTCGATGCGGTACAGCGCCTCGCTGCTGCGCATCTCCAGGTCGTAGATGTAGCGCAGGCGCGCGTCGCGCTCCAGCTTGGGCCACAGCGCCAGGTGCACGTCCAGGGTCTGGTCGGAATCCTCGCAGGAGTACTCGGCCGCCTTGTCGATCGGCACCTGCTGGAACGGGATCTGGTGCGCGCCCTTGCCGGCGATGGTCTCGAAGTCGATGCCGCTGCGCCCCAGGTGGCGCTCGGCCAGGCTGGCCAGGCCGTGCGGCTTGTGGACCTCGAGCACGTAGCTCTGCAGCATGGTGTCGTGGGCGTAGCCGCGCGCCTCGATGCCGTGGTTGGCGAACACGTGGCGGTCGTACTTGACGTGCTGGCCCAGCTTGGGACGGCCGGCGTCCTCCAGCCAGGGCTTGAGCCGGGCCAGCACCGGCTCGCGCGGCAGCTGCTCGGGCGCACCGGCGTAGCTGTGCGCGAGCGGAACGTAGGCCGCCACGCCGGGCTCGATCGAGAACGACAGGCCGACGATCTCGGCCCGCATCTCGTCCAGCGAGCTGGTCTCGGTGTCCAGCGCCACCAGCGGCGCCGCCTCGATGCGGGGCAGCCAGGCGTCGAACTGCTCCCAGGTGAGCAGGGTCTCGTACTGCAGGTTGGTGACCTTCGACAGCCCCGACAGGTCGGGCTCGTCGAACAGCCCTCCCGTGCCGGGCCCCGGGCCCACCTTCTTCTTCGAGCGCTGCTCCTCGATCAGCTCCGGCGGCACCTCGTGCTGCTCCAGCTGCTTGACCAGGCCCTTGAAGCCGTACTGGTCGTAGAACACCTTCAGGCGCTCGACGTCCTGGCCGCCGATCACGATGTCGTCCAGCCCGGGCAGCCCGGGGATGTGCCCGGCCAGGTCGCAGTCCTTGCGGATGGTGAGCAGCGCGCGCCCCTTGGGCAGCCACTCGAGGGCGCGCCGCAGGTTCTCGCCCACCGCGCCCTTCACCTCGGCGGCCCGCTCGATCAGGGCGTCCAGCGAGCCGTACTCCTGCAGCAGCTTGACCGCCGTCTTGGGGCCGACCTTGTCGACGCCGGGCACGTTGTCGACCGAGTCGCCCACCAGCGCCTGGTAGTCGACCATCAGCCGCGGCGGCACGCCGAACTCGGCCTCCACGCCGGCCAGGTCGCGCACCTTGTCGTTCATGGTGTCGATGACGGTCACCTGCTCGTTGACCAGCTGGCTCAGGTCCTTGTCGCCCGAGGAGATGACGGTGCGCACGCCGCGGTCGCTGGCCAGGCAGGACAGCGTGCCGATGACGTCGTCGGCCTCCACGCCGGGCACGTTCAGCACCTTCCAGCCGAGCAGCCGCACGACCTCGTGGATGGGCTCGATCTGCGCCCGCAGGTCGTCGGGCATGGGCGAGCGGTTGGCCTTGTAGTCCGGGTACAGGTCGTCGCGGAAGGTCTTGCCCGGCGCGTCGAACACGCAGGCCGCGTAGTCGGCCCGCACGTCCTTGCGCAGCTTCTGCATCATGTTGATCATCCCGCGGATCGCGCCGGTGGCCGGGCTGGCGGGGTCCCCGGGCACCGCGCGCAGGTCGGGCATGGCATGGAAGGCGCGGTACAGGTAGCTGGATCCGTCCACCAGCAACAGGGTCTTCGGATGCTCGGGTTCGCTCATGGCGGCGATTGTGCCGAACCGGCGATGCGTCCATCCGACCGAACAGCTGCGAAACAATCGGTCGGGCCACCCAAGGCGCCATCCGAAAATGGTTGCGTTCGCACCGTTTGCGAAACCTTGATGCGCTTGACGGCGGCGATCCGTGCTGCTGGCGCACCTACAATCCAGCCATGTCCCGCCTCGTCCCGTTGCTCCTCCTGCTGCTCGCCGGCGCCGCCCAGGCGCAGCAGCAGCGGACCGAACCGCCCCTGCCGGGCCGGTCCGACCAGCGCATCGAGCGGATGACGCATGAGGACGCCGGTTCCCGTGTCGACGAAGTGCGCATGGGCGGGCAGACGGAGAGCATCACGGTGCAGCCCAAGGGCGGCGCCCCCTCCTACACGGTCGATCCGGCCAACCTCAAGCGCAGCCGCCCCGGCGACCAGCGCAACGGGCTATCCAGCGCCGGCGGCCAGCCGTCCTGGAGCGTCCTGCGGTTCTGACCGTCACCGATGGCAGTTTTCACCGAGGTCCCGGAGGATATTGCGCGCGAGCTGCTGGCACGGCTGGGCTTGGGCGAACTGCGCGAGCTGCGCGGCATCCAGGGCGGGATCGAGAACACGAACTACTTCGCCACCACCGAGCACGACGGCCGGCCGTCGCACTGGGTGCTGACCCTGTTCGAGCGCCTGGGGCACGACCAGCTGCCGTTCTACCTGCACCTGATGAAGCACCTGGCCAGCCGCGGCATCCCGGTGCCCGACCCGCAGGCCGACCGGGCCGGCGACATCCTGCACACCGTCTGCGGCAAGCCGGCCGCGGTGGTGAACCGCCTGCCCGGGCACAGCGAGCTGGCGCCCACCGCCGCCCACTGCGCCAGCGTCGGCGAGATGCTGGCGCGCATGCACCTGGCCGCGCGCGGCTTCGACCGCAGCCAGCCCAACCTGCGCGGCCTGGCCTGGTGGAACGAGACCGTTCCGGTGGTGCTCCCCTTCGTGGAGCCGGCGCAGGCGGCCCTGCTGCGCGCCGAGCTGGCGTTCCAGAACCACGTGGCGGCCTCCTCGGCCTGGGCAGCGCTGCCGCGCGGCCCGGTGCACGCCGACCTGTTCCGCGACAACGTGATGTTCGAGGACGGTGCGCTCACCGGCTTCTTCGACTTCTACTTCGCCGGCGTCGACAGCTGGCTGTTCGACCTGGCCGTGTGCCTGAACGACTGGTGCATCGACCTGGCCAGCGGCGCGCACGACCCGGTGCGCTTCGATGCCTTCGTGCGCGCCTACGCCCGCGTGCGCCCGCTGGCCTCGGCCGAGCGCCAGCTGCTGCCCGCGATGCTGCGCGCCGGCGCCCTGCGCTTCTGGGTGTCGCGCCTGTGGGACTTCCACCTGCCACGCGAGGCGGCGCTGCTCAAGCCGCACGACCCGGCCCATTTCGAGCGCGTGCTGCGCGGGCGCATCGCGCACCCGGTGTCCGCGTGATCCCGCATCCATGAAACTCAACGTCGTCCCGGCCCGCACCGGCATTTCCTGGGTCAAACTGGGCATCCGCACCTTCCTGCGGCAGCCGCTGGCCCTGGCCGGCCTGTTCTTCATGTACATGGCGGTGGTGCTGGTGATCTCGTTCGTGCCGGTCATCGGCCCCCTGGTCGGCGGCATGCTGGTGCCGGCGGCCACCCTCGGCCTGATGGCGGCCACCGCCGAAGCATCGGCCGGCAAGTTCCCCATGCCCACGGTCCTGGTCAGCGCCTTCCGCGCCGGCCGCCAGCGCGCGCGCTCGATGCTGGTGCTGGGCCTGGTCTACGCCAGCGGGTCCCTGCTGGCCACCTGGCTCGGCTCCCAGTTCGCCGACCCGGCGCCCCTGAGCGCCGCCACCGATCCGCGGGTCGACGTCTCCACGCTGGTCACCCTGGTGCTGCACACGCCGCTGTTCCTGATGTTCTGGCACGCACCGGCGCTGGTGCACTGGCACGGCGTCACGCCCGCCAAGAGCCTGTTCTTCAGCACGGTCGCCTGCTGGCGCAACATGGGCGCGCTGACCGTCTACAGCCTGGTGTGGATGGGCGTGTTCCTGCTGGCCGGCATCGTGATCACGCTGATCGGCGGCCTGGCCGGCGGCGCCAGCGCGGCGCGCGCGGTGATGATGCCGGCGGCGCTGCTGATGGCGGCCATGTTCTCCACCTCGATCTGGTTCACCTTCCGCGACAGCTTCAGCGCCGATCCCCAGCCCGACGCCGCGCCCGGCCCGGCCTCCCCAGCCACCGACGAAGACCTGCGATGACCCGCCACGTGCTCCTGGGCCGCAGCGAAGGCGAACTGCTCTGGTTCCGCCGCCGCAGCGTGCTGCAGGCAGCCGCCGCCTGGACCGCCCTGGGCGGGTTTGCCGCGGCGCAGGCGCAGCAGCGCGGCAACATCGTGGAACTGCTCGGCGACGCGCAGGCCAACGGCCGTGCCCTCACCCTGCAGTCGACCGTGCAGACGGGCGACACCATCGAGACCGGCCCCGGCGCCAACCTGGTGTTCGTCATCGGCAATTCGGCCTTCCAGGTCCGCGAGAACACGCGCCTGGTCGTCGAGCGCGGCACCATGCTCAACGTCGTCAGCGTGCTGCGGCTGTTCACCGGCGGGGTGGCCAGCGTCTGGGGCAAGGGCACCAGCCGGCAGATCGTCATGCCGGCCCTCACCGGCGGCATCCGCGGCACCGGGGTCTACACCGAGGTGTTCCCGCAGCAGGACTTGCGCAGCTACCTGTGCAACTGCTACGGCGTGATCGACGTGAGCGCCGGTGCCGACCGCGTCGTCTCGCGTTCGAGCTACCACCAGTCGTTCTGGGGCGAGGTCCAGCCGCGCAACGGCCGCATGCTCACGCCCGCCCAGGCGATCAACCACACCGACGAGGAAATGGAGTTCCTCGCCCGCCTGGTCGACCAGCGCACCGCCTGGGAGGAACTGGGGCGCCGGGGCGTCAAGGACGGCCAGGGCTACATGGAGCAGCGCCCGCCGTCGGCACACCCTGCGGCGCCCGTGCCCGCTCCGGCTCCCGGCCAGCGGTAAGTCCCGCACGCCGGCGCGCGGTCGCAGCGGCCCCTGCCCTCGCCCCGTGCCGGTCGCACGGGGAACGTCCCGACGCACAGCACCTGTTGCTGAATGTGCTGCGCGCGAACTCCGGCATCCCATGTCGGAGTTCGCTGACAGAAACCCGGCAGCGGCACCGCTGAAATGGTCGGCAACGGACAGACGAAAGGAGCCCGCCATGTCCCAACAAGCCCTCATCCGAGGCGAGGTGAACTTCCGTGCCGGCGACGGCGTGCTGGTGCCGATCCCCGACGGCCCGGTCGACATCGAGATCAGCGAAGACAGCGTGACGCTGGGCTGGGTCGACGGGCCGAACCCGGGTTCGGCCGCCATCCCGCGCGACGAGTACGAGCGCTACGTGAGCGAAGGCAAGATCCGCACGATCGGCTGACGGCCTGCGGGCAACCGGGGCGGCCGCCGCGCGACGCTCCGCCATGAACGAAGCCGGGCAATGCCCGGCTTCGTTTCGTGCGCCGGCCCGCGGCTCAGCGCATGAAGAGCTTGGAGAACACGATGCCGACGGCGAAGGCCACGCCGAGGGCAGCCAGCGGGTTGTTGCGAACCTGCTCGCGCGCCATGTCGCCGTATTCCTGCTGCATGCCCATCATCTTCTCGGTGCTCGAACCCAGCATCTGCTCGAGGCGGTCGACGGACTCGTGCGCCTTCTGGGCGACGCGGCGCACCGTGCCCGAATCGGCACCGCCGGCGGTGTCGTCCATGCCGGCGCTCGTGGGGAAGGGGGTCTGGGACGTCTCTGTGTTCATGCGGTGGTTACTCCGTGGTCGTTCATGGGACGGCCGGCGGGGAAGCCGGCAACCGGTTCACTGTAGGAAGCCCAGCGTTGGCCACCTGTCGTCCAACCCGGGCTGCCACCGTAGGAGGCGTCCTGCACTTTCCTGCAGGCCCGGGGGCCGCCCTTATATGATGGGCTGGATGTCTTCCGCCACCAGCGCGCCGTCCGGCGCCATCACCGACGTCGCCGGCATCGAGGTCGGCCACTGGACCGACACGCGCCGGCCCACCGGCTGCACGGTCGTGTTGGCGCGCGAGGGCGCCGTCGCCGGCGTGGACGTGCGCGGCGCCGCGCCGGGCACGCGCGAGACCGACCTGCTGGAGCCGTCCAACCTGGTCGAGTGCGTGCACGCCGTCGTGCTGGCCGGCGGCAGTGCCTGGGGCCTGGACGCGGCCAGCGGTGCCATGCGCTGGCTGGAGCAACAGGGCATCGGGCTGGCGGTCGGGCCGGGTCGCATCCCCATCGTGCCGGCGGCCGTGCTGTTCGACCTCTACCTCGGCGACACGGCGGTCCGGCCCGACGCGGCGGCCGGCCACGCGGCCTGCGTCGCCGCCAGCCGGCAGGCGCCGGCCGAGGGCAACGTCGGCGCCGGCGCCGGCGCCATCGTCGGCAAGATCTTCGGCATCGAGCAGGCGATGAAGGGCGGCATCGGCAGCGCGTCGGTGCGCGTGAACGGCGTGACGGTGGGCGCGCTGGTCGCCTGCAATGCGCTGGGCGACGTGGTCGATCCCGCCACCGGCCGCGTCATCGCCGGCTCCCGCCGGCCCGACGGCACCGGCCTGCTCGACACGCGCCGGGCCCTGCTGGCCGGCCAGCCGCCGCGCCGCCTGGTGCCGGCCGCGAACACCACCATCGGCGTCATCGCCACCGACGCCGTGCTGTCCAAGGCGCAGGCGAGCCGGCTGGCCACCGTGGGCCACGACGGCCTGGCGCGCACCATCAACCCGGCCCACACCATGCTCGACGGAGACACCCTGTTCGCGCTGGGCACCGGCGCCAGCGGCATCGCCGCCGAGATGATGCTGCTGGCCACGATGGCCGCCGAGGCGGTGGCGCTGGCCACCTTGCGCGCGGTCCAGGCCGCGCGCGGCGTCACGCTGGGCGCCCTTCACCTGCCCGCGGCATGCGACCTGTAGCGTCGATGACGAAGGCGATCCGCTACACCGTGGTCTCGGTGCGGGACCTGCTGATCTCGGCCGGGCCCGTCGCGGCGCTGGCGATCGGGCTGCTGGTGCTGGCCTACCTGTGGCTGGACCCCGCCCCGCCGCGCACCGTGCGGCTGGCCACCGGACCGGCGCAGAGCGCCTACGACGAATTCGGCAAGCGCTACAAGGCGGAACTGGCGCGCAACGGCATCGAGGTGGTGCTGGTGCCCAGCGGCGGCTCGACGGCCAACGAGCGGCTGCTGCGCGACGGCAAGGCCGACCTGGCGTTCGTGCAGGGCGGCACCTCCGGCGGCGACACCAACCGGCCGCTGGTCGAGGGCCTGCAGTCGCTCGGCAGCCTGTTCCTCGAGCCGGTCTGGCTGTTCTACCGCGAGGACGCGGCGAAGAAGAAGGTGCCCGACGGCACCCTCACCGCCCTGCCCCAGCTCGAAGGGCTGCGGCTGAACGCCGGCTCGCGCGGCAGCGGCGTGCCGCGCATGATGCGGCGCCTGTTCGAGGCCAACCGCATCGACCCGGCCAGCATGACGCTGTCGCAACTTGAACAGACGCCGGCGGTGACCGCCTTCCTCGACGGCAGCATCGACGCCCTGGTGTTCGCCTCGGCGCCCGAATCGCTGATGGTGCAGATGCTGCTGCAGACGCCCGGGGTCAAGCTGATGGACTTCGCGCAGGCCGACGCCTACTCGAGCCGCTTCGGCTTCCTCACCCCGGTGGTGCTGCCGCGCGGCATCGTCGACCTGTCGCAGGACCTGCCGGCGCAGCCGGTGCGGCTGGTCGCGACCACCACCGCACTGCTCACGCGCGAGGAGACCCACCCGGCGCTGGTGCAGCTGTTCGCGCAGGCCGCGCGCACCATCCACAGCCCCGCCGGCTGGTTCAACCGGGCACGTGCCTTCCCTAGCATCGAGCAGAGCGAGTACCCGATCTCGCGCGAGGCCGAGCGGGCCATCCAGGGCGGCATGCCGTTCCTGCAGCGCTACCTGCCGTTCTGGCTGGCCAACACGGTCGAGCGCATGTGGCTGGCACTGGGCATCATCATCGCGGTGCTGCTGCCGCTCTCGCGCATCGTGCCGCCGCTGTATGCGTTCCGCATCCGCTCGCGCGTGTTCCGCTGGTACGCGCAGCTGCGGGCGATCGAGGAACGCGGCGCCGAGGAGCCGGGCAGCACGCCGGAACTGGTGCGCGAGCTCGACGCGCTGGAGCACCGCGTGGCCCAGGTGACCGTGCCGCTGTCCTATGCCGACGAGCTGTATGCGCTGCGCTCCAACATCAACCTGGTGCGCTCGCGCCTGTCGACGGCGCGCGCCACGGCGTAGGCCGGCCTAGCTGCCAGGCCTTTCCGCGCTGTTGCGCAAGGCCGCCTGCGCGACGGCATCGAGCGCGCCGTCGACCACCGCCGCCCCGGACACCAGCCGCAGGGTGCCGGCCTGCACCATGGTGGCGGCCAGCCGCGGCGTCATGGATTGGGTCCGGCCGCTCGCGCCGGTGAACATCAGCAGCGTGCCGTGCGGGCTGATCCAGCTGAGCTGCCAGCGCGAGGCGCCGCCTTCCAGCTGCAGGTCGACCCAGCTGCCCGCCTGCAGGGCGGCCGGCAGCTCCGGGGGCGAACCGTCGGCACCGGAGACCAGGCTGCCGGGCCCCTCGGTGGCCTGGAACAGCGGCTGCCCGGTCGCCAGCGCCGAATCCATGAAGCCGGTCTGCTGCGCCTCGTCGGGTGCCAGCCAGCTGCCGCCTTCGAGCGCCGGACCGAGCAGCCCTTCCAGCTCCTGCCGGCCGCGCGCGAGACTGTCGGCGTCATGCGGCTGCGCCGGCGTGCCCTTGAGCGCGCGCTGGTGCAGGTCGGCCAGCCGGTCGAGGAAGTGGCGCACCTGCACCTGTCCGTAGCCCACCAGCTGCAGCCCCTGGCGGATCGTCTCGACCAGCGCCGGCAGGCGCCGGCCGAGGCGAGCCGCCGCGGCCGGCGTGGTGTGCGGCAGCACGCTCCAGAGCAGCTCGGGGACGGCCGCGCGGAAGCCACCGGGATCCTGCCGCCCCTCGGTGTCGCCCAGCTGCGCCTGCGCCATGACCTGCGGCCAGGGACCGAGCAGGAAGGCGGCGACCTCGGGCGGTGCCAGCGCGAGGTCGTTGCGGCCCTGCATCTCGGTGGCCAGGCGCGAGGCCAGCAGGTTGCGCTGCTCCGCCTTGAGCAGCGCGCGCACCGCCTTCTCGCGCTGGCGCCGCTCGCGCGACTGGGTGCGGGTCCAGGTGTCCTCCAGCGTGTGCAGCGCGAAGCCGTACGGCTCCGACCCCGTGACGTGGGTGGCCACGAGGGCGTCGACCGCCTCGCGCAGCGGCGTGATGAAGGCGTCGAAGCCGGGCTCGCGCTCGGACTGCCAGGCCAGGCTGCGCGTGGTCATCTCGTCGAGGAAGCGGCGCGCCGGATGGAGGCGGTCGCTGAAGAAGCGCGGGTCGGCCAGGGCCAGCCGCAACAGGGCCGGCTCCAGCGCCAGCAGCGCCTGGCGCACCGGTTGCAGCAGGCGCTCGTCGCCGGCCAGGTTCTCCACCATCAGGCTCACCACCTCCAGCGCCAGGGCCTGGCCCGGCCGGTGGACTTCGGACTTCAGGGCCTCGCGCAGGCCGGCCGTGCCCTGGCCGGCCTCGCGCTCGCGCTGGCGCAGGCGCCGCATGACCGCGTCGACATGGCGGATCTCCTGCAGCACCTCGAAGGCGGCGGGCAGGGTTTCGGCGAAGGCGGTCGCCGGCGCGCCGTTGGCGCCGGCCGGGGCCGGAGCATGGGCGCCGCCCCGGGCGCCGCCGGGCGCATCCGGCTCCAGTTCGCCGGACAGCAGGCGCTGCAGCGAGCGGATGGTCAGCAGCGTGCTGGGCTGCGGCGCCGCGGCGGCGTCGGCCGCACCGGGTGCCCGCGCCGGCGCGCTGGCCACGATCTGGAAGCCGGCCCCGCTGACGCCCTGCGCGCGCAGCGACGCGCTCAGCCGGCCGTAGTCGTGCGCCAGTTCGGGGCCCAGCGCCTCGCCCAGGAACTGCAGCCAGCGCGTGCGCACGCGCGCCGGCACCGGGCTTTGCTGGACCACCGTGCGCAGGCTGCGCACGTAGGCGTCGGGCCGCAGCGGATTGCGGTCGCTCTGCACGTTGCGCAGGCCCTGGGCGGCGCAGACCAGCGCATTGAGCTGCACCAGCTCGCCCTCGACCGCGCTGGCCACGGCCTGCTGGGTGCGCAGCACCTCGACCCCTTCCTGCACCTGGTCGTCATCGACCAGCTCCAGTTCGGCAAAGCTCAGGGTCCCGGCCGGCCGCGGCGTCCCGTTGCCGGCGATGGCCAGCGAGAACTCGGCCAGCAGGGCCTGCGGGTAGGCGACCGACAGCGCCCCCTCATGCCGCGCCAGCAGTTGCAGCGCGTCGTGCACCAGCTGGCGCTCGAGCGGATCGGCCGCCCGCGCGAGCCGGCCGGCCGTCGTGCCCTGGGCGCGCAGGATGGCGCGCTGCATCAGGTCGCGCCCCTGCGCCGCCGCCTCCTTGATGCAGGCGCGATAGACGGGCAGGAGGGAAGGTGCAGAAGTCACGGCACGGATGGGTTTGGCGGATTTATACCCACCGCGGCCAGGAATCGCCAGCCCGCGCAGCGGGCACTGCGTTCGCGCGGAATGAATTGCAGCGCGAACACACCTTGACCGGGGATCCGGCTGCGCCGGTCCCCGGTCAACTAGCAGATCACCACTCTGGAATCGCGCAGCGATCCCAGAGTGACTACTTCAGGGCCTTGAAGCGCACGCGCTTGGGCTTGGCGCCTTCCTCGCCCAGGCGCTTCCTCTTGTCGGCCTCGTATTCCTGGTAGTTGCCGTCGAAGAAGACCCACTGGCTGTCGCCCTCGGCGGCCAGGATGTGGGTGGCGATGCGGTCGAGGAACCAGCGGTCGTGGCTGATCACCAGCACGCTGCCGGCGAACTCGAGCAGGGCGTCTTCCAGGGCGCGCAGCGTCTCGACGTCGAGGTCGTTCGACGGCTCGTCCAGCAGCAGCACGTTGCCGCCCTGCAGCAGCGTCTTGGCCAGGTGCAGCCGGCCCCGCTCGCCGCCGGACAGCATGCCGACCTTCTTCTGCTGGTCGGCGCCGTTGAAGTTGAAGCGGCCGCAGTAGGCGCGGCTGGCCATCGTGAACTTGCCGATGTTGATCATGTCGAGGCCGCCCGAGACGTCCTCCCACACGGTCTTGTTGTTGGCCAGCTCGTCACGGTGCTGGTCGACGAAGGCCATCTGCACCGTCTTGCCGAGCTTGACCTCGCCGCTGTCGGGCTTCTCCTTGCCGGAGATCAGCTTGAACAGCGTGGACTTGCCCGCGCCGTTGGGGCCGATGATGCCGACGATGGCACCGGCCGGCACCTTGAAGCTCAGGTTGTCGATCAGCAGGCGGTCACCGAAGGACTTGCTGACGTTGACGAACTCGATGACCTCGTGCCCCAGGCGATCGCCGACCGGGATGAAGATCTCGTTGGTCTCGTTGCGCTTCTGGTATTCGTAGTCGGACAGTTCCTCGAAGCGGGCCAGGCGCGCCTTGCTCTTGGACTGGCGGCCCTTGGCGTTCTGGCGCACCCACTCCAGTTCCTTCTTCATCGCCTTGGCATGGGCTTCCTCGCCCTTCTGCTCGGCCTCCAGGCGGGCTTCCTTCTGCTCCAGCCAGGTGCTGTAGTTGCCCTTCCAGGGGATGCCGCGGCCGCGGTCCAGCTCCAGGATCCACTCGGCGGCGTTGTCCAGGAAGTAGCGATCGTGGGTGATGCCCACCACGGTGCCCGGGAAGCGCGCAAGGAACTGCTCGAGCCATTCGACCGACTCGGCGTCCAGGTGGTTGGTGGGCTCGTCCAGCAGCAGCATGTCGGGCTTGGACAGCAGCAGCTGGCACAGCGCGACCCGGCGCTTCTCGCCGCCGGACAGGTGCTTGATGACGGCGTCCCAGGGCGGCAGGCGCAGCGCGTCGGCGGCGATCTCCAGCTGGTGCTCACCGCCGCTCTCGGCGCCGGCGGCGGCGATGACGGCCTCCAGCTGGGCCTGCTCGGCGGCCAGCTTGTCGAAGTCGGCGTCGGGCTCGCCGTAGGCGGCGTAGACCTCTTCCAGGCGCTGCTTGGCGGCATTGACCTCGCCCATGCCGCCCTCGACCGCCTCGCGCACCGTCTGCTCGGGCTGGAGCTGCGGCTCCTGCGGCAGGTAACCGATCTTCAGCCCCGGCATGGGGGTGGCCTCGCCCTCGATCTCGTTGTCGATGCCGGCCATGATCTTCAGCAGCGTCGACTTGCCTGAGCCGTTCAGGCCCAGCACGCCGATCTTGGCGCCCGGGAAAAACGACAGGGAGATGTCCTTCAAGATCTGCCGCTTGGGCGGCACGATCTTGCTGACGCGGTTCATGGTGTAGACGTACTGGGCCATCGGGTTCTCTTGCGCGAAACCCGCGATTATCCCCGCCCCGCCCCTCGCCCCGGCCCGCAGGTCGTGGGTCGGGCATCCATCCGACGCACGACGGCGCGCGCTCAGCCTTCCTTCAGGCTGTTCTTGAGCGCCGCCTTGGCCACCTGGTCGAAGGCGTCGTCGACCACGTTGCGCTCGGCCACCACCCGCAGCAGGCCTTGCGACCGCAGCCGGTCGAGCGTGCGGCGCGACATCGAATGCGCCATGCCGGCCAGCGAGGTGAACATGAACAGGGTGCCGTGCGGGCTGGCCCAGGTGAGCTGCACGCGGGTCCATTGCCCGTCGACCACCAGCTCGGCCCAGGTGCCGGTGCGCAGTTCGGCCACCACCGCGGGGCGGGCCTCGTCGGCCGGCTCGGCCGGCACGCCGGCGGACAGCAGTTCCTGCGCGGGCAGCGACTCCTCGTCGATCCAGCCCGATTCCTCGGCCTCGTCCTCGGCCAGCCAGGGGCCGGCGTCGGCCGGCGGCGCGGCCGGTTCGTTCTCCACCGCCTGCGCCGCTTCCTGGGCCGCCGCATCCTGCGCGCCCTTGAGCGCGGCGGCATGCAGCGTCACCAGGTTGTCGAAGAAGCGCTGGCTGAGCTCGACCGGGTACTCCATGCCGGCGAGGCCCTCGCGCAGCTTGGCGAGCAGCGGCGGCACCAGCTGGGCCAGGCGGCGGGCTCGGCCGCGCTGGGCGGTCGTTTTCTGCACGCTCCAGATCAGGTCCTCGACGGCGGCGCGGTAGCCGAACGGGTCGTCCGACCCGTCGGTGCAGGACAGCTGGGCCTCCGCCACCACCTGGGCCCAGGAGCCCTTGAGGAAGTCGATGACGAAGGGGGCCACCTCGACACCCTCGGTCGCCTGCTCGAACTGGACGGCGAGCTTCTGGGCCAGCAGGTTGCGCTGCTCCGCATGCAGCAGCGCGCGGGCGCCCTCCTCGCGGCGCTGGCGCACCACCTGGTCGTGCTCGGCCCAGACGCCCTGCAGCTGGTCCAGCAGTTCGCCGAAGCCGTCGGCGTCGACCACCTTGCCGTCGCGCAGCGAGCGGCCGGCGTCCTTCACGGTGTCGAGGAACCGGCGCCAGCCGTCGTCGGACTCGCTCTTGAACGCCAGGCTGCGCTGGGTGATGCGGTCCAGGAACTGGCGTGCGGGATGGGTGCGATCGCCGAAGAAGCGCGAATCCTGTTCGGCCAGCCGGCGCACGGCCGGCTCGAAGGACCGCAACTGCTCCTTGTAGCCGGGCAGCAGGCGGTCGTCCTGGGCCAGCGTGTCGAACATGAGGCGCAGCACTTCGTCGCCCAGCTGCCGCCCGAGCCGCGGGCCGGGTGCGGGCTCCTGCCGGGGGGCAGCCTTGAGCATGTCGACCGGCTCCGCGGGTGCAGGCGCAGGGGCGGCCTTGGGCCGCTGCTCCAGCCGCTTGACCAGCGCATCGACCTGCTTGAGCTCCTGCAACATCGCCAGGGAGGCCGGAACGGTGTGCCCGAACTCGGGCCTGCCCTGGGGCTGGTCGAAGTCGCCGGCCAGCAGCTTGCGCAGGCGGTCGAGGTTCAGCAGGGTCTTGGCGATGGTGCCCACCGGCGCCGGCTTGCCGCCGGGGCCGGGCTTGGGTCCGCCGAGCGGCACGGCCGGCTCGACGCCGGACGACCGCAGCCAGTCGGCCAGTTCGCGGTAGACGCGGCGCAACTGCACGCCCAGCAGACCGGCGGCCGGAGCGATGAGCATCTCGCGGGCCGCACCGTCGGGCATGTGGCGCGCCAGCGTGCTCTGCAGGGACCGCACGAACACGTCCGGCCGCAGCGGATTGAGGCCGGGCTGGATGGTGCGCCAGCCCAGCAGGGTGCTGACCAGTGCGTCGAGCGACGGCAGCACGTCGTCGACGGCCAGCGAGACCTCCTGCAGGGCGCGGGCGACCTCGATGCTCTGGTCGAGCTGGTCGTCCTCGAACAGCTGCAGGTCCTCGTAGCGCAGGACTTCGGTGGCGACCTGGTCCTTGCCGCCGCCTTCGTAGACCAGGCGGCTGAGCTCGGCCTTGTAGGTGGCACGCACCGGCGCCGCCTGCTTGTCGAGATGGAGGATGGCGGCCTTGACCGCCGGCGCCTGGAAGGCGGCCACGCTTTGCGGGCCGACGGGTGCGAGACCCTTGACCAGCGACTGGAGGACGTCGGCCATCAACGGCTCGGCCTGCTGCAGCACCGCGCCCAGGCAGTCGTTGAGCGACGGCTGCAGGGCCGAGGGGTCGTCGGCCACTCCGAGCCGGAGCTTGAGCATCTTCGCCATGGTCGCGTTCATTATCGCGGTCGGGCAGGGCTTTGCGAAGCGTGCGACAATGCAGGCTCTTGCGGGCAGCAGTCGATCCGCAAGCTCAGCAATCTGCTGGGGAGCCGCCGGCCCAACCGGTGCCCTGCGCTCCCGATTCCAACTCATCTGCCTTCCTGACTGATTCGGCGCCTTGCGCGCCGTCGGGCCGATGCCATGCGCCAGGTTGGCGCTTCCACAGCTGATGACTTTTGACGAACTGAAACTGGCCCCCGCGATCCTCAAGGCGGTGCGCGAGCAGGGTTACGAGAACCCGACCCCGATCCAGGCCCAGGCCATCCCGGCCGTCCTGGAAGGCCATGACCTTCTCGGCGGTGCCCAGACCGGCACCGGCAAGACCGCAGCGTTCACGCTGCCCCTGCTGCACAAGCTCACCATGGCCCGCAGCGCCCGCAACAAGTGGGGCGGCTACGGCGTGCGCGCCCTCGTGCTGACGCCCACGCGCGAGCTGGCCGCGCAGGTCGAGGAGTCGGTGCGCACCTACGGCAAGTACCTGCAGCTGGCCTCGACCGTGATCTTCGGCGGGGTCGGCATGAACCCGCAGATCGAGCGCATGAAGAAGGGCGTCGACATCCTGGTGGCCACGCCGGGGCGCCTGCTCGACCTGCAGCAGCAGGGCTTCATGGACCTGTCCACGGTCGAGATCCTGGTGCTGGACGAGGCCGATCGCATGCTGGACATGGGCTTCCTGCCCGACGTGAAGAAGATCCTGGCCCTGGTGCCCAAGGAAAAGCAGAGCCTGCTGTTCTCGGCCACGTTCTCGGATGAGATTCGTGACCTTGCTAACAACTTGTTGCGAGATCCCCGTAGCATCCAGGTCACACCCCGCAACACCACCGTCCAGCGCATCACCCAGGTGGTGCATCCGGTCGGCCGGGCGAAGAAGAAGCAACTGCTGGCCCACATCATCCAGGAGCACGACTGGAGCCAGGTGCTGGTGTTCACCCGCACCAAGTTCGGCGCCAACCATGTCGCCGAGTTCCTGAACAAGAACGGCATCACCGCCATGGCGCTGCACGGCAACAAGAGCCAGGGCGCCCGCACGCAGGCGCTGGGCGGCTTCAAGAGCGGCGAGATCCGGGCGCTGGTGGCCACCGACATCGCGGCGCGCGGCATCGACATCGATGACCTGCCGCACGTGGTGAACTACGAGATCCCGAACGTGCCGGAGGACTACGTCCACCGCATCGGCCGCACCGGCCGCGCCGGTCGCGAGGGCGCCGCCGTCAGCCTCGTCTGCCTGGACGAGGAAGGCTTCATGCAGGAGATCGAGCGCTTCACCAAGCAGCAGATCCCGGCCGCGCCCATCGAGGGCTTCGGCCCCGAAGCCGGCGAGCGTGCCGAGCCCATCGCCATGGGCCGCCAGACCCTGTGGGGCGGCGCCGGCAAACCGCCGAGCCGTGACGTGATGGCGGCGGCCGCCAAGGCGGCGCGCCAGGAAATGATGCAGCGCATGCGCGAGAACAAGGGCGAGTCCGGCAGCGCGGGCGGACGCGGCGCGCGTGGTGGCCGCGGTGGCAACGGCGCCGGCGGCAATGCTGGCAACGGCAACGGCGCGAGCCGAGGCAACGGCCAGGGCGGGCGCCAGCGCCCGAACGGCCCGCGGCCGGCGCAGGGCGCCAACGGCGGCTACAACGGCGGCAACGGCGCGCCGCAGCAACGCCCGCCGCTGCACGAGGTGCCGCGCCAGCCGCGCGTCGAGCGCGACTTCGACGAGCAGGACGACCGCGACGACCGCATGCCGCGCAACGTCGATCCGCTGCGCACCAACCTGCCGAGCCGGCGCGACACCATCGGCGTGAAGCGGCCGGCCAACAACAACGGCGGCCAGCCCGACCCGATGCGCACCAGCATCGACTCCATGGGTGCCGGGGCGCGGCGCGGCGGCGGCGGTGGCAACCGCAATCGCGGTGGTGGCGGCGGCGGCGGCGGCGGTGGTTTCGGCTCCCGCAACGACGGCACGCGCCGCTACGGCAACCGCTGAACGAAACGTTCGGTCACCGCACCTCTGGTGACCGTCCGCGGGGCCCGTCGCACAATCGCACGATGGTCCGCGATCCCTTGGGAAGCCGCTCCGTCCTGCTGGCCGGCGCCACAGGCCTGGTCGGCCGCGAACTGCTCGACGGCCTGCTGGCCGACAATGCCGTGCGCGAGGTCCACACGCTCTCGCGCCGCGAGTTGCCGCTGCGCCATCCCAAGCTCGCGCAGCACAAGGTCGACTTCGCCGCCCTCCCCTCGCTGCCACCGGTCGACGAGGCCTACCTCGCGCTCGGCACCACCATCAAGGTGGCCGGCAGCCAGGCCGCCTTCCGTGCGGTCGACTACGACGCCAACCTGGCCGTCGCGCGCGCCGCGCGGGCCGCGGGCGCCCGCCGGCTCGGGCTGGTGAGTGCGATGGGCGCCGATGCCGCTTCCAGCCTGTTCTACAACCGGGTCAAGGGCGAGCTGGAGACCGTGCTGGCGACGCTGGACTATGAAGGCCGGGTGATCGCCCGGCCGTCGTTCCTGACCGGCAACCGCGCCGCGCTCGGCCAGCCCGAGCGCAGCGGCGAAGGCCTCGCGCTCAAGGTCAGCACCGTGCTGCGGCCCCTCATCCCGGCCAATTACCGGTCGATCGCGGCCAGCGACGTGGCCGCGGCCCTGTTGCGCACCGTCCCCACCGCCAAGGGCGGCCAGGTCCTGCTGTCGGGGGCGATGCAGCGCAACGCCGGTTGACGGCACCGGCTCAGCTGTCGGGCTGGTCGCGCGGCAACTCGAAGAGGCGGAAGGGCGGCACGTCCGGCCGCTTGCGCTGCAGCAGCGGCTTGGCGACGTTGAACACCGGCACCCCGTTGATGGTGCGCCCCTCGGGCGTGCCGCGGTGCGCATGGCCGTGGAAGACGGCGTCGACCGGGTAGCGCAGCAGCGGCTCTTCCAGCCGGCTGCTGCCCAGGAAGGGAAAGATCTCCGCCGGCTCGCCGTCGATCGTGCCGGCGATCGGCGAGTAGTGCAGCAGGGCGATGCGGCGCGGCGTGCGCAGCTTGGCCAGGGCCGCCTCCAGCTTCATCGCCTCCTGCTGCGCCTCCTTGACGAACAGCTTGACGGCCGACTCGCCCCAGGCGCCCAGCGAGCCGCGGCCGAAGCCGCCGGCGAAGCCCTTGGTGCCGGCGATGCCGACGCCCTCGATCTCGCAGGCTTCGCCGTCCAGCACCCGCACGCCCGCTTCCTTGAGGATGGCGGTCACCCGGTCCGCCAGTCCGGACTCGTGATCGTGGTTGCCGAGCACGGCGACGATGGGCACCGACACGGGGTGCAGTTCGTCGGCCAGGATGCGGGCCTCCTGCTCGGTGCCGTAGTCGGTGAGGTCGCCGCACAGCAGCAGCACGTCGGCCGCCTCGCTGGCCTGGGCGAAGAATCCGCGCAGGCTGCCGGCGGAGTCCTTGGTGACGTGGATGTCGCCGACGGCGGCGAACCGGATGGAACTGGCGGATTTGCCCATGCCACGCATGCTGCATCCTGTCGAGCGGGGCTGCCGTGTGCATCCGCCGCCGCAACCTGTAGGCGGGCACCGACGGCCTGAGGGGCATCCGGCCGTGCTGCTTCTTCGCGCGCTGCGCTACTCTGAACCACCACCACCACGAGGCTCCGCATGGCCAGCGCCCCTCTCGCCCCGTCCCTCGAGGACGAAGTCGCACCGGCCACCGCCGCGTTCTACCGCCGTGCCCTGCAGGTGCTGGCGGATGCCGGCATCCCGTTCCTGGTCGGCGGCGCCTTCTCGCACGCCTGCTTCACCGGCATCCGGCGCTCGACCAAGGACCTGGACCTCTTCATCTGCCGCGCCGACTACGAACGCGTGGCCGCGCTCATGCAGGCCGAAGGCTGGCGCAACGACCTCACCTACCCCCACTGGCTGGCCAAGGTCTATGCCGGCGACGAGTTCATCGACCTGATCTTCAACTCCGGCAACGGCGTCGCCCCGGTGGACCAGCGCTGGTTCCACGACAACCTGGAAGCCGAGGTGCTGGGCGTGCCGGTGCGCGTGGCCAACCTCGAGGACAGCCTCTTGTCCAAGGCCTTCATCATGGAACGCGAGCGCTACGACGGTGCGGACGTCGCCCACCTGATCCAGGCCAACGCCGAGCACATCGACTGGCGCGGGCTGCTCGATCGCTTCGGCCCGCACTGGCGCGTGCTGCTGGCGCACCTGACACTGTTCGGCTTCATCTACCCCGGCGAACGCCACCACGTTCCCACCTGGGTGCTGGATCACCTGATGGCGCGCCTGGACGACGAGAACCGCCATCCGCCGGCCGACGACCCGCATGTCTGCGCCGGCACGCTGCTGTCGCGCGAGCAGTACCTGCACGACGTGGAACGGCTGGGCTACGTGGACGGCCGGCTCACCCCGGCCAGCACGATGACGCCGCAGGACGTGGCGACCTGGACGGAGGCGATCCCGGGCCGCGAAGGCAAGCCGGCCTGCCCGGACGCCTGCCCGTTGCCGCCCGCGGCTGCCGCCCCGGACGTGCTGGTTGCCTCAGCCGCGCGGAACTGAGGGCCGCCGCTCGGCGGCCCTGGTGCCGGGCTTGCGCAGTTCCCGGATCACCCGCTCCATGCCCAGCGCGATCGCGTTCCAGTGCATGGCGCGCGTGACGCGCGGATGGCGGTCGCGGAACAGGGCCGACTCGATGTAGGCCTGCGGGTCGTGCCAGTAGCCCAGGTCCTCCAGCACCATGGGGTCGCGTTCGGTGGGCATGCCGCCGACCCAGGCGCCGTCGATCCCGTTCCAGATCGCGTCGCCGTCGCGGTGGATGCCGAAGCCGTGCTCCCAGCCCAGCTCGCGCAGCCGCTGGCGGGCGCCGGCCATGTAGGCGGCGTCATGGATATAGGTGTCGGTCGGCACCCAGCGCCCCTGCAGCCAGGCCTCGACGATGGGCCGTGACGCGCTGGCCAGCGACGAGGTGAGGCCCCGCGCGATCTCTCCGCGCAGCTCCACGTAGTGCAGCCGCGCCGGGATGCCGGCCAGCCGCAGCAGCGCGACCAGCAGCGTGGCCTTGTCGGGCGCATCGCCTCGGGTGGCATCCAGCACCTCGCGCGCCGAGCGCAACCGCATCTTCAGCGGCCGGGTGTACGGCAGGCGCTTGACGAACGCGTAGCAGGCGAGCGCCTTCTCGCGTTCGGACTTGCACAGCTGGGTGAGGGCCTGCGCGCGCAGGCGCAGCCGGGGATCCTCGAGGTCGAGCAGAGCCGTCGCACCCGTCCAGGCACGCGGGTCGTCGCCGCGATCCTGGGGGCGATCGTCGGGGCGGTCGGGGGAGGCAGTCAGGACGGCAGGCAAGAAGGCACTTTCAGCTGGGGCGAAGGGAGCGTTCCCTCCGTTGCCCGCGTGCCACCATGGCCGCGAATCTTCTTGGACCCATTCTAGGGCCCACGGTCGGGCTCGCCGCCGTGCCCTGGCAGTCCTGACGGGTCGTCAGGCGGCCCGCAGGTGCGAGGCCGGCAGGTCCACCTTGGGCAGCCGGCGGCGGGTGGCCAGCACCACCTCGATGTCCTCGCGGGCGCCGGCGATCAGCACCAGGCTGGCCTTCTCGGCCTTGGCCGGGTTGCGCGCGATGACCGCATCGAGCACGGCCCGGTGCAGCGGCAGCGATTGGCGCGGACCGTCGCTGCGGCTGGTGGAGATCTCGAAGCTGGTGCGCAGCAAGGGCCCCAGGGCGTGGCTCATCTGGACGAGCATGCGGTTGTGGCAGGCCTTGAGCAGGCCCTGGTGGAACTGCAGGTCGTGCGACACGTAGTCGCCGCCCTCCTCGACCGCCCGGCGCATGCCCTGGAAGGCGGCCTCGAGCCCGGCGATGTCGGCGGCCGTGGCACGCTCGGCGGCCATGCGCACGGCCGCGGGCTCGACCACGCGGCGCAGCTCCTGCAGGTCGCGCAGGAACTCGCGCGTGAGGCCGGCCTTGCTCTGCCATGCGACGACGTCCGGGTCGAACCAGTTCCACTGGTCGGCGGGCAGCACGCGGGTGCCGACCTTGGGACCGGTGCTGACCAGGCCCTTGGCCACCAGCGACTTGACCGCCTCGCGCACCACGGTGCGGCTGACGCCGAGCTCGTCGCACAGCGCCGGCTCCGGCGGGATGGTGGCGCCGGGCGGGTAGCGTCCCGCCAAGATGGCCACCCCCAGGTGGTCGACGGTGTTGCCGTGGACGTTCTTGATCACCGGGCGCCCTCAGCCCCGCACGAACAGCGTGACCAGCGGCTGGTCGCCGGACTGCGCGCTCCAGTGGCCGTGCACGCCGGGATCGAACGTGGCGCCGTGCGGCAGCAGGTCGGCCGAGTGGAAGTGCTGGCCCGGCCGGAACACGCGCGAACTGCCGTCCTGCAGGCCGATCTCCATCGCGCCGCCGAGGATGAACACCCATTGCGGATGGGGTGAGCAGTGGAACTGGCTGCGGAAACCCACCGGGCTGCGCCGCAGCTGGAAGCCACCACTGGGCAGGAGCGCCGACAGCATGGACTGCGGCGTGCCCTGGTCGAGCGGGACCTGCTCGTCGCGAAAAGCCGCCCGGCCGTCGGCGCCGGTGTACAGGACCACCTTGGTGAATGTCGTCATCGGAACCACGTGAAGGGTGGCTGTGCGCAGGTGCCGGTGCTGCGCCTCGAGCCGGGATGCATGTCCTGTCGTCTCCTCCTGGTGTGCGCAGGAGGACGGCTCGGGCCGGTCCGTTTCTATGATATGACCATTGAGCTTGGCGGCGGCGTGCTGGTAAACCCTCGAAACGCGCCCCACACGAGGCCATTCGTGTGCGCCGCAGGTGCAATGCTGATGACGAGCCCGATTCTTCGTGCTACAAGGTCCGCCACTCAGATCATCCGACGGGACACGATGGCGACAGTGCAGATTCGCGGCGTGGAGAAGTTCTTCGGCGCCGCCCACATCATCCGCGGCGTGGACATCGACATCGCCGACGGCCAGTTCACGGTGCTCGTCGGCCCGTCCGGCTGCGGCAAGTCCACCCTGCTGCGCATGATCGCCGGCCTGGAGGAGATCAGCGCCGGCGAGGTGCTGATCGGCGGCCGGGTGGTCAACCGCATGCTGCCCAAGGAGCGGGACATCGCCATGGTGTTCCAGAACTACGCGCTCTATCCGCACATGACGGTGCGCGACAACATGGCGTTCAGCCTGCTGCTGGCCCGGCAGCCGCGCGCCATGATCGACGAGCGGGTGAACAAGGCCGCCGGCATCCTGGGGCTGGAGTCGCTGCTCGATCGCTATCCGCGCCAGTTGTCCGGGGGCCAGCGCCAGCGCGTGGCCATGGGCCGCTGCATCGTGCGCGATCCGCAGGTGTTCCTGTTCGACGAGCCGCTCTCCAACCTCGACGCCAAGCTGCGCGTGCAGATGCGCACCGAGATCAAGGAACTGCACCAGCGCCTGAAGACCACCTCGGTCTACGTCACCCACGACCAGATCGAGGCCATGACCATGGCCGACACCATCGTGGTCATGCGCGACGGCCTGGTCGAGCAGACCGGCTCGCCGCTGGAGGTGTACGACCACCCTGCCAACCAGTTCGTGGCCGGCTTCATCGGCTCGCCCGCGATGAACTTCCTGCCCGGCATCGTCCGGCGCTCGGGCGGCGCCGCCCGCGTCGAGTTCTCGGGCGGCGTGTCGTTGCCCGTGCCGGCCAATGCCGCCTCGGCCGAGGACGGGCGCAGCGTCGTCTATGGCACGCGACCCGAGCACATGGAGCTGGCCAACGGCGGCGACGGCGTGCCCACCGAGGTCGTCGTCGTCGAGCCCACGGGTGCCGACACCCAGGTCTTCACCAAGCTGGCCGGCGTCGACATGACCACCGTGTTCCGCGATCGCCATGCCTTCCAGCCGGGCGAGGTCATCCGGCTGCGTCCCGATCCGCTGCGTGCGCACCTGTTCGACGCGGCCACCGGCGTGCGCCTGGCCGCCTGACCCGTCCCCACCTCTCGCGCTTACTTACCACCAAGGAGACAAAGCCCATGTCCGACAACCGTCGCAAGTTCCTGAAGAAGGCCTCCGCCGGCGCCGCCGCAGTGTCGGTGCCGATGCTGTGGCCCGCCTCCGCGTCCGCACAGCAGTGGAACAACCAGCCCGAGAAGGGCGCCACGCTGCGCGTGCTGCGCTGGAAGCGCTTCGTGCAGGGCGACGAGGATGCCTACATGGCCAACGTCAAGAAGTTCACCGAGAAGTACGGCATCGCCGTGCGGGTGGACAACGAGGGCTGGGAAGACGTGCGTCCCAAGGCCGCCGTGGCGGCCAACACCGGCGGCGGCCCGGACATCATCCTGTCGACCAACGACGACGCCAACCTCTATCCGGACAAGCTGCTCGACGTCACCGACCTGTCCGACTACCTCGGCAAGAAGTACGGCGGCTGGTACCCGGGCGCGCAGGCCTACTGCCGTCCGGACGGCAAGAAGTGGATCGCCGTGCCCCTGGGCTGCGCCGGCTCGATGATCGTCTACCGCGGCAGCCAGGTGAAGGCCGCCGGCTTCGACGCCTTCCCGAAGAACACCGACGACTTCCTGAAGATGTTCAAGGCCCTCAAGGAGAAGGGCACGCCGGGCGGCATGGCGCTGGGCAACGCCACCGGCGACGGCCTGTGGTGCAACTGGCTGGTGTGGGCCTTCGGCGGCATGCTGGTCGACAAGAACAACAAGGTCATCATCGACAGCCCCGAGACGGCCAAGGCGCTCGAGTACGGCAAGGAGCTGTACGCCACCTTCGTCCCCGGCACGCTGTCCTGGCTGGACCCGAACAACAACAAGGCCTTCCTCGACGGCCAGGTCTCGGTCACCAACAACGGCATCTCGATCTACTACGCCGCCAAGAACGCCACCGATCCCAAGGTCAAGGAGATGGCCGCGGACATCCAGCACGCCGCGTTCCCGGTCGGGCCGGTGGGCCAGCCCACCGAGTCGCACCTGTTCTTCAACCAGATGATCTTCAAGTACTCCAAGTACCCGAAGGCGGCCAAGGAGTTCCTGCGCTTCATGATGGAGCAGGAGCAGTTCGACCCCTGGCTCACCGGTGCGGGCGGCTACGTCGCCCCGCCGCTGGACACGTACGCCAAGAGCGCCATCTGGACCGCGGATCCGAAGAACACGCCGTACCGCGACGCCGTCAAGAACATGCGTCCCGCGGGCTACGCCGGCAAGCTGGGCTACGCGTCCGCCGGCGCCGGCGCCGACTTCATCATCGTGAACATGGTCGCCGAAGCCGTCAGCGGCTCCAAGACCCCCAAGGAAGCCATGCAACGGGCCCAGCAGCGTGCCGAACGCTATTACAAGGTCTGAGGCCCCGGTCGCCGTGCCGGCCCCCCGGCACGGCGCGCTGCAGCGCCTGCAGAACAGCCGCAACCTCCTCGGGCTGGCATTCATGCTGCCCGCCGGGGTGCTGCTGCTGCTGTTCCTCACCTATCCGCTAGGCCTGGGCATCTGGCTGGGCTTCACCGACACCAAGATCGGCCGCGGCGGCGCCTGGATCGGGCTGGAGAACTACCAGTTCCTCTGGAGCGACAGCGTCACCCGGCTGGCCCTGTTCAACACGCTCTTCTACACCTTCATCGCCAGTGTCGTGAAGTTCGTGCTGGGCCTGTGGCTGGCCATCCTGCTCAACGAGCGGCTGCCGCTCAAGACCTTCTTCCGCAGCGTCATCCTGCTGCCCTACATCGTGCCCACCGCGCTGTCGGCCATCGCGTTCTGGTGGATCTACGACTCGCAGTTCTCCATCATCAGCTGGGCGCTGGTGAAGATGGGCCTGATCGACCACTACATCGACTTCCTGGGCGATCCGTGGAACGCCCGGATCTCCACCATCGTCGCCAACATCTGGCGCGGCGTGCCGTTCGTGGCCATCACGCTGCTGGCGGGCCTGCAGACGATCTCGCCGTCGCTGTACGAGGCCGGCGCCATCGACGGCGCCAGCGGCTGGCAGCGCTTCCGCTTCATCACGCTGCCCCTGCTGACGCCGATCATCGCCGTCGTCATGACGTTCTCGGTGCTGTTCACGTTCACCGACTTCCAGCTGATCTACGTGCTGACGCGCGGCGGTCCGCTCAATGCCACGCACCTGATGGCCACTCTGTCGTTCCAGCGCGCCATCTCCGGCGGCGCGCTCGGCGAGGGCGCGGCGATCGCGGTGGCGATGGTGCCGTTCCTGCTGGCGGCCATCCTCTTCAGCTATTTCGGCCTGCAGCGTCGGGCATGGCAGCAGGGCGGCAGCGACAAATGAGCTCCAAGAACGACGACACCGACACCCAGGGCATTTCCTACCTCACCTCGCTGCCGCGCCGCGTGGTGACGGTCTACGTGCCGCTGGCCATCTTCGTGTTCGTGCTGCTGTTCCCGTTCTACTGGATGGTGATCACGTCGCTCAAGCCCGACAACGAGCTGCTGTCCCGCGACGGCAACCCGTTCTGGGTGATCCACCCCACGCTGGCGCACTTCAACAAGCTGCTGTTCCACACCTCGTACCCCGCGTGGCTGTGGAACACCGTCATCGTCACCGTCGTGGCCACGTTCGTGTCGCTGCTGTGCTCGGTGCTCGCGGCGTATGCCATCGAGCGGCTGCGCTTTCGCGGCGCACGCCAGATCGGCCTGTCGATCTTCCTGGCCTACCTGGTGCCGCCGTCCATCCTGTTCATCCCGCTGGCCAGCATCGTGTTCCAGCTCGGGCTGTTCGACACCCGGTGGGCGCTGATCCTCACCTACCCCACCTTCCTGATCCCGTTCTCGACCTGGCTGCTCATGGGGTACTTCCGCTCGATCCCGTTCGAGCTGGAGGAATGCGCCCTCATCGACGGCGCCACGCGCCTGGAGATCCTCTGGAAGATCGTGCTGCCGCTGTCGGTGCCGGGCCTCATCTCGGCCGGCATCTTTGCCTTCACGCTGTCCTGGAACGAGTTCATCTACGCGCTGACCTTCATCTCCTCGTCCGAGGTCAAGACCGTCCCCGTCGGCGTCGTCACCGAACTGGTCGAGGGCGACGTCTACCACTGGGGCGCACTGATGGCGGGAGCCCTGTTCGGATCGCTTCCGGTCGCCGTCATCTACTCGTTCTTCGTCGAGTACTACGTCTCCGGCCTCACCGGCGCGGTGAAGGAATAATCCGCGCTTCAGCGCCGGCGCCGCTGCCTCGGCAGCGGCATCCTCCATTTCCCACCAAGACCTCCCCATGAGCGACATCCCCCGCAAGAAGAAGCAAGCGTCCGAACTGCGCAGCCAGCAATGGTTCGGCCGCCAGGACCGCGACGGCTTCGCCTACCGCAGCTGGGTCAAGGGCAAGGGCGTGCCCCACGACCAGTTCGACGGCCGCCCCGTCATCGGCATCTGCAACACCTTCAGCGAGCTCACGCCCTGCAACTCGCACTTCCGCACCCTCGCCGAGCAGGTGAAGATCGGCGTCTACGAGGCCGGCGGCTTCCCGCTCGAGTTCCCGGTGATGTCGCTCGGCGAGACGCTGCTGCGGCCCACCGCCATGCTGTACCGCAACCTGGCCAGCATGGACGTGGAGGAATCGATCCGCGGCAATCCGGTCGACGGCGTCGTGCTGCTCATGGGCTGCGACAAGACCACGCCCTCGCTGGTGATGGGCGCGTCCAGCGTCGACCTGCCCACCATCGGCGTGTCGGGCGGCCCCATGCTGTCGGGCAAGTGGCGCGGCCAGGAGCTGGGCTCGGGCACCGGCGTGTGGAGCATGAGCGAGCAGGTGCGCGCCGGCACGCTCAAGCTGCAGGACTTCTTCGAGGCCGAGTCGTGCATGCACCGCAGCCACGGCCACTGCATGACCATGGGCACGGCCTCCACGATGGCCAGCATGGTCGAGGCGCTGGGCCTGGGCCTGCCCGGCAATGCCGCCTACCCCGCCGTCGACGGCCGCCGCAACGTGCTGGCCCGCATGGCCGGACGCCGCATCGTGGACATGGTGCACGAGGACCAGAAGCTGTCCACCATCCTGACCCGGCAGGCCTTCGAGAACGCCATCCGCACCCTGGCCGCCATCGGCGGCTCGACCAACGCCGTCATCCACCTGGTGGCCATCGCGCGCCGCATCGGCGTCGAGCTCGCCATCGAGGACTTCGACAAGCTTGGCAGCGAGATGCCCTGCCTGGTGAACCTGCAGCCCTCGGGCAAGTTCCTGATGGAGGACTTCTGCTACGCCGGCGGCCTGCCCGCCGTCATGAAGGAGATCCAGGGCGTGCTGCACCTGGACGCCCGCACCGCCAACGGCCTCACCGTGGGCGAGAACATCGCCGACGCCGCCAACTACAACCCCGACGTGATCCAGCCGCTGGCCACCCCGTTCAAGGACAAGGCCGGCATCGCCGTGCTGCGCGGCAACCTCGCACCGCGCGGCGCCGTGATCAAGCCCAGCGCGGCCACGCCCGAGCTCATGGTGCACAAGGGCCGTGCCGTCGTCTTCGAGGACATCGAGGACTTCCACGCCCGCATCGACGACGAGGACCTCGACATCGACGAGACCTGCGTCATGGTGCTGAAGAACTGCGGGCCCAAGGGCTACCCCGGCATGGCCGAGGTGGGCAACATGCCGCTGCCGCCCAAGGTGCTGCGCAAGGGCATCACCGACATGGTCCGCATCAGCGACGCCCGCATGAGCGGCACGGCCTACGGCACCGTGGTGCTGCACACCGCGCCCGAGGCGGCCGCCGGCGGACCGCTGGCCATCGTGCGCAACGGCGACATCATCGAACTCGACGTGCCGAACCGGAAGATCCAGCTGCACATCAGCGACGAGGAACTGCAGCGCCGCCTGCAGGCCTGGACCCCGCCCAAGCCGCCGCTGGAGTCCGGCTACTGGAAGCTGTACGTCGACCACGTGCTGCAGGCCGACCAGGGCGTCGACCTCGACTTCCTCGTCGGCAAGCGCGGCGCGTTCGTGCCACGCGACAACCACTAGGAGCTTCACTTCGACATCGCTGCGCGATGTCGAAGCGGCCTTGCCAGACAACGGGTGTTCGCGCTGCATGTGATTCCGCGCGAACGGATCGACCTGCGGTCGTGCGAACCGACGGTGGGTACGATACCGGCCATGTTCGATGTCACAGCACTCGGCGAGGGCATGGTCGAGTTCAACCAGACCAGCCCCGGCGAGCCCAACTACCTCCAGGGCTTCGGCGGCGATACCAGCAATGCGGTGATCGCGGCGGCGCGCGCGGGCGTGCGCACGGCCTACCTGTCCCGCGTCGGCGATGACGGCTTCGGCCGTTCGCTGCTCGAGCTGTGGCGGCGCGAAGGCGTCGACACCAGTGCCGTCGATGCCGACCCGGCCGGCCCCACCGGCCTGTATTTCGTCACCCACGGGCCGGCCGGCCACGAGTTCAGCTACCGCCGGGCCGGCTCGGGCGCGGCGCGCATGACGCCGGCCTGGCTGCAGGGCGCGGCGCCGCAGGCGGTGCTGCGCGCCACCCGCATCCTGCACGTGTCCGGCATCTCGCTGGCCCTGTCGCCGTCGGCGCGCGAGACGGCCCTGCAGGCCATGCGCCAGCTGCGGGCGGCCGGCGGCCGCGTCGCGTTCGACGCCAACCTGCGGCTCAAGCTCTGGACGCTGGAGGAGGCCCGGGCCGGCATCGCGCAGGCCATGGCCGCCTGCGACATCTTCCTGCCCAGCCTGGACGACGTGACGGCCCTGAACGGCCTGCGCGAGCCGGATGCCGTGGTCGACTGGGGCCACGCCGCCGGCGCCACGCAGGTCGTGCTCAAGCTGGGGGCCGAAGGCTGCCTCGTCAGCACGGGCGGCCGGCGCGAACGCATCGCGGCGCACCGCGTGCAGGCCGTCGATGCCACCGGCGCGGGCGACTGCTACTCGGGCAACCTGCTGGCCCGCCTGGCGCAGGGCGACGACCTGTTCACGGCGGCCCGCTACGCCAATGCCGCCGCCGCACTGGCCGTGCAGGGCTGGGGCGCCGTGGCGCCATTGCCGACGGCCCCCCAGGTGAAGGCGCTGCTGTGACGGGCAACCTGATCGCGCTGGACTGGGGCACTTCGTCGCTGCGCGTCGCGCTGCTGCGCGCCGACGGCACGGTGGTCGAGGAACACGGCGGCAGCCAGGGCATCCTGGCCGTGGCGCCGGGCGGCTTCCCCGCCGTCTTCGCGCAGGCCATCGAACGCTGGCGGCCGGCGCCGGGCCAGCTCTGCCTGGCCAGCGGCATGGTGGGCAGCCGGCAGGGCTGGCGCGAGGCGCCCTACTGCCCCTGCCCGGCCGGCTTCGACGACCTGGCGCGCCACCTTGCCTGGGTGCCGGACGCCCCCGGCGGCGTGCGGCTGGGCATCGTGCCCGGCCTGTCGTCCACCCGCGGCGGCGTCCCCGACGTGATGCGCGGCGAGGAGATCCAGGTGATGGGCGCCCTCGCCCTGCTCGATCGCCGCGACGGCGTCTTCGTGCTGCCGGGCACCCACAGCAAGTGGGTGCGCGTGGCGGCCGGCCGCATCGTCGACTTCGCCACCTTCATGACCGGCGAGGTCTATGCCCTGCTGCGCAAGCACTCCATCCTGGCCCGCACCCTCCCGCCCGAGGACGGCCCGCTGGACGACGAGGCCTTCCTGCGCGGCGCCGCCCACGCCCGAGCGAGCGGCAGCCTGCTGCAGGCAGCCTTCAGTGCGCGCACGCTGGCGCTGTTCGACGCCCTCCCCCCGGCCGCGCAGCCCAGCTACCTGTCGGGCCTGCTGGTCGGCGAGGAACTGCGCGCGCAGCAGCTGCCGGCCGGTGCGCCGGTCGTCCTGATCGGCGCCGAGGCGCTCACCACCCGCTACGCGCTGGCCCTGCAGGCGCTCGGCGTTCCCTCCCACCGCCTCGGCGCCGAGGCCACCTGGCGTGGCCTGGGCGCACTGGCACGCACCCTTCCTCCCCCGCCATGACCACCACCGACAGCCTCCTCCACACCGCGCTGGCCGCCTGCCCGCTGGTCGCCATCCTGCGCGGCATCACGCCGGCCGAGGCCGTGCCGGTCGGCCGGGTGCTGGTCGACGCGGGCTTCCGCCTGATCGAGGTGCCGCTCAATTCGCCCGATCCCCTGATCAGCATCTCGGCCCTGGCCCATGCGTTCCCGCAGGTCGTCGTCGGTGCCGGTACGGTGCTGCGCCGCGCCGAGGTCGGCCCGGTGCAGTCCGCAGGCGGCCGCCTGGTGGTGGCGCCCAACTTCGATGCCGCCGTGGTGCAGGAAGCGGTCGACCTCGACATGGTCTGCCTGCCGGGCGTGGTCACCCCGACCGAGGCGTTCGCCGCGCTGGCCGCCGGTGCCAGCGGCATCAAGCTCTTCCCGGCCGAACTGGTGGTGCCGGCCGCCGTCAAGGCAATGCGCGCGGTGCTGCCCGCCGACGCGCTGCTGCTGCCCGTCGGTGGCATCACGCCCGCCAACATGGCCGCCTACCGGTCCGCCGGCGCCAACGGCTTCGGCATCGGCTCGGCGCTCTACAAGCCCGGCATGTCCGTCGAGGAGGTGGCGCGCCAAGCGCGCGCCTTCGTCGACGCGGCCGCGGGGACGGTGCGCGCATGACCGCCTCCTCCACCGTGTCGTTCGGCCTGCAGGGCCGCGTGTGCATCGTCACCGGCGGCTCGCAGGGCATCGGCGAGGCCTGCGCGCGCCGCTTCGCGCGCGACGGTGCCGTCCCCGTCATC
The DNA here is from genome assembly GCF_009758015.1 of Ramlibacter pinisoli. Taxonomy (NCBI): domain Bacteria; kingdom Pseudomonadati; phylum Pseudomonadota; class Betaproteobacteria; order Burkholderiales; family Comamonadaceae; genus Ramlibacter; species Ramlibacter pinisoli. The sequence goes on from NZ_WSEL01000009.1 coordinate 1,004,713, forward strand.
GCCGACATCGACGCCAGCCGCGGCCAGGCGCTGGCCGCCGAGCTGGGTGGCAGCTTCGTCGCCTGCGACGTCGGCGACAAGGCGCAGGTCGATGCGCTGGTCGCCGCCACGCTGCAGCGCCACGGCCGCATCGACGTGCTGGTGAACAACGCCGGCATCTTCAAGGCCTGCGACTTCCTGGCCATCAGCGAAGCCGACTTCGACGCCGTGCTGCGGGTCAACCTCAAGGGCTCGTTCCTGGTCGGCCAGGCGGTGGCGCGCGAGATGGCCAAGGCCGGACGCGGCGCCATCGTCAACATGAGCTCGGTCAACGGCGTGCTGGCCATTCCCAGCATCGCCAGCTACAACGTGAGCAAGGGCGGCATCAACCAGCTCACGCGGGTGATGGCGCTGGCCCTGGCCGATCAGGGCATCCGCGTCAACGCAGTGGCGCCCGGCACCATCGCCACCGAGCTCGCGGCCAAGGCCGTGCTCACCAGCGACGAGGCGCGCGCCCGCATCCTGAGCCGCACGCCCATGAAGCGCCTGGGCGAGCCGGCCGAGATCGCCGACGTGGTCGCCTGGCTCGCCAGCGACGCCGCCAGCTACGTCACCGGCGAGATCGTGGTGGTCGACGGCGGCCGCATGACGCTGAACTACACCGTCCCGGTGTGATGCGCGCGGCGCCGCGTTCGGCGCGCCACGAGACCAGCACTCAACCCGGCGGCGTGAACGCGCCCTCCTGTGCCGGTGCCAGCGGCGCACCCTGCGCGTCGTACTCGCGCGTGAAGGCGGTGGTGCCGCCCGGCGTCGTGCGCCGCCAGGCGACGGTGAAGCCACCGTCGGTGCGCGGCGTGACGCTGAACACCGGCGTCGCGTAGGTGTCGAACACGAAGGACTCGGCGACGGTCGGGGTGCCGTCGCTGGCCATGCGGCGCAGGAAGACCGAGGGCACGCGGAACCCCGGGAGGTTGGGGAAGCTCGTGTCGACCGACCACAGCACGACGTAGCCACCGCCGGCCAGCGCGGTGGGAATGCTGGTGGTGTAGCTGTAGCTCGGAGAAGTGCTCACCCGCACCGGCGCCCCGCGGGGCTGGCCGGCCGCATCGAAGTGCCGGGCCTGCACGTAGAGCAGCGGCAGGTCGTAGCCGTAGCCGGTGGCGAACGAGCCGTCCTGTTCCATCCAGGTCACTGCGAAGCCGCCATCCGCCAGCGCCACCACGCGCACCAGGCCGACCGCCGCACCGGTCGCGTTGGCGGCCGCCGGCGCACCCTGCGCCGCCCCCGCCGCGTCGTAGCGTTGCACGAGGATGCTGGTCCCGGGCGCGAATTCATCGACCGCCGCGGCCGTCACCCAGCCGCCGCCGGCCAGTCGCACGGCTCCAGCGGGCACCTGGACATCGGTGGCGGTGCCGGACCCGGCGACCGGCGCGGGCGATCCACCAGCGGCGGTCGATGCCGGCGGCGTGGTGCTGGCACCGGCGGATACCGGGGACGCGCCCCCCGCACCGGCGGCCTGCGACAACGGAGCGCTGGCGCTGCCTGCCGTCGTCCCGCCACCTCCGCCACCACCACATCCCGCCGCCAGCAGTGCCGGAATCAGCAGCGCGCCCGCCCTCCGCACGATTGCTCTTGCCATGGACTACTCCCTTGCGCGGCAACGTCGCCGTCGATCCATTCTTGGGATGTGCTGTCGCGTGCAGGTTGGTCAAAGTTGCCGCACTCGTGCACAAACGTGACGAGCGCGACCGCGTGCAGCGAGGCCTCCAGAGGGAAACGGAACCGCTCCCGATGCGGTCGATGCGAGGTCAATGGTCCGCAAGGGCCATGCGTGTGCGTCTCGTGCACGCGACACGGAGGTAGCCGCGTCTTCGTCCTACGCCACGATGCGCTGAGTCAGCACTTGGCAGCGGGCCGTCGCCGCCGACGATCCACGCCGACGCGATCGGTCGTCGAATGTCGGGAGGTTTTGCATGGTCGTTGGAGTACGAGGAGGAGCGCGCCACATCCCGCTGGCGCTGGCGGTGTTGTGGTTGTCCGCCTGTGGTGGAGGCGGGAGCGACACGCCGGCCGCCGCGCCGACGCCGCCATCAGGACTGGGCACGGTGGCGCAGGCCCCCTCGACGCCGGCCGACTCGCCCGCGCCGGCGCCATCTCCTTCCCCGGCGCCATCGCCCGCACCGGGACCGGCGCCCGCTCCAGCACCAGGACCTGCGCCCGCACCGGCGCCCTCACCAGCCCCCGCTCCGGCGCCCGCGCCGGGCTGGACGCAGACCTCCCTGCCCGCGACGCCGTGGCACTGGGTCGCCACCAATGCGGGCGGCACGGTGATGGCCGCCGGTGCAATCCCCGGGCCGATCGGCGTCTCCGTCGACGGGGGCAGCACCTGGTCGATCAGCGGCGCGCCCAGCGGCAACTGGATCTCGATCGACATGTCGCTCACCGGCAGCCGCATGGTCGCGGTGCAGTACCTGGGCGGCATGTACCGGTCGACGGACAGCGGGGCCACCTGGTCGCCGGTCTCCGGCGGCGCACTGGCCACCACGAACCGCGAGTACGAGTCCATCACGACGTCGACCGATGGCCTCCGCATCGCCGCCGCCATCATGAACGGCGAGATCCAGGTCTCGTCCGACGGCGGCGCCACCTGGACGGCCGCGCGAGCGGCGGGCACCCCGGCCGGCGGCGCCGCGCTGGTCGACCAGTTCCGCGCCATCGACAGTTCGGCCGACGGCCTGGTCGTGGCGGCGGCGACGCAGAACGGGCGCCTGTACGTGTCGACCGACGGCGGCGCGACGTTCACGCTGCGCAGCGTGGCGGTGGCCGGCTCGCCGGTCGCCGACGGCTGGTACCGCGTCGCGGTCTCGCAGGACGGCAACACCATCGCGCTGGCCGGCAACTTCGTCTACACGACCACCAGCACCGGCATCTACGTCTCGCGTGACCGCGGCGCCACCTGGACGCGCGGCAGCACAGGTGGCCGCACGCACAGCTCGATCAGCCTGTCGGCCAACGGCGACGTGATCGGGGTCACGGTCTCGGACGACGGGGCCGGCGGGCCCGGCCAGGTGCTGGTGTCCACCAACGGCGGCCTCTCGTTCGCGCCGGCCACGACGCCGGCGGGCGAGACCAACTGGCGCGCCATCGCCATCAGCGGCACCGCCAACCGCGCGGTGCTGGCATCGGGCACCTTCGCCACGCGCAACGGCAACGTCTACGTGTCGGGCAGCGGGCTGGTCGGGCCCTGATCGCGTCGGCCAATCGGCACCCTGAAAAAAAGCCCCGCCGGCGCAAGCCGGCGGGGCCTTTTCACGGACCGGCCGCAGGGGTCAGACGTTCGCGATCGCGACCGCGCGTGCGTTGAGGTAGGCGTCGACGGCCTCGGGGCCGCCTTCCGAGCCGTAGCCCGAGTCCTTGACGCCGCCGAAGGGCATCTCGGCCGAGGGCAGCGCGGGCATGTTCATCCACAGCATGCCGACTTCGACACGGCGCGCCAGCTGGTCGGCGTTCTTCAGCGACTTGGTGAAGGCATAGCCGGCCAGGCCGAACGACAGCCGGTTGGCCTCGGCGATGGCCTCGTCCAGCGTGTTGAACGCGCGGATGGCGGCCATGGGACCGAACGGCTCGTCGTTGAACACTTTGGCCTGCAGCGGCACCTCGTCCAGGATGGTCGGCTGCCAGAAGTTGCCGGCATCGCCGATGCGTTCGCCGCCCACCAGCACCTTGGCGCCCTTCTCGACCGCGTCCTTGGTGATCTCGGCCATCGCGGTGAGGCGGCGCGGGTTGGCCAGCGGGCCCATCTGCGTGCCCTCGGCCAGGCCGTCACCGACCTTCAGGCCCTGTGCGTACTTGGCCATCGCCGTGGCGAAGTCCTTGCGGATGCTCTCGTGCACCAGGAAGCGGGTGGGCGAGATGCAGACCTGGCCGGCATTGCGGAACTTGGCCGCGCCGGCCGACTTGACGGCCAGGGCAATGTCGGCGTCCTCGCAAACGATGACCGGGGCGTGGCCGCCCAGCTCCATCGTCACGCGCTTCATGTGCTGGCCGGCCATGGCGGCCAGCTGCTTGCCCACCGGCGTGGAGCCGGTGAAGGTGATCTTGCGGATCACCGGATGCGGAATCAGGTAGCTGGAGATCTCGGCCGGGTTGCCGTAGACCAGGCCCAGCACGCCGGGGGGCAGGCCGGCGTCCTGGAAGGCGCGGATCAGTTCGGCGGGGCCGGCCGGGGTCTCTTCCGGGGCCTTCACCAGCATGGAGCAGCCGGCCGCCAGTGCGGCGCCGACCTTGCGCACCACCTGGTTGATCGGGAAGTTCCAGGGCGTGAACGCGGCGACCGGGCCCACCGGGTCCTTGATCACCATCTGGCGCACATTCAGGTTGAAGCGCGAGGGCACGATGCGGCCGTAGACGCGGAAGCCCTCTTCGGCGAACCATTCGATGATGTCGGCGGCGGCCATGGCCTCGCCCTTGGCTTCCACCAGCGGCTTGCCCTGCTCCTGCGTGAGCAGCTTGCCGATCGCTTCGGCGCGCTCGCGCATCAAGCCGGCGGCCTTGCGCATGATCTTGCTGCGCTCGGCGGCGGTCATGTCGCGCCAGGTCTCGAAGCCCTTCTGCGCGGCCTCGAGTGCCTTGTCCAGGTCGGCCTTGCCGGCGTGGGCGACACGGCCGATTTCCTTGCCGGTCGCCGGGTTGAACACGGCCAGGGTCCGGCCATCGGCGGCATCCAGCCACTGGCCATTGATGAAGAGCTGCGTGTTGGGGTAGGTCATGCGCTGCCTTGTTCGCTGTCGGAGGAAAACCGGCATTGTGGCGGATTCGGAAAGGCGGGCCTGCTGCGCGGCCATGGCCGGGGCGGTGGGGGCCACGCTGAGCGAAGGTGGCCGCAGAATCGGCACGATGACCCCGGTCGTCCACGCGGTCTGCGCCGCCCGTTTCCTGCTGCCCTCGGCCGGCCACCTGGCCCTAATGCGCGCGGCGCTGGCGTGCGCCCCGCGCTGCACGGTGGCCGTGCGGCGCGCCTTCCTGGCGCCCTCGCCGGCCAACCCCCATCCCTGGGAGCAGCGCGTGCGCTGGCTGCAGGCCGCGCTCACGGCCGACGAGCGCGCCCGCGTGGCCATCGTCCCGCTGCGCGAGCACTGGGACGACGAACGCCTGGTGCGCCAGCTGCAGGCCGCCGTCGCCGCGACGGCCGGCGACCGCGTGGCTTGGATCACCGATGCGCCGCCGGTGGACGCGCAGGACCTGCCGGCGGGCTGGTCGTTTTCCGCGGCGCCGGCGGGCGACCCCGACGCCGCGCTGGTGCCCTGGCTGCATGCGCTGTACGAGGCGGACGATCCGGCGCCGCTGCTCGCGACGCCGCCGTCCGCCCTGCCCCCGGCCGCGGTCGACGACCTGCGCACGTGGATCGCACAGCCGGCCTTCGCGACCGTGCGCGACGACTGGCGCCAGATCGCGCACGAACGCCGCCAATGGTCGGTGGCGCCCTACCCGGTGGTGCTGGCCACCGTCGACGCGGTGGTGCAGGCCGGCGGCCACGTGCTGCTGATCCGCCGCGGCCGCTCGCCCGGCAAGGGCCTGTGGGCCCTGCCCGGCGGCTTCCTGGAGACGACCGAGGACATGCTGCACGCCGCCCTGCGCGAGCTGGTGGAGGAGACCGGCCTGCCGGTGCCGCCGCGCACCATGCGCCAGGCCCTGCGCGGCCGGCGCGTCTTCGACCATCCGGAGCGCAGCCAGCGCGGCCGCATCATCACCCAGAGTTTCCATTTCGACCTGGGCGAGATCGCGCCCCCGCCGGTGCACGGCGCCGACGACGCGGCGGCGGCGCAGTGGCTGCCGATCGAGGCGCTGCACGCGCTCGAGACGCAGCTGCACGACGACCACTTCCACATGCTCGACGTGTTCCTGGGGCTGACCCGCGATCCGTGATCCCCGTCGTTGCGGGCCCGACCCGCAATCCATCTCCGGAACACGGATCGGGAGCGGCCTGGACCTGGGGATGGATGCCGGGTCGAGGCCGGCATGACAAGCATCAGGAATCGATGCGGCGCGGTTCCCCGACCCGTTCCCCCGTCATTGCGGACCCGACCCGCAATCCATCTCCGGAACGCGGCTCGGGAGCAGCCTGGACCTGGAGATGGATGCCGGGTCGAGCCCGGCATGACGAAATCAGGGATCGCTGCGGCGCGGTCCTCCGGCCCGGCCCCTCCCCCGTCATTGCGGGCTCGACCCGCAATCCATCTCCGGAACACGGATCGGGTGCGGCCTGGACCTGGAGATGGGATGCCGGGTCGAGCCCGGCATGACGAACATCAGGGATCGCTGCGGCGCGGTTCCCCGGCCCCCGCCCCCGTCAGGCCGTCGCCATCTTCGGCGCCAGCGGCGCCTCGGGGATGGGCAGGTGCACCAGCGCCGCGCCGGCGGCCAGCACGATGTCGATGTACCAGACCCAGTCGTAGCTGCCGGTGGCCTGGAACACCGTGCCGCCCAGCCAGGCGCCCAGGAAGCCGCCGATCTGGTGGGTGAGCATCACCACGCCGAACAGCGTGGCCATGTTGGCGGGGCCGAAGAACTTGGCGACCAGGCCCGCCGTCGGCGGCACGGTCGACAGGAACGTCAGGCCCATGACCGCGGCGAACACCAGCACCACGGGGCCGGTCTTGGGCGCCAGCAGGAAGGCCAGGATGGCCAGGCCGCGGGCGGCGTACAGCAGCGACAGCAGCGACTTCATGCGCCAGCGGCTGACCGCCCAGCCCATCGCGATGCTGCCGACGATGTTGAACAGGCCCAGCACCGCCAGCGCCCAGCCGGCCCATTGCGTGGCCAGGCCGCAGGCCGCCACCACGCCGGGCAGGTGGGTGGCCAGGAAGGCGACGTGGAAACCGCAGACGAAGAAGCCAACGGCCAGCAGCAGGTAGCCGCTGTGGCCGAGCGCGGTGCGGACCGCTTCGCGGGTGCCCACCGCCTTGGCGGCGCCCGGCGCGGCCTGCTGCGAGTTGCCTTTCAGCACCCAGGCAGCCGGCAGGCACAGCAGCACCAGCAGGGCCATGACCTGCAGCGCCTGCATCCAGCCGATGCCCACGATGAGGGTGGCGGCCAGCGGCGCCATCAGGAACTGGCCGGTGGAGCCGCCCGCGTTGACGATGCCGGTGGCCAGCCCGCGCTTGCTGGCCGGCACCAGCCGGGCCGCCGCGCCCATCAGCACCGCAGGACCGGCCATGCCGGCACCGCCGGCCGACAGCACGCCGATGGCGACGATCAGCCCCAGCGTGCTGGTCATGTAGGGGGTGATGAAGGTGCCCAGCGCCACCAGCACGGCGCCAGCGACCAGCACGCGGCCGGTGCCGATCTTGTCGGCGACCGCACCGGCGAACGGCTGCGTGATGCCCCACCAGAGCTGGCCGAAGGCGAACGCCAGGCTGATGCTGGCCAGCCCGAGGCCGGTGGCCGTGTTGAGCGGCGACAGGAACAGTCCCATCGTCTGGCGCGCCCCCATGGTGAGGGCGAAGGTGCCCGCGGCGGCGAGCAGCACCAGCCACAGGGCTGCGCGGCGGGGAGAGGTGGAATCAACCATCGGTGTCCTCTTCGGTTTGGACGGGCGCGAGGCGCTCGGTGCAGTCGTCGATCAGGGCATGCAGGGCGACCACGCGCTCCGGGCCCAGCAGGGTGTTGAGGCCTTCCTGGGCCACGCGCCAGCGCCGCTGCGCCTCCTGGCGCTTGTCGCGGCCGGCCGCCGTGGCCTGCACCAGCCGGCTGCGGCCGTCGGGACCGGGCAGCAGCTCGATCCAGCCGGCGGTCACCAGCGGCCGCAGGTTGCGGCTGAGGGTGGAGGCGTCCATCTTCATCTCGCGTGCCAGGTCGACCGGGCGGATGGGGCCGAGCTTGCAGACGTACGAGAGCAGGGAGTACTGGGTGTTCTTCAGGCCGGTCTTGCCGACCTCGGCGTCGTAGTGCTGCGCCACGCGGCGCAGCAACTGGCGCAGCTTCATGTTGGTGCAGCCCTGCGGCTTGACAGCGATGTCCATGGGCGATTATTGTACCTGCATCGAATGCATATGCAACCTTTCAGCGAGAACGTCCCCATGACCCACCACGATCCCCTCGAAGCCTGGCTCGCCCAGGAACGTGAACAGGCCGCCCGGTTCGACACCGGCGCCGGCGTCGGCCTGTCCCGGCCCGATCAGGTGGCCGGCAAGAGCGGCCTGCAGCTCATGCAGGCCATGCTCGCCGGCGACCTGCCGGCGCCGCCCATCACCCGCAGCATGGATTTCCTGCTGCTGGAAGCCGAGGACGGGCGGGCGGTGTTCCAGGGCACGCCGGGGCCGGCCTTCCTCAACCCCATGGGCGGCATCCACGGCGGCTGGTACGCCACCTTGCTCGATTCCGCCATGGGCTGCGCGGTGCACACCAGGATGCCGGCCGGCCGGGGCTACACCACCGCCGAGCTCAGCGTGAACATCGTGCGCGCCATCGGGCCCAAGGTGCAGCGCGTGCGCGCCGAAGGCAAGGTCCTGCACGCCGGCCGCCAGCTCGCCACGGCCGAAGGGCGGTTGTACGGGCCGGACGGCACGCTGTACGCGCACGCCACCACCACCTGCCTGGTGTTCGAGGCGCCGGCCGCCAGGTGAGCGGTCGGAAGATGACCCGGAGTGCCGCCGCTGACCTACACCACGGCCGGTCGCGTTCCCACAGGTGAGCCAGGCGCCCCGGACGCACCATGGCGCCATGAACTCCACGCACACCCAGCACCGGCCGGCCACGGACGAGGCCGTGTCGCCGTTCCACTGGCGCCGCTTCACCGAACGGCCTGCCGAGGCGCAACGCCCGCCGACCCGGCGCCAGCTCACCGCCCGGGCCCAGCGGGTCGCCACGGCGCGCGAACAGGCCGAGCGCATCCTGGCGCACCGCTGGAGCGGTGCCTACAGCAAGGCTTGATTCACACGGGGAGCGCGACGGCCGCGAACGGCCGCGCTCAATCGGGGTCGCCGAACAGGTCCTTCAGCGTCTTGCCGCCGCCACCGTCGCCCCGCCCCGTCATCGGAGTGGCCTTCGGGTACTCCTCGGCGATGCGGTCCTCCCAGTAGGTCGCCGGGTTGGGAGCGCTGCACAGGCGGCGGTAGACCTCCTGCGGCACCTGTTTGTAGGCCTTGATGGACTGGTCGTCCCAGTGCAGGTCGAGCTGGCCCGACGCGGGATCCCACACGGCCTTGCGGATGCGGCCGCCGGTGAAGGTCTTGGTCTGCATGGCGTGACTCCGGTTGGCACTCAGGCGGCGCGCCGGGCGGGCGCAACGGCCGCGTCCAGCAGCAGCGCCGCCGTCTGGCGGGCGGTGGCCACCACGGCCGGATCGCCGTCGAGCTGGCCCGCCACCAGCGAGCCGTCGTAGAGCAACCCCAGCTGCTGCGCGAGCAGGCGCGGCTGGCGCGCTCCCGCTTCCTTGCACAGGCGCAGCAGCAGCTCGCGCACCCAGGCGCGGTAAGCCGCCACCACCTCCTGCGCGCCGCGGCCGCCCGGCAGTTCGGCACTGGCCATGACGAAGGCGCAGCCGCGGAAGCCCGGCCGCGCCAGCGTCTCGGCCATGGCATCGAAGATGGCGAGCAACTGATCGCGCGGCGTCTTGTGGCGGGCGATGCGCTCCTCGATCCGGACGCGGCGCGACTGCTGGCGCCCCTCGAGGTAGGCACGCACCAGCTCGTCCTTGCTGCCGAACGTCGAGTACAGCGACGCCTTGGCGACGCCGGCGTGCTCGAGCACGCGGTCGATGCCCACGTTGTTGATGCCCTCCCGGTAGAAGAGCTCGTCGGCGGACGCGAGCAGCCGCTCGCGCACGGACAGGCGCGCGGGCGCGGGAGCCGCCGTTGCGGCGGACGTCCCGGCGGGGGTTCGGGAATTGGCCATGGCGTTTGACATTAACAGACAGGTCTGTATAGTGCAACAGACAGACCTGTCTGTTCTTAGGAGAATCCCCGATGACCTGCCCTGCCGCCACCGTCGACGCCCTCCCGGCTTCGGTGAGCCGTCCGCGCTTCACCCTCTCGCGTCCTGCCAGCTTCCTGCTGCTCGGGTCCATCACCCTGTCGTTCCTGGCCGGCGCCAGCGCGCCGACACCGCTGTACCCGGTGTACCAGCGGCTGTGGGGGTTCTCCGCCATCGAGGTCGCCGCCGTCTTCGCGAGCTACGCGGTGGTGCTGCTGGCCACCCTGCTCGTGACCGGCCGGCTGAGCGACCACATCGGCCGCCGGCCCGTGGTGATCGCGGCGGCGCTGCTGCAGCTGGTGGCCATGGGCGTGTTCGCCGCCGCCGACAGCGTCGCGGCCCTTTACGCCGGCCGCATCCTGCAGGGCATCGCCACCGGCGCCGCGGTCGCGGCCCTGGGTGCCGGCATGCTCGACTTCGACCCCACGCGCGGCACCATGGCCAACGCGGTGGCGCCTGCACTGGGCACGGCCACCGGCGCGCTGCTTTCCGGCCTGATGGTGCGCTACCTGCCCCAGCCCACCCACCTGGTCTACGCCCTGCTCGCTGCGGTCTACCTGCTGCAGGCCGTGGGCGTCTGGCTGATGCCCGAGCCCGTGCGGCGCCGCCCCGGCGCGCTGGCCTCGCTGCGGCCCCGCCTGGCCGCGCCCCAGGCCACCCGTGGCGCCCTGCGCGCCGCGGTGCCGATCCTGGTGGCGGGCTGGTCGGTCGCCGGCTTCTATGCCTCGCTGGTCCCGGCGCTGGTGCGCAAGACCTTCGGCCTCGACGCCTCGCTGGCCGGCGGCGTCGCCCTGTTCATGCTGGCAGGCAGCGCTGCCGTCGCGGTGGTGCTGCTGCGCAAGGCGAGCGAGCAGCGCCTGATGACCATCGGCGCGGCCGCCCTGCTGGCCGGCATGGCCGGCGTGCTGGCTGCGCTCGAAGTGGAATCGATGGCCGCCTTCTTCGCCGCCACCGTGCTGACCGGCATCGGCTTCGGCAGTGGCTTCCAGGGCGGCGTACGCGCCGTGCTCGCGCCCGCGAGCGCTGCCGAGCGCGCCGGCGTGCTGGCCGTGGTGTTCGTCGTGTCCTACCTGTCGATGGGACTGCCGGCGGTCGCCGCCGGCTTCGTGGCCGCGCGCAGCGGCAACCTGCTGGGCACCGCCATCGGTTTCGCCGCCGTGGTCATCGCCCTGGCCCTGCTCGCCACGGTGCGGGCGACCGGGGCGATCTCGGCGCTCCGGGCCCGCAAGGTGCCAAGCCTGAGGACCCGGCGCGAGCGGACGGCCTGACGCGCCGTCGCATACTCCACGCCCATGGATCTGCTGCTGCCCGGCGTCGCCGCCGCCTTCCTCCTGGCCGGAACCGTCAAGGGCATCTCGGGCATGGGCTTGCCCACGGTGGCCATCGCCCTGCTGGGCGTGGTGATGCCGCCCGCCGCCGCGGCCGCACTGCTCGTCGTGCCGTCGCTGGCCACCAACGTGATGCAGTGCCTGGGCCCCTACCTGCGCCGCACGGTGGCGACGCTGTGGCCGATGTGGCTGGGCATCGTGCTGGGCGCGCTGTTCACGCCCTTCCCCAAGCTCGCCAGCGGCGCTGCGAGCGCGCGCATCGGCCTCGGCGTGGTGCTCCTGGTCTACAGCGCCTACGGCCTGGCCCGGCCCGCCATGCGGCTGCGGCTGAGCGCCGGATGGATGCTGGCGGTCGCGTTCCTGGTCGGCTGCGTGACGGGCGTGATGGCAGCGGCCACCGGCGTGTTCTTCTTCCCCATGGTCGTGTTCCTGCAGTCGCTGGAGATGGACAAGGACGAGCTGGTGCAGGCCCTGGGCATCTCCTTCACCGTCAGCACCGTGGCGCTGGCGGCCTCGCTCGGGTTCCGCACCTCGTGGCAGGCGGCCTGGAGCGCCCCCGGCCTGCTGGCCATCGTGTTCGCCTTCGCCGGCATGGCGGTGGGCACGCGGCTGCGGCGCCGCACCCCGGCGGCAGCCTTCCGCAAGGTGCTGTTCATCGTGTTCGCCATCCTGGGCGCGGTGATGATCGGCCAGGAACTCGCCTGACGGCCCGTGCGCCGGATAATCCGGCGATGCGCCTCCTCCACACCATGCTCCGCGTCGGCGACCTGCAGCGGTCGATCGACTTCTACACCCGCGTGCTCGGCATGAAGCTGCTGCGCACCACCGAACGGCCCGAGCAGAAGTACTCGCTGGCCTTCGTCGGCTACGGCACCAATCCCGACCACGCCGAGATCGAGCTCACCTACAACCACGGCGTCTCGAACTACGAGCTGGGCACGGCCTACGGCCACATCGCGCTCGGTGTCGAGGACGTCTACGCCGCCTGCGACAAGATCCGCGCGGCCGGCGGCGCCGTCACGCGCGAGCCCGGCCCGGTCAAGGGCGGCAACACCGTCATCGCCTTCGTCACCGACCCGGACGGGTACAAGATCGAATTGATCCAAAGAGAGTCGGCGACCTAGCGACCCGGCCACGGGCACCCCCGCAGCAGGTTCGATGGGCTGGACACCAGATCCGGCCGCGCTCGTCAAGACCGGAAGGCCCCACTTGCCCGCGCGAAGCCTGTTCACTATCGTGACCAACGTTCGAATCTCGGGGTGTTCCAGTCCATGAAGGTCAGTATTCTCGGCGCCGGTGCAGTGGCCTTTGGCTCTGCCGCTTTCCTGGAGCAAGCCGGTCACAGCCCCATGCTCTGGTCGCCCTCCGGTCGTGGCACTCGACCGTTTGCATCCGGCGCACCACTGGTGGCCAAGGGCGCCATCGAGCTCGAGTTCACGCCCCGCGTGGCGAAGGACTGCGCCGAAGCCGTCCAGGAGGCGGACGCCCTGTTGATCTGCCTTCCCGGCTTCTGTCACAAGGCCACGATGGATGCCATGGCGCCTCACGTTCGTGAGAACCAGCCGGTCATCATCAGCTCGCACAGTTCCTTCGGCGCGCTGTATCTGTCACGGCTCCTGGCGGCTCGTGGCATCCGCGCACCGATCATCGTCTGGGGCACGACGCTCACCACCGGGACGAAGAGCGACGAAACGCACGTCAATGTCATTTCGGTGCGCAAGAAGATCGACGTCGCAGCCGTGCCCCAGAGCGCATCGGACCGGGCGGTCGAACTGTGCACCCATCTCTTTGGTGATCGCTTCGTGCAACGGGACGGACTCCTGGCCATCGCCCTGAGCAACCTGAACCCGCAGAATCACCTGGCGATCGCGTTGTTGAACCTGACGCGAATGGAGCGGGGAGAAACCTGGGGCCAGGCAGAGAACGTGACGCCGGCGGTCGGAAGGCTGATCGAGGCCCTGGACCTGGAGCGCCTGGCCATCGCCACCGCGCTCGGCATCCACGTCAGGACGGTCAAGGAACATTTCTCGCTGTCCTTCCATGTGACCCCCGCCAGTGTTTCCGACATGAACCAGGAGATGCATCGCAGCGGCAGGGGAGGCCACGGTCCCAGGACCGCCGACTCGCGCTACGTGCTCGAGGATGTCCCGTTCGGGCTGGTCCCGACGGCCCGACTCGGGCGCCTGGTCGGTGTCCCCGCCCCGCTCCACGAAGCGGGGATCGCCCTGTTCTCCGCGGCCTATGGACGCGACTTCACGCAGGCGAACGACCTCTTGCCCGCCCTGGGCCTGGAATCGCTGACCCTCGATCAGTTGAAGGCGTTGGCACGCGACGGTGCCGCCGTCGACTGATCGCGCCTGTCGTCGCCAGGATTGGCCAGCTTCCCGACAAGTTCCCACCCCGCCACCGACTTCACCCAAAGGACACATGATGGACCGTCGATCACTCCTGGGCCTCGCCAGCGCCTTCGCCCTGTCACCTGGACTGGCGCGGGCACAGGCCGGTCCCTGGCCAAGCGGTCCCGTGCAGATCGTCGTTCCCTTCGGCGCTGGCGGGGGCACCACGGACCCGCTCGCTCGGATCGTTGCCGAGGAACTGGGCAAGCAGATGGGGGCCAGCTTCGTGGTGACCAACAAGCCCGGAGCCAATGGCAATCTCGGCGCGGTCTTCGTCAAGCGCTCCGCACCGGACGGGCAGACCCTGCTCTTCACCGGTGCCGGCACGCTGGCCACCAATCCCGCCATGTACAAGGACCCGGGCTTCAACACGAAGGCGGATTTCGAGCCGGTGGCCGTCGTCGGCAGCGTCGCCAACATCCTTGTGGTCAATCCGTCGATCCCGGCCACCACGGTGAAGGAGTTCGTGGAGTACCTGAAGAAGTCGCCCGACAAGGTGTCGTTCGGATCCACCGGCAACGGAAGCTCGATGCACACGGCAGGCGAGCTGTTCCGCCAAAGGACGTCCACGTCCATGGTCCATGTCCCTTACAACGCCGCGGGCCCCGCCACCACGGACTTGCTCAGCGGCAACATCCAGGCGATGTTCCAGCTGGTCCCGGGCATTTCCGGTTTCGTCAAGGAGAAGAAGGTGACCGCGCTGGCCGTCATGTCGCCGCGGCGGCAGCCGACGTTGCCCGATGTCCCGACGATGACGGAAGCAGGGTTCCCGGGCCTGGAGTCCTACACCTGGCTGTGCCTGATGGCACCCAAGCGAACGCCCAGTGCGGTGATCGAGCGCCTGAATGACGGCGTGAACAAGCTGCTGGCCCAACCGGCGTTCCGCGAGCGCCTGGTTGCCATGGGTGTGGAGCCGATGGGGGGCACGCCGGCCGAGTTCTCTGCATTCCTCGACTCGGAAATCAAGAAATGGGGCGACGTCGTGAGGACCGCCAACATCACGGTGAATTGACCGCCGGCCGGGACGCCGCCGCGCAGCCGGGTGCAGCTTCGACGATGCCCCGCCCATCGACCGCCACCGATTCGCATGGGCCTCTGCTCCGACGGCCCGTCTGTGCCGCGTTGTTCCTGTTGGCGCCCTGCCTCGCATCGGCCCAAGCCCCACCGTTGAGCCTGTCGCTGCCCATCGCCTGCCAGGTCGGTGTCGATTGCGAGATCCAGAACCATGTGGACCACGATCCCGGCCCCGGCTCCGCCGACTACCAGTGCGGCACCAGGACCTACCAGGCCCACACCGGCATCGACTTCCGCCTGCTGAACCTCGCGCAGCAGCGCCGGGGCGTGGCCGTGCTGGCGGCGGCGGACGGCCGCGTCGCGCGCGCCCGCGACGGGGTGGCCGACGTGTCGGTCCGCACGACCGGGACGGCGGTGGTCGAGGGGCGCGAGTGCGGCAACGGCGTGGCCATTCGCCATGCCGGCGGCTTCGAGACGCGCTACTGCCACCTGGCCAAGGGCAGTGTGGCCGTGCGGCCAGGCGATTCCATCCGGACCGGCGACGTGATCGGGCGGGTGGGACTGTCCGGCCGCACGGAGTACCCGCACCTGCACTTCTCGGTGCACCGCGGCGAGACGCTGGTCGACCCGTTCGCCTTCGGGGCGGCCGCACGCGCCTGCGGGGCCGGCCAGAGCCTGTGGCGCCCGGAACTGCGCGAGCCGCTCGCCTACAAGCCCCGCGTGGTGCTGAACACCGGCTGGGCCGGCGGGCCCCTGAGCATGGCCGCCGTCGAGGAAGGTCCTGACGTCCCGGACGACAGCGCGGCAGCCCTGGTCGCCTACGCACGGGGGATCGGCCTGAAGACCGGCGACGTGCAGACCCTCACCCTGACGGGTCCGGACGGCACGGTGATCGCCTCCAACACCATGGTCCCGCTGGCGCGCGACGAGGCGCAGAGCATGCTCTTCGCCGGCGTGCGCCGTCCGCCACAGGGCTGGCCCAGGGGCCGCTACGTCGGCCAGTACCAGGTTCGCCAGGGCGACCAGACGGTCCTGAGCCGCAGCTTCGAGCTCACCCTGCGCGGCGCCCGGTCGCCCTGATCGACGCCCCGCGCAGCGCCGGGCCCCCAGCACGGCACTGACACCTTCCTGATGCCTGCGGTGCTAGTCTGGAGCGCCGATGAGAAACCTCACCCTCTTTGACAGGCCGCCGACCCCGGCGTCGCCCCTGCGGGATGCCGCGCTGGTCGCGCTGCTGCTGGCGGCGGCCACGGGCCTGGGCCTGTTGCTCGACCGGTATGCCTCGCTGACCAGCCTGGCCCTCCTCTACGTGCTCGCCGTGGCGTGCGCTGCCTACTCGGTGCGGCTTCCAGGGTCCATCGCCTGCGCGGTGGGCGCGGTCGCCCTGCTCAACTTCCTGTTCGTTCCCCCGCGTTTCACGTTCCATGTCGACGCGCAGGAGAACGTCGTCGCCCTGCTCACGCTGCTCACCGTGGCCATCGTGATCAGCCACCTGGTGACGGCGATGCGCCGCGAGGCCGACGTGGCACGCCTGCATGAGCGCCGCGCGTCGCAGCTGGAGCAACTGGCGACGGAACTGGCGGGTGCCAGCATTCCGGCCGAGATCCAGCTCCTGGGCAAGCGCTTCCTCAGCCGGGCCTTTCCCGGGCCCTGCCTGGTCGGCCTGGTCGGGCCCGACGGCGCCCTGGCCCTGCCGGCCGAGACGCCGGCCGGCATTCCCGAAGGCATGCTGGCCGCCATCCGCGACCGGCGTGTGCTGGGCGCCGGCACCGAGCGCTGGCCCGACCTCGATGCCTGGTTCCTTCCGCTCGGTTCCGACGACTACGTCGGCGGCGCCGCCTGCGTGCGCCATGCGCCGTCGCACGACGAAGGCAGCCTCCAGCATGCACAGGCGATCTGCGCCCTGGTCGGGCAGGCCCTGGGCCGCCTGAAGCTGCGTGGCTCCATCCGTGCCGCGGAGAAGGAGTCCGAATGGCACCGGGCACAGAACACCTTCCTGGCCGCTATCTCGCACGACTTCCGCACGCCGCTGGCGGCGATCGTCGCCGCTACGTCCTCGCTGCAGACGCAGGAGGACCGGCTCGCCCCGGCGGAGCGGCAGCGGTTGATGGGCATCGTCCTCGACGAAGCGGGCTACCTGTCGAACCTGACCGAGAACACGCTCCAGCTCGCCCGGCTTGAAAACGCCGGCGAGCTGCACCTGGACTGGCAGTCGATCGAGGAAGTGGTGGGCTCCGTGCTGGCACGCGTGCGGCAGCGCGACCCGCGCCGCCGCATCCAGTCCCGGGTGCCATCGGGCCTTCCCCTGATCAAGGCGGATCCCGTTCTGCTGGCCCAGCTGCTGGAGAACCTGCTCGACAACGCGCTGAAGTACAGCACGGCGGCCATCGAGCTGGTCGTGGACGCCGGCGGCGCCTTCATGGAAGTCTCGGTCCACGACCGCGGGAACGGCGTCGGGGCCATCGAGGATCAGGCGCTGTTGCGGCCCTACCGCCGCGGCGACCAGTCCGGCCCGCGGGGTGCCGGGCTCGGGCTGGCCGTGTGCCGCGCGATCGCCGACGCGCACGGAGGCCAGCTCGTGGCGCGCACGCGCGACGGTGGCGGCAGCAGCTTCGTGCTGCGCCTGCCGGTGGAGGCGGACCAGCCTGCCGCGCAAGCCGCATGAGCACGCGCATCCTCGTCGTCGAGGACGACCGAGAGATCCGCGG
Source organism: Ramlibacter pinisoli (assembly GCF_009758015.1). Classification (NCBI taxonomy): domain Bacteria; kingdom Pseudomonadati; phylum Pseudomonadota; class Betaproteobacteria; order Burkholderiales; family Comamonadaceae; genus Ramlibacter; species Ramlibacter pinisoli. The sequence continues at coordinate 1,022,110 of NZ_WSEL01000009.1, forward strand.
CCTGCTGCAGTCGTCGCTCGCACTGGAAGGCTTCGACGTGCAGACGGCGGTGTCGGTCAGCGAAGCGCGGGCGCTGCTGCGTCACGCCACGCCCGATGCGCTGCTGCTGGACCTGGGCCTGCCCGACGGCGACGGCGCGGACCTGGTGCGCGAGGTCCGCGCACGGCAGTCGACGCCCATCCTGGTGGTCTCGGCCCGGTACCACGAGTCGGAAAAGGTGCGGTTGCTGGATGCGGGCGCCGACGACTACCTGACCAAGCCGTTCGGCGTCCCTGAACTGCTGGCACGCATCCGGGTCGCCCTGCGGCACCGGGGAACGGCGCTCGAGCCCGCCCGCATCGTGCACGACCACGAAGACCTGCACGTCGACCTCGCGGCGCGCGAGGTGGCCGTGGGGGGGCGGGCCGTTCACCTGACCCCGACCGAATTCAACCTGCTGGCGCGGCTGGTGCGCAGCGCCGGCAAGGTCGTCACCCACCGGCAGCTGCTGGCCGATGTCTGGGGACCGGAGTTCACCGAGCACACGCACTACCTGCGCCTGTACATGGGCCAGCTGCGCGCCAAGCTCGAACAGGAGCCGGCCGAGCCCCGCCACCTGCTGACCGAGACCGGCGTCGGCTACCGGCTGGCCGCGGCCTGAGCCAGGTCCATATGCTTTCCTGACGCGGCTGCCGCCACAGTGCCCTCACCATGAAGGGAGGGATGCCATGACGACGACTGCCGGACGGGAGAGCCGGGCCGCACTGACACTGGGTGCCTTGGGGGTCGTGTACGGCGACATCGGGACGAGCCCGCTGTACACGATGAAGGAGGTGTTCAGGCCCGAGCACCGCTTGCCGCTGGATGCCCCGCACCTGATCGGCGCCGTGTCCGTGATCCTCTGGGGGCTGATGTTCATCGTGACCCTCAAGTACGTGATCCTCATCCTGCGCGCCGACAACCGGGGCGAAGGCGGGATCATGGCCCTGACGGCGCTCGCCGCGGCGGCCGCGGGTTCGACGGCCAGGCGGCGGCTCGCCCTGCTGCTGGTAGGGGTGGTCGGCGCCGCGCTGTTCTACGGGGACAGCATCATCACGCCGGCCATCTCGGTCCTGAGCGCGGTCGAAGGGCTGGAGGTCGCCACCCCGGCGTTCAAGCCCTACGTGCTGCCGATCTCGCTCGGGGTCCTGGTCGGCCTGTTCGCGGTGCAGCGCTTCGGCACCGGCCTCGTCGGCCGCCTGTTCGGTCCGCTGATCGCGCTGTGGTTCCTGGCACTGGGCGCCGCAGGCCTGGTCCAGATCCGGCAGCAGCCGGCCATCCTCGCCGCCCTGAATCCCTGGCATGCGATCGGCTTCCTCCAGGAGCAAGGCTGGGCGGCCTTCACCATCCTGGGCGCCATCGTGCTGGCCTTCACGGGAGCCGAAGCCCTGTACGCCGACCTGGGGCACTTCGGACGGCGCCCGATCCAGATCGCGTGGGTCGGCCTGGTGCTTCCCGCACTGGCCCTGAACTACATGGGACAGGGCGCGCTGCTGCTGCGCAGCCCCGAAGCCCTCGAGAACCCGTTCTACCACCTGCTCTCCGCCGACCTCCTGCTTCCTGCCGTGGTGCTCGCGACCACGGCCACCGTGATCGCCTCGCAGGCCGTGATCACGGGTGCCTACTCGCTCACCCAGCAGGCGATCCAGCTCGGGCTGCCGCCGCGCATGCAGATGCTCTACACCTCGGCCAGGGAGCGGGGCCAGATCTACCTTCCCCTGGTCAACTGGCTGCTGCTGGGGGCGGTCGTCCTGGCCGTCGTGGCATTCGGCAGTTCCTCGGCACTCGCGTCCGCCTACGGCATCGCCGTGACCATCACGATGTTCACCACGACCCTGCTCACGTACTTCGTGGTGCGGCACGCGTGGCGCTATCCCCTGCCCATCGCGCTCGGCGCCACCGGCGTCTTCCTGGTGGCCGACCTCGTGCTCGTGGTCGCCTGCGCGCTCAAGTTCCTCGCGGGGGGCTGGTTCCCGCTGGTGCTGGGCCTGGTCCTGTTCACCGTCATGACCAGCTGGCGGCGAGGACGCGAGCTGCTGCGCGGCAGCATCGTGCACCGCGATCCGGAGCTGGCTTCGTTCCTGCAGGCGCTCCCCGCTGCGGACCTGCGGCGCGCGAAGAGGACGGCGATCTACCCGGTGGGCAGCCCGGAGACCGTGCCGCAAGCCCTGCTGCACAACCTCAAGCACAACCAGGTGCTGCACGACCACAACGTGATCCTCACGGTCGTCTTCGGCGACGAGCCCTGGGTCCCCGAAGCCGATCGGGTCTCGGTGCACGCCATCGGGCCCGGCTTCTGGCGCGTGCAGGTCACGTACGGCTTCAAGGACAAGCCGGACATTCCGCGTGCCTTGCTGCTGTGCGCGGCGGCCGACCTGCACATCAACCTGTTCGAGACCAGCTACTTCCTCAGCCGCGAAACAGTCATCCCCACCAGGCGTCCCGGCATGGCGCTCTGGCGTGAACGCCTGTTCGCCTTCATGGCAAGGAACGCCACCAGCATCGCGGACTTCCTGCGGCTGCCGAGCAATTGCGTGATCGAGCTCGGGACGCGCGTGCGGATCTGACCGGGGGGCTCACCCGGGTTGACTGCGTGAAAGCCACCCGGGGCGGATCGCCCCCGGGTGATGCTCACGCCGCGATGGCCATCTCCGTCAATCGCTGCGGCATGGCGTAGGTCAGCGGGGCCAGTGCGTTCTGGATCTTCGTGGCCTGCGCGCCGTCCAGCGTTGCCAGCAGCACCTTGCGAAAGCGCGGCTCCATCACGCCGGACACGATGTATTGCCAGCGGTAGGCCTTCAGGACCAGGTCCTGGATCTGCGCCAGCTGCTCCGGCGTGAAGCCGGTCGACGTGCAGCGCGTGAAATAGCGCGCGTCCGCCGCAGCCTGCACCTGCAGGATCCCGTCGACCGCGCCGACCAGGCCGATCAGGTCATCGACGGCGGCGGAGCGCTGCTGCGAATCCAGCTTGCGGTCCTCGGCGACGAACTCCAGCTCGTCGAGGATGGCGTGCTGCGATTCCTCCCGCCAGTGGAACAGGAAGACGTCCTTCCACAGCGGGCAGATGTCGTTCCGCGGGCCGATGCTGGCCCGGTAATGGGCCTGCACGAACAGCTCGATGTCGAGCGTGAGCGCCATGACGGCCCAGGTGCTCTTGCCGAGCACCGCCCGGGCGACGTCGTTCGGGTTCGCCGTCTGCTCATAGCCGGCCGGCATGTCCTGGCCCATCTGGGCCTCGAGGCGCCGGAACATCTCCTGGTGCTTGATCTCCTCGTCGCCCATGCGCACCAGCGCTTCCAGCGCGACCTGGTCGCCGAACCAGTGCTCGCGGCTGATGTCCAGCACCTTGGCGCTGATGAACCGCTCGACCAGTCCGAAGATGTAGGCGTAGGTCCGTCCCTGCACCTGGCTCAGCAGGCGCCTGTCGTCCTCCGGCAGGAAGGGCAGCTCGTCGACCAGCGACAGGCCGGAGGGCAGGAACGGCCGCGTGTAGTCGAACCGGCGGCCGCGAATGACATCGCGCTCGATGTCCCATCGCACGCGCTTGGAGGCTTCGATGACGCGTGCATAGCGTTCGGTGGTGGAGGAGGTGTCCATGGCGGCTGTCCTTTCAGTGGTTGGCGCGCGAAGTCTGGTGGGGCCCCGTATCCGCGCCGTGTCGCCCGCGTACCGCCATGTACACGCCATGTACTGTCCTGCACGTCCATCGCCAGGGTGAAGGGCCGGTTGCGCTGGCGGTGCGCTGGCGCCGCCCGGCCCTACCGGCCGAGTCGCTTCTGCTCCCTCCCCCGTTTCATGTTCCACCGAGCCGAGACCTGCAAGAAAGCGTAGCAATACACGGCCGATACGCCGCGAGGCCGTTCTGACACGGCGCGAATACATCCATCCGGCAGATTCGTCCCCGACGCGCACGCTCGCCGGGTAGCAACCTGTAGCCGGCCGTCGCTTCCTGACGCGCCTGAGCGCGTCGGCCGGTCCATCTTGAACACGCCATCGATCAAAGGAGAACACCATGCCAGACCAGATCGTCTCCGCTCTGCAGCAGAACTTGCGCGGCCGCGTCATCGGCCGGGAGGACCCCGACTACGACGCGGTCCGGGCGCTCTACAACGGCATGATCGACAAGAAACCGCGCGCCATCGCCCGCTGCGTCGATGCGGCGGACGTCATCGCGGCGGTCAACCAGGGCCGGGAACACGGCCTGCTGATGGCCATCCGTGGCGGCGGGCACAACGGCCCGGGCCTCGGCAGCTGCGACGACGGCCTGATGATCGACCTGTCCTTGATGAAGGCCGTCCGGGTGGATCCCCGGGCGAAAACGGTGCGGGTGGATCCGGGGTGCACGTCGGGTGACGTCGACCACGCCACGCATGCGTTCGGGCTCGCCGTGCCATTCGGCATCGTCTCGACCACCGGCGTGGCCGGCCTGACGCTCGGCGGCGGCACCGGGTACCTCACGCGCAAGCACGGCCTCACGATCGACAACCTGCTCGAAGTGGACATGGTGCTGGCCGACGGCAGCTTCGTGACGGCCAGCGAGCACGAGCATCCCGATCTGTTCTGGGCGGTGCGCGGCGGCGGCGGCAACTTCGGGGTCGTGACGAGTTTCCTGTTCAAGGCGCATCCGGTCCGCATGGTGTATGCCGGGCCGATCTTCTGGGAGGCCACCCATGCCAAGGCGGTGATGGCCGCCTATCGCGACTTCCTCCCCACGGCACCGGAAGACCTGGGCGTGTTCGTGGGGCTGAAGACGGTGCCGCCGATGGACCCGTTCCCGAAGGACTACTGGGGGCGGCGCGCCTGCGCCATCATCGGCAGCTACAACGGCAGTGCGGCTGAAGGCGAGAAGCTCATGGCCCAGCTGCTCGGGAAGCTGCCCGCGCCGATCTTCAACTGGATGGGCGAGATGCCGTTCCCGGCGATCAATTCGCTGTTCGATCCGTTCTTCCCGAAGGGCTTGCAGTGGTACTGGAAGGGCGACTTCGTCAAGAACCTGTCGGGTTCGGCCATCGATACGCACATCGCGCAGGCCGCCGCTGCGCCAAGCGACCTGTGCCTGATGCACCTGTACCCGATCGACGGCGCCGCCCAGCGCGTCGCGAAGGACGCAACGGCATGGAACACGCGTGACGCGACCTGGTCGATGGTGATCGCGGGGATCGATCCGGACCCGCACAAGGCGGAGGCGCTCAAGGCCTGGGGACGCGCCTACTGGAAGGCGGTCCACCCCTTCAACATGGAGGGCGCCTACGTCAATTTCATGATGGACGACGAAGCGGACGGCCGCGTGCAGGCGACCTACGGCGACAACTACGCCCGTCTCGCCGCCATCAAGGCGCGGTACGACCCGAAGAACGTCTTCCGCGTCAACCAGAACATCAGGCCGGCAACCTGACGCTGCCCATTCCACATCGGCCACTGGCCAGGACAAGCGCCTGCCGTTCCCGGCAGGCGCTTCGCACCAACCCTCCGCCGCATAACCTGGCGTTATCCCCCTGCAACCGTTTGGTATTGGCGCCGCCATGCGCTCCCTTCTAGCATCGGCGCATGGATTCCGAGTTCTCCACGGCGTGGCGCCGACTGTCCGGCGAAAGCCTTCTGTTCCCCGTCATCGGCCATCCGGTCGCGCAGGTACGGGCGCCGCTCGTGTTCAACGATCTCTTCGCCCGCGCCGGCATCGCCGCTGTCTCGTTCGGCCTGGCGCTGCCGCCGGAACGCGTGGTGGAGACCTGCCGCGCCCTGCTCGCCTCGTCCAGCGTGGGCGGCTTGCTCGTCACCGTTCCCTACAAGAAGGTGCTGTGCGCCGCCGCGGATCGCCTCGGCGCGGACGCCCGCGTGGCCGGCTCGCTGAACGCCTTGCGGCGCGGCCCGGACGGGACCTTCGAAGGCGACCTCTTCGACGGCACGGGCTTCGTGCGCGGGCTGCACGCGGCCGGCCACCTCCCGGCGGGACGCAACATCCTGCTGCTGGGAGCGGGCGGTGCAGGCGCCGCCATCGCGGCCAAGCTCGGGGCCGCAGGCGCCGCGCTCGTCAAGGTGTTCGATCCGCAGGCAGGCAGCGCCGAGACGCTGGCGGCCAGGCTGCGCGAGCACTATCCTGGCACTGGATTTCGCGTGGAAGCGGCCCCGGACGCGCAGGGCTGCGACATCGTCATCAACGCGAGCCCGCTCGGCCTGCGGCCCGAAGATCCCTTGCCCCTGGATCCGGCGCGCCTGGCACCCGGCACCCTGGTGTGCGACATCATCATGAAGCCGGCCACCACGGCGCTGCTGCGCGCGGCGCAGGAACGCGGCCTGCCGGTGCATCGCGGCGGCGCCATGCTGGACCACCAGGTGCCGGCCTACCTGGAGTTCTTCGGCTTCGCCGACCTTGCGCGCCGCGTGGAAACCGGATCCGGACAGGTCACGCTGCGGCCGGCCGCCGCGGCGCCTTGAAGGCCGCCTTCACCTGCCCGACGAAGGCCTGCGCCAGCACCGAAGGAGGGAAGTTGGCGTTGTGGACGGCATAGGCCTGGTACACGGCTGACTTCTGCAGCGGCCGATAGGCCAGCTTGCCCCCGTACCAGGCACGCGCGGTGAGGTCGTCCACGATCGCCACCCCGGCACCGGCTGCGGCGAATGCGCATGCCGCCTGTCCGGCGCGCACCTCGATCTGGGTGTTCGGCTCCAGCCGGTGCTCGCGGCACCAGTCGGCGATCAGCCGCCCCTGGGGTGTATCGGGGCTGAAGGCGATCAGGGGTTGCATCAGCACGTCGCGGGCGCTGACGGTGCGCCGTGCCTCGAAGGCATGGCCTGCGGCGAACACGCACACCATGGCCCAGCTTCCCACGACCTCCGAGGTGAGCAAGGTGTGTTCGATGGGCAGCGTGGAGATCGCGATGTCCGCCTCGTGCCGCACCAGCCGCTCCACGATCTCGCGCACGAGCTGGGTCTCGAGGTAGATCTTCGCCGCCGGAAAGCGGCCGGCCAGCTGCGACAACACGCGCGGCACGGTCTCCAACGCCGTGCTGGGGCTTGCCAGCACGCGCAAGGTCGGCCCACCCCCCTCCTTCAGTTCGCGGGCGCGGTCGTCGATGCGCTGCACGCCCCGATACACCTGCTCCACCTCCGCGAAGAGGGCCTGCGCCTCCGGCGTGGGTCGCAGCTTCCCGCGGCTGCGTTCGAACAGTCGCAAGCCCAGCTGCAGCTCGATGTGCCCCAGCATGCGGCTGACGCCGGGCTGCGAGACGTGCAACAGGCGGGCCGCATCCGTGACGGAGCCGGCCAGCATCACGGCACGGAAGACTTCGATCTGGCGCAGATTCACGGCTGGTGGCGGGGTGCAATAACGCCATGTTATGGCATGGCCCCGTCTTGGTATTTGCCGCTGCGGTCCGCGCGGTCGATCATCGCGGCACGCTTTTCACACCGGAGACATCCATGCAGCTGCGCCCCATCCGACGCGCCCTCCTCGCCATCCTCGCCGCCGGCCTCACGGCGGCCCTCGTGCCCGCCGGTTTCGCAGCCGAGCCGTGGCCCAGCAAGCCGGTGCGGATCATCGTGCCGTTCGCACCCGGCGGCGGCGCCGACAGCTCGGCCCGCGTGCTGGCCGAACTGCTGGGCCAGCAGCTGGGCCAGTCCGTGATCGTGGAGAACAAGCCGGGAGCGGGCAGCGCGATCGGCGTCATGGCCGCCGCCCAGAGCAAGGACGGCCACACGCTGCTGATGGGCAGCAACAGCATGGTCATCAACCCGTCGCTGAACCCGGCCATCACCTACGACGTCGAACGCGACTTCGACGCGGTGGGCATGGTGTCCGGGCAGCCGCTGGTCCTCGTGGTCCCAGCGAGCTCGAGCCTGCGCTCCATCGACGACATCGTGAAGCAAGCCAAGGCCAAGCCCGGCGCACTGAGTGCCGGCAACAGCGGCAACGGCACACTGGCCCACATCGCGTCCGAGCTCTTCGCGACCCAGACCGGCGTGACGCTGACGCCCGTGGCCTACAAGGGCGAGAGCGCGCTGCTGCCCGACCTGATCGCAGGACGCGTGTCGCTCGGCTTCCTCAACCTGCCCAGCGTGGCGCCCCACCTCAAGTCCGGCGGCCTGCGCGCCCTGGCCGTCTCATCGCCGCAAACGGTGGCGCAGCTGCCCGGCGTGCCCACGCTGCGTTCGCTCAACTACCCCGCCCTGGAAGTGCAAGGCTGGGCGGCGATCCTGGCTCCCAAGGGCACCATCCCGCAGGAGGGTCTCGCCAGGTTCGAAGGCCTCCTGGCCAAGGCACTCGCGTCAGACACCGTGAAGCAGAAGTTCGAGGGGATGAGCCTGACGCCGATCGTCATGAACCGCCAGCAGACCACCGAGTTCCTGCACGCCGAGGCCACGCGCTATGCAGGCATCATCAAGGCGCGCGGCATCAAGGCCGACTGACATGGGCACACAACTCACGGCGGACGTCCTGGTGTGCGGCGGGGGCGTCGCCGGCACCATGGCCGCGGTCGCGGCGGCGCGCCAGGGCGCGGACGTGATCCTGGCGGAGCGCTACGGCTTCCTCGGTGGGAACGCCACGGCGGGAGCCGTCGCGCAGTTCAACAGCTGGCAGACCGCCAACGGCCGCCGCGTCGTCGCCGGCCTTGCCGCCGAAGTGGTGGAGCGCCTGCGCACCTACGGCGGTGCCGGCGAGCACCACCAGTTCGTGATGTCCACCGGCCACAAGATGGACCGGGTGGAGTACGCCCCCGAGGTCCTGAAGCTCGTCCTGGACGACATGGTCGGGGAGGCCGGCGTGCGGCCCCTGCTCCATGCAAGCCTGCTCGACGTGCGCAGCGAGGCGCGACAAGTCCGCCAGGTGCGGCTCCTCACCAAGAGCGGCGTGCTGGCGGTCGAACCACGCTTCCTGATCGACTGCTCGGGCGATCTCGATGCGCTGAAGCAGGCCGGGGCAGCGTTCCTGGAACTGGACGAAGGCGAGGCGCTCCAGCCCGCGACCATGATGTTCCGCTTCGGCCCGGTGGACTTCGCGCGCTTTGACGCGCTGAGCGCCGAAGAGACGAAGGCCCTGGCCGCGCGCGGCTTCGCGCAAGGCGCGCTTGCGCGTGCCGCGCTGCATGCGGCCCGCGACCCGTTCTCCGACGATGCCTGGTTCAACATCAGCCGCCTCGGGATCGACGCCACGGACGCGATGGCGCTGGGGCGGGCCGAGATCGAAGGCCGGCGGCAGGCGTGGCGCGCAGCGACTTACCTGCGCGAGGCCGTGCCCGGCTGCGGAGAGGGGCGGCTGCGTGCCTTCGGGACGCAAGTGGGCGTGCGCGAAACGCGCCGGGTCGCGGGCGACCATGTCCTGAGCGCGGAGGAACTGCTGCATCCGGTGGAATTCGCCGACGCGATCGCAGCGGGCGCGTACCCGATCGACATCCATCCTGCGTCGGGCGGCGAGCTCCTGTATTCCGGCCTGGGGGACGACCACGCCTACCAGATCCCCTACCGCAGCCTCATCCCGGCCGCGCTGGGCAACGCCCTGGTGGCGGGCCGCGGCATCTCGGCCACGCACCAGGCTCTCGCCGCGATCCGCGTCATGACCATTTCGATGGCGGTGGGCCAGGCCGCCGGCACGGCGGCGGGTCTCGCCTGCAGAGAGGGAGCGCGCGACGTGCGCCAGGTGTCCGTGCCGCGCCTGCGCACGGCACTGCAGGACGCCGGGGCGTGCCTGCGCTGAGCAAAGGAGCCGGCGACGCAGGGCTGACGAGAGGCCTCGTCCGTTTCGACGCCGCCGGCAAATCGGCGTAACCTGCCCACGTGTGCGCTCGAGGGCAGCTCATGAATGACACGCTCGAACCTCTCGTCGCGGATCTCGTCGAATGGGTCGGCAAGGGTCGCCCCTATGCCGAGGTGATGGACGCGTGGAAGACATCTTGTCCGCGCCTTCCGGTCTGGGAGGAAGCGCTGAGGCGCGGACTTCTGACCTGCAGCCGGGATCCGGGCGGCATCGAGTGGGTTCGCAGCACCCAGATCATCCAGGACAGTCGACACAGATCCTGAGACGGCGTGCGTTCGAGCGCCGGCGTCCGGTCGTCCTGGCTCATGCTGTGGCCATAATGCCCGGCACCAGATGACGCCAGCCAGAATGAGCGCCGCAGATTTCCTCCTCGCCCCAGAAGTCCAGAAGCTGTTGCTGCTGGTGTATTCACGCCCCGCCTGCAAGTTCACCGCCGACGAGATTGCGAAAGCGTCAAAGCTCACTGTCGAAGAGGTCCAGCAGACCCAGGAGCACCTCGTCAAGTGCGGAATCCTGACCAAGTGCAAATCGACGGCCGATGACCAGGAAGCGGTCTGCGCGAACACGTCTTTCGTCTTCTACCGCGAGCTGAGGGGCATCGCCCTCAAGTCCTTTGCAGCAGCGGAGCCAGTTCGAGCGATGCTGCGGTCGAAGTTCAAGAGGTCAGTGCTGCGCGCCTATTTGCTGGGTGAAGACCAGCAAGGCATGGTCGAACTGCTGGTCGTGCATGGCCACGAGGTGCCTGACGAGAAAGCCATGTCCGCGGCATGCCGGAAGCTCTCGGTGTCCATTGGTCGACATCTGAAGGTTCACGTGATTTCCGGCCGGCAGTACGCAACCCTCACCGGGCGTGATGACCTCGGAATGAAGCTGGCTGGCGCCTCCGCGATGGAGGTCATCGCCGAGGGCGACACGAAAGCAAAGCCGGCAGCCGAACGCGAGGGACTGATCGAGAGCGCCCGGAAAAAACTGGCCGCGCTGGCCAGGTAGCTGCCCGTCCGCCTTCGCAAGGTGCTAGCCGGGAAGTTTTCCGTCCGTCGCCGTTCTCGGGCCCTGGTGACCGCCCGCATCGACGCGGCGGCAGGGCGTCATTGGCGCGGGAACACCGATGGCTGGAATTTCGTTTCGGGAGGAAACACCAGCGTGGAGACCCGCGTATCGGGCAGCAGGTCACCCCTGCCCCTTCGACCCCTGATCCACAAGCCGATGCCGCCGGCGACAAGCACGATGAGAAAACCGGCGGTCAAGAGCGTGACTTGGCTGGAGAACATGCTCGCAGCATAAGGCACTGCTCTCGCTTTCTCGCAAGTAGGTAGTTTTCCGGAATGGCGGAAGCTACCCTTCCAACGCCAAGCGGACGCGAGGCGCGCAGGTGGCGCTCATGCAGGCTGGCCAGTCTCGTCCACCAGGCCATGCTGCTTGTAGATCGCCATTTCGTCGCCAACGATGAACCCAAAGATCTTCGGGCTCCCACTGCGCCGTTGAAGTAAATACAACACGTCGAACGGGATCGATACCTCCGCCCCATTGCGCTTCCGGTAACCAGCGGAGTAGTAGACACGAACCCGGTCGTGGTTCTCGCAAAGCGCTTCCGTCTCCACGCGATCGACCTTCATGCTCCTGGTTCCGATTGCCTTGTAGAAGCCATATCCTCTGATCAGCGCCTCCTCGAACGTCTCGTCATTTGCTCCTGCTGCAACTCGCCCGCCTACGCTCACAGAGATGAACCCTTCGGCGAAAAAGGCTCGAATCGCGGCCACATCAACGCTCTCGCCCAAGGAACGTTCATACGCCCTCGCGTATTGGCGGAAGAACTCTTCATAGTCGGGCACGTCCACTCCCACCTCTGCACGTTCGAAGCATCGGCAGACCGCAAGGGGTCGCGGCATGCCCAGGGCAGCAAGCCTGAGCGCCAGTGCGCACTACTTCCTAGGCTGACCTGACTCGTCGACCGGGGTCGTCCCGCTGGGACCGACGCCGACGATCTGCAGCACGACCTCTTCATCCTTCGCGCCATCGAAGTGGATCTTGTTCGGATGGTGAACGACCAGCGTGCCCGCAGGCACCGGGGTCGTGGCTTCACGATCCCACTTTGGTCCCGCACCGACCCACCACGTGCCTTTGAGAACGAGGATGTAACGCGTCTCCGCGTGGAAGTGGGGCGGGCTCATCGTGCCTGGGCCGAACTTGACCCGCATCACATAGGGGCCCGGCTGCGAGGGGTTTCCCGCCAGGACGGCGCTCTGCAAGCCTGGCCCGAACTGACCGGCGACCCACTTGACATCGGCGTCGCGCACGATCTGCATCACGTCCACGGGCGGATCGGCCAATGCCGCCGCGGAGACAAGACAGGCGCAGACCAGAGTGGTCGCATGCGTGACATGGCGCAGTCTCATTGTTGTTCTCCTGCTCGCATCGCCGCGGCGCCCGCCGCAGACGCGACTTCGAGGCGCTCACGATAGCGCTCGGCGACAACCGATGTGCTTCCATGTGTTCTTGTTGAGCGTCTCGCCAAAGCGGCGACGGGAGCAGAACCGAAGGCCGCCCGCGACCCGCGCCCGGATCGACGTCTCTGGTTCGACCTCGCGAACCCTCACGACGTGTTGCGGGCGGCGTTGCGCTTGCGGGTGGCAGCTGCCTTCCTGGCGGACGCGGACCGTTCCGCTGGGCTGCGTGCCGCCGAGGCTCGCCCGCCAGCCGCGCCACCCTTGCGCGACGGGCTGGTGTCCATGGCGCGCCCGCGACCGGAGCCGCTCTTCTTGCCCCCGCCAGTTTCCTTGTTCACGGTCGCCCAGGCCCGGCGCTCGGCTTCGTCCTTGCCGACGCCCCGATCCTCATAGCCTTCCTCGATATGTTCGGCCTGGCGCTTCTGCTTGTCGGTGTACGACGACTTGTCTCCGCGCGGCATGTCTGCTCCTTTCGTGGAAAAGGGTCCTTGACCTGAACGCTGCAACCGCCGCACAAGGCGCGTTGTAGGACGTGCATGTCATGCGGCGAGCGAATCGCCGCACGCCCCGCTTCTGACGAGGTTGCAACGGCCGTGGTTGGGTCCTAGCATGACGTCCCCACCCCTCGTCTCAAGAGGAACTCCGATGACTGCCCACCTCCTCAGGCTGGCGACGATCGCAAGTTTGATGGCGTCCGCGCTTTTCGTCGCGGGCTGCGACACGACCAAGAACCGCTCGTCATCGACGCCTGGCGGCGGCTCGGGCACCACCAATTCGAGCGCCTACTAGCCTGCTGATCGACTGCCTGACCCAGGCCACTTCTGGCGGGCAGCAGCTTCTCACCGTGTCATCGCCGACGCCCCCCGCGAAGAGGGGGCGGAACCTGATCGGCCGGACCTACGCTGGCGGACTTTGGTTGCCCCTCGCGAGATGAACTCATCTGCCGGCCTTCGGGCCAATTTCCTGCAAGGCGGCGGAAACGTTGGCGCGCTCATGCGCGCACATGACTGGTCGGACTCGCCGCTGGGCCCGCCGCAGCGGTGGCCGCAGCCTCTGCGCACCGTGGTCGGCCTGCTCCTGCAGTCGCGATTCCCGATGTTCGTCGCCTGGGGCGACGAACTGGGCTTCCTCTACAACGATCCCTACGCCGAGATCCTCGGCGTCAAGCATCCGCGCGCGCTGGGACGACGGTTCCAGGACATCTGGGCCGAGATCTGGACGGACATCAGCCCGCTGATCGAGGCGGCCATGGCAGGCCACGCGACGTATCGCGAGGACCTGCCCCTGCTGATGAACCGCAAGGGGTACGACGAGCAGACCTGGTTCACCTTCTCGTATTCCCCCGTGCGCGACGACAGCGGCAAGGTCGCCGGCATGTTCTGCGCCTGCTCGGAAACCACCCGCCGGGTCATGGCCGAGCGGGGACTGCGAGAGCTCAACGAGACGCTGGAGCGCCGCGTGAGCGAGGCGGTGGCCGAACGCAAGGTCCTGGCCGACATCGTGGAGGGAACCAACGCGTTCGTCCAGGTCGCCGACCTCGGCTTCCGGTGGCTCGCGATCAACCAGGCCGCCGCCAACGAGTTCGAACGCATTTTCGGCGTGCGGCCCCGGGTCGGTGACAGCATGCTGGAACTGCTCGCGGACCAGCCGGAGCACCAGGCCGCGGTCGCGGCGGTGTGGGGCCGCGCCCTCGCCGGCGAGGAGTTCGTCGAGGTGGCCGAGTTCGGGGATCCGGCCCGGGATCGCCGGTTCTATGAGATGCGCTACAACGCCTTGCGTGACCGCAATGGGACGCGCATCGGGTCCTACCAGTTCGTCTACGACGTCACCGAGCGCGTGCACGACCAGGAGCGCCTGCGGCGCGCGCAGGAGGCGCTGCGCCATGCGCAGAAGATGGAGTCGCTGGGGCAGCTGACCGGCGGCGTGGCCCACGACTTCAACAACCTGCTCGCGGTGTTCGCCAACGGCCTGCAGGTGCTGGAGCGCGATCCGTCCGCGGAGCAGCGCCAGCGCGTGTACGCCAGCATGCGTCGCGCCGTGGCCCGCGGCAGCGGGTTGACGCACCAGCTCCTGTCGTTCTCGCGCCGGCGCCCGATGAACCCGGAGTCGATCGATCCCGCCGCGAGCCTGGAGGCCATGCGGGACCTGCTCACACGTTCGCTGCGTGGCGACGTCGAGATCCGGATGGAGCTCATGCCCGGCCTTTGGCCCGTCGAGGTCGACCCTGGAGAGTTCGAACTGGCGATGTTGAACCTGTGCGTGAATGCGCGTGACGCGATGGCGGCCGGCGGCAGCATCAGGATCACGGCCATGAACGTGGCGGAGACGGGCGAGGACGGGCCGGCGGGCGACTTCGTGCGGCTGTCGGTGCAGGACGCCGGATGCGGCATGCCCCCCGAGGTCCTGTCCCGTGTGTTCGAGCCGTTCTTCACCACCAAGGACATCGGCAAGGGCTCGGGCCTGGGCCTGCCGCAGGTCTATGGCTTCGCGCAGCAATCCGGAGGCCGGATCAGCATCGACAGCCAGGTGGGCATGGGGACCGTGGTGACCTTGCTGCTGCCGCGCTCGTCGCAGCAGCCCGTCGCGTCACCCGACCCCTCCCGGGCGTCGGCCGCGCCCAGCGGTGGCCCGCGGCGCGGGCAGGTCCTGCTCGTCGAGGATGACACCGAAGTCGCCGCGCTGACGCGGGAAATGCTCAGTGCCCTGGGCTTCACGGTGCTCCATGCCGCCACACCGGTGGCCGCCCTGGGCGCGTTGGCCAACGGTCGTCCCGTGGACGTCGTGCTCTCCGACATCATGATGCCCGGCGGCATGAGCGGGCTGGAACTGGCCCGCGAGATCCGGCGCCGGCAGCCGAAGCTCCCCATCGTGCTGACCACCGGGTATTCGGAAGCGACTGCCGGCATGGAGAGCGAGGAGTTCGAGCTGCTGCTCAAGCCGTACAGCCTGGAGGGGTTGTACAAGGCGCTGAGTGTCCTGCCATTGGATCCATAGCGCCCAGGTGGCAACCGGTGGGGGCGGATCTTCAGGCCGGGAAAGTGGGGCGCGGCAGACGAACGCAGAACGTTGTGGCCGGACCTTCGGACGAGACGTCGACGGAGCCCCCGTGTGCCACCGCGATTTCTTTTGCGATGTAGAGGCCGAGGCCCAGCCCGGACGAGCCGGCCTTCCGGTCCTTCTGCGCATCGGATGCATGTCGCAGTGGCGTGAACAAGGTTCTCCACGTCTCGGCCGTGATGTGGGGGCCTTCATTCTGGACCCGCACGGTGACTGCTTCGCCCTCCCCGGTGACGCGGACGATGACCGGCTTGGAGGGGTCCCCGTGCTGGACGGCATTCGAGACCAGGTTCGACAGCATCTGCGCGACCCGCGTGCCGTCCCAGTTGCCGGTGCAGTCGCCCTCGCGGGTGACCTCCAACCTGCTGTCGGGATGAAGGATGCCGACCTCTTCGGCGACGCTGGCGGCAATCTCGCCGACATCGGCCGGTGCCGGCGAGACGGGCAGCCGAATGCCCAGCGCCGTCTGGGTGAAGTCAAGGATGTCGTTCACCATGGCCTTCATCCGCTCCGCAGAGGTCAGCATGCGGACCACCGCTTTCGTCTGTGCACCATCCAGGCTGTCGGTCCGCAGAAGCGAATTGGCAGTCAAGTGCACCACCCCCAATGGTGTCCGCAGGTCGTGCCCGAGGACCGCCAGCAGGAGGTTGCGCGCGTCATCCACATGTTTGGCATACAGCGACGTCGACTCGGTCAGGGCCTGGTCCAGGGACTCACCCAAGCGGGTCAGCTCCTCGAGCGACCCTCGGTCGACCTCCTGCTGGGTTTGCGTCCAACGCCGAATCACTGAAGCCCGCAGGGCCCGGTACTCGGCGACCAACTGATCCAGCGAGAACGCCTGCGCAAAGCGTTGCTCCGCGTGGTCGCGCGCAATGCGGGTGATCTCTGGCGCATTGCCGGGCGCATTGCCCTGTGACTTTTCGTGCCTGCGCGCTGCCCCCTGGGCTTGCCTGATGTCGGCGGCAACCGCGACGAGGAGAACCTTGGCGTGGTCTGCCAGTTCCCCGAACGACAAACCACCCGATGACGGCAGGCGGGAACGGGCGAACTCGACCCATTCCGCGACGATCGGGTCGACGTGCTGCTCGATGAAGTCCGAGATGTCCATTGCTTTCCAGTTCGAATGCGCCCTGTCGTGCCCGGCCGTGAACCGGGACGTGGAGCTGCGCCAGCCACCCATGCGTCGACTGGCCTGAGAATGCACGGATCATGGTCCAGATCGCCCTGGAGCTCACGCTCGAGTACGACGTCAAGCATCCGGAAGGTGCCGACTTCGTGTTCAACATCCACCCCGCCGTCACGGCCCATCAGGCAGTGCGGGACGAACGCCTGAGCATCAGCCAGAGCATCGTCCCGCAGGTCGCTGTGGAATCCGGCACGGGATCGCGGTTCATGCGGCTGCATGCAAACGCTGGCCCGTTCATCCTGCACTACGCGTCAACCGTCGCGATCGACCACCACATGGCTGAGCCCGACACGCTCGTCGAAGTGCCGGTGAGGTGCCTGCCGCTGGAGGTGATGCCGTACGTCTACCCCAGCCGTTACTGCGAATCGGACCGGCTGTTGAAGCTCGCCTTCGGCGAGTTCGGCCACCTCTGGCCGGGCTATAGCCGCGTGCTCGCGGTCCAGCATTGGGTGCAGGATCGCGTGTCCTTCGTGTCCAACACGAGCACCTCGACGACCTCCGCGCTGGATACCGTCCTGGACCGCGTCGGCGTCTGCAGGGACTTCGCCCACCTCATGATCGCCCTGTGCCGCGCACTCAACATCCCTGCGCGGATCGCCACAGGGACGGATTTCGGTGCCGAAGCGCTCGGTCCGTCGGACTTCCACGCGTATGTCGAGGTCTACCTCAGCGGCCGCTGGTACCTCTTCGACCCGTCAGGGACCGGCATCCCCATGGGCTTCGTCCGGATCGGAACGGGCCGCGATGCGGCGGACGTCGCCTATGCCACGATCTTCGGCTCCGTCGAATCCAAGGCGCCAGTCGTGCGGGCGACGGCGTCGGCCGCTGCGGGTCTCGACGTCCCCCGACACTGCCGCGAGGCGCTGTCGACCGTCGCGGCAGCGCCGGTGCCGGACGATGGTTGCGCGCAGTTCGCCGGAGCGACCGGGCCCTCGGATGCCGTCGCCAGGCAACTGCCCAACTAGGCGGGCATCTCGATCCCGGTCAACGGATCGCAGCCGTCGCTGAGCAACATGACCTCGACACCATTGACGCTCTGGTGCACACGGCACGTAGGAGGCGGGCGACCAGAGAAGTGGCGTCCGCCCGGGTCGGCCGACGATCCCGTGGCCTCATGCTGGTATCGGGCCCCCTCGCCCGGATCGGACCACCATGAGTAATCCCTGGACAAAGAAGAACCCGTTCATGAGCGTGTGGCTCAGCGCCGCCAACAGCGCTGCCGGCCGTGCCCGCGGACAAGCGACGAGCGCTGGCAAGAGGCAAGTCGCTGTCGCACAGGCCGACGCTACGCGACAGGTTCTTGACTTCTGGTTCGGCAAGCCGGCGAAGCAGGCCGGCCGCAAGAGGCCCCGACGGTAGGGCGGCACGACCGATGCAGGCGGGCCCGGCAGATGCCGGGCGACCCGGCGGTTGGATCGGCTGTCTGCAGCGTCAGCGACACGGCCGGATCTCCATGCCCCTCCCGCAGGGCAGCAGGATGGACACGCATCGGCTAGCGAAGACGCTTGCGACGTTCCGATCTGGTTTTTTCATAGCGCGCCGCGAGTTGTGAATCCAGGCGCCGCAGCTTCTCGAGGGCAAGTGCGGCGCTTTCCGGCAGCGCCTTCGCATCCCGTCTCCCGTCGACGGCGGCCCCCCCAGCCTTCTTCGGCCCGTCTTCGTCCTGTGTGCGCTTCGCCATATGCCAAAGCCGCAGTATTCGACTGCCGGGGCAGGCGCCGTTGTGGTCAGACGTGCTGCGTCCGCGTAGGCGCAGGAAGGGACAGGACTCTCCCTGCGAACGGGTCTGCGCCGCGCATCCTGCTTTTCAGGGGCCGGCTGCGTCTCCCACTGCCAATCGTCCAGTTCCTGGGTTGCGAATCGCGCAAGTCGAAAACCGCGCGGTACTCTGGTCCCTGGGGCTACAGCATGGCCCCGACCTTGCGGACGAACTCCGCGACTTCAAATGGTTTGCCGATGACCTGCATGCCTTCGGGTAGCTGGCCGCCCCCCACTGCCGCCGCGGCGTCGGCGTAGCCGGTGATGAACAGCACGGGCAGCGCAGGACGCGTGGCGCGACCACCGTCGGCAACCTGACGTCCGTTCAGTCCGCTGGGCAGCCCCACGTCGGTCACCAGGATGTCGACTCGCGCGTCCGATTGCAGCACGCTCAAACCTTCGGCGCCTCTCGCGCAGGCGATCACGTGGTAACCGGCCCGCTCGAGCTCCTCTGTCAACAGCGGCCTGATGGTGGGGTCGTCCTCCACCAGCAGCACCACTTCGCCGGAGCCATCGACGCCGGGCGTGGACCGCGCCGCCGTGCTCTGTCGCGGCGCCTCGCCGTCGACTCTCGGCAGGACGATCTGGACCGACGTGCCTCGGCCAAGCTGGGAGGCCACCTCGACGTGTCCTCCCGACTGGCGTACGAACCCGTAGACCATGGACAAGCCCAAGCCCGTGCCTTCGCCTTGGGGCTTGGTGGTGAAAAAGGGGTCGAACACCCGGGCGCGAATCTCCTCCGACATGCCCACGCCGGTGTCGACTACGCGCAGGCGGACATAGTCGCCCGCGGCGAGTTCGCGCTGGGCCGCCTGGCGCGCGTCCAGACGGATGTTCTCCAACGCGAGCGTCAGCTTGCCGCTGCCAGGCAGCATGGCGTCGCGCGCGTTGATGCACAGATTGAGGATGGCGCTCTCCAGCTGAGGCGGATCCACCTTCGCGTGCCAGAGGTCCGCCGCGCATTCGATGACGACCGCGATCGAGGGGCCTACAGTGCTGCGCACGAGGTCTTCCAGCCCGCGGACCAAATGGGCGAGGTCGACCGTCTTCGGATCGAGCGTCTGGCGCCGCGAGAAGGCCAGCATGCGCTGCGTCAGCGCGGCTGCGCGCTTGATCGATCGGTCGGCCATGTCGAAGTATCTCGACCACTGGCCAGGGTTCGCGCCATCGCGTGCGCGCCGCAGCATTTCCAAGCTCAGGCTCAGCCCGTGCAAGAGATTGTTGAAGTCGTGCGCAATGCCGCCGGTGAGCTGTCCTATGGCCTCCATCTTCTGCGACTGCCGATATCGCGCCTCGACCTCCATGAGCTCGCGCGTACGCTGCTCGACCTTCGCCTCGAGCTCCCGGTGCGCTTCACGCAAAGCGATCTCGTTTCGCAGCCGCTCGGCGGCCATGCGCGTGCGCTCCCCCACCTCCTTGATCAAGGCGAGGACGTCCCTGGACCAGTTTCGCGCCTTGTCCTCATTGACGAAAAAGACCGCCACCAGACGGCCGTCCTCCAGCACCGGCACGTTCACGAACGATCGGGCGGACTTCGATTCCAGCGCGTGGGCCGCTACGCTGGTGCGCGGGTCCAGCCGGACATCAGGGATGTCGATGAAGTCGCCGTTTTTCAGGCTGTCGATGAATGACCCATAGTCGCGCAGCGGCGTGACCCCTGCCAGGCTCTCGACCCCCTCCTTGACCCAATCGCGCTCGACGTGAAGGGTGTCGCGTTCGGCGTCGATGCTCCCGTATCCGACACGGCTCACACCCAACGCGTGGCCCAGGAGCTCGGAGGCTTCGAAGCCAACGTCGGCTACGGACCGGGCTCCCTGGAAGCGCGCGGTGAGCTCGATCAGGCTTTCCCTCCGGCGCTCGGCGGCAACCCGCTCGGTCACGTCCACGCCCTCAACGAAAATGCCTTCGACCTCGCCCGCTTCGTTCCGCACGGGCTGGTAGACGAAGTCGACGAAGCGCTCGACGGGAGGGGAGCTGGGAGCTTCGGCCACGGAGAACCTCGCGCCGTTGGCCGCGTAGGCGACGCCGCTCGCGAACACCTGGTCGAGGAGGGCCACATAGCCCTGAGCGACCGCGTCAGGCAAAGCCTCGGCCACTGAGAGGCCCAGCACTGGACGGTGGCCCACCAAGCGGTTGTAGCTGGCGTTGGCGAACTCGAAGACATGCTGAGGGCCGCGCAGCATCGCCATGAAGCCAGGCGCCTGCTCGAACATCTGGCCGATCCGCTCGCGCTCCCGCAGCACATGAGCGGTGGCGCGAACCTTCTCGGTCGTCTCGACGACGACCGCCATGACGCCCGCAGGATTGCCGTCCGCATCGACCAAGGGCGAATAGTCGAGGTCCATCCAGACCTGCTCGGGCCTGCCGTCGCGGTGCAGGATCAGCTCCTGGTCTCGGTAGGCGAGAGTCCCCCCCGTCAGGCCGACGCGCATGACCTTGTCGTTGAACTCGGCGACTTCGGGCCAGCCCTCGCGAACTTTGGAGCCCAGCAAGCCGGGATGCCTCTTTCCGGCGAAGCGCGAGTAGGCGTCGTTGTAGATCATCACGCCGTCTTCGCCCCACAGCATCACCATGGCGACCTCGGACCTGAGCATGTTCGCGACCGACGTCCGCACATGCGGAGGCCAAGTCTCGACAGGACCCATGCTGGTCGACGCCCAGGAAAATTTGGCGATCAGACCCCCGAGTTCGCCGCCCACTCTCAGGAAGGCTGGCAGTTCGACGAACGGGAGGGTCATGCGTAGCGATGTCAGCGAAAGCTGACGAGCTTATCAGCGGGGGAACTGTCGAGCTCCCACGCCGCGTCATTGCTCTTGCGCGAACTGCCCACTCAATCTCTAGCGGATTTCGCGCGGAGAAGGGGCACGCCTTGACGCATGACGCTTCATCCCTGAAGGATGCCGCGGTGGGCTTTCGCCCTGCCATGTAGCGGCTGCTAGTTATCGTGTCGGACGAAGAGATCTTCAAGGAGACTGAGGCGATGGTCGCATCGAAGCCTGGATCGATCGACAGGGATGCATGGCGTTCGCTGTTGAAGGAACGGCTGCTCTCGGAAGGTAGGCTGGAGCACCGCTAGTGCGCGGCCCCGCTATGTGGACGCGCGTTGACCACAGGCGCTCATTGTTGTGGGTGCAGACGCTCAAGTCCGGCTTTCGGCCGGATGCGGGCCGGTCAACGGCACTCAGCTCTGCCCGCCGCAACAGCCGCGTCTCCTGTGTAAAGCGGCGTGGTGCAGTTCCTTGCCGATGCTGTCGGCACCTCCAGTTCGAACTCGTACTGACAGGTGACCTTCCGCTCCTCACCGATTCGGAGCCGATGTGATTGTTCAGCCGACCACGTCAGCGCAAAACCCTGCCTCTGCCCAAGCATTTGCACGGACGCGCGTCAGTTTGAAGCCTGGCGACACGCTCGCGCTGCCAAGCACATCCCCGGCGGCGGTCGTCGCCCGCAGAATGGCAGTCGGCCTCTCGTCGTCTGGATCGATGTCGAGCGTGACCCTCACGCGCCCGCCAGCGTGCGAGATGTCGAGATGCTGGTGCAATGTCGCCTCCAACTGCTGCTCGTGACGGCGCACGAATTCGGCGGCGGTCTTCACCAACGTGATGAAGGCCGCAGTGTCGAGCGGCTTGGGGTTTTTCTTGTCGCGCCCCATCGTCCACGGTCCGACGAGCGCCGGCTCCGACTGGCCGTCGGGCGTCATTGCCACCGCCCAGCCATCGTCGTCCTCGTTCTTGATGACCCGGGCCGTCCATCCATTGTCACGCCACAAGCGCGCGCCGCGGATGGTCTCCTGATCGCTCCCGCTCTCGAAATCGTCCATGCTGGATTGTTGCAGCATCCCGCGCCCGTTGCGCCACCGCCCCCGTCGCCAGCTTTCCTATCGCCTCTCCGCGCCGAGGTCTCGCCGGGCGCGGGCCGTCTCCTTGCCCGCGTCGAAGTCGGCCCGCAACCGCGCGAGTTCGGCGGGCGATGCACGCTCGGGGTTGCAGTAGTCCGGCTTCCAATCGGCGGACACGCTCCAGCGTTGCGGTGACTGCACCGTCGTGCGGGGTCCGGTCGCCGTCTGCAGCAGATCGAGAGCCAGGGCGAGCGTCGCCTCCTGGGACGTGCCATCGTGCGGCTTGCCCGCCGCATTGCCCAGGGGAAAGTCCGAGAACAGCAGGCGCGGCACGCCGACGTGCTCCACGATGTCCAGCGCGCACCCCATGATCACGGTGGCGATCCCCGCAGCCTCCAGGGCCCGCGCCGTGAGGCTCAAGGTCTGGTGGCACACGGGACAGTTCGGCACCAGCACCGCCGCATCGACGCCATCCTCCAGGCAGCGTTGCAGGATGACGGGCACGTCCACTTCCACCGTGTGCCGCTGGCTGCGGTTGGTCGGCGCACCGTGGCAGCGGGCCGCCAGCTGGAATCGGCCCTGTTGCGCCCATCGGCGCATGAGCGGCAGCGGGAACCAGCAGTTGCTGTCCTCCATGGAGGCGTGCTGGCGGTCGATGGCCACGTGCGAGATGCGCAGGTCGTGGTCACGCGCCGTGTCCAGGCTGTACGGGGTGAAGAACTTCGCTGCCGCGTTGTAGGGTGCCCCCGGCCCCTGCGCGCCGTTGCCCGGCTGGTAGGGTGCGGCCGTGGTGACCAGCGTGAGGACGCAGTCGCGAAGTGGCCTGGCGAGGGGCTGGAACGGGACATCCTCGAAATGCGCATACCGGTACGGGTTGCCGTAGCCGAGCGCCGCGTACCACTCGCGCGTGCGCTGCATGTAGGGGATCGGCCGGTCGGTGTCCATCGCCCTTGTCCTCGTCCTTCCTGCATTCTGCACGCAGGCCTGGGATCGCGTAGTCGTCCTGGACTTCCCTCCTCGATGGGACGGTCCACAATGCCGCCATGCCATTCCAATCTCTGCTGGATGAGATCGTCGCCACGCTGCGCCCGGAATTGGGTCGGGCGGGGGAGGTGGCCAGCTACATCCCTGCGCTGGCGAGGGTCCCCGCCGCGCGCCTCGGCATGGCACTGCGCACTTGCGATGGCGAGGAGGCCTTTGCCGGCGACAGCGCCGTGCCGTTCTCGATCCAGAGCATCTCCAAGCTGTTCATGCTGACGCTTGCCATGCGTGGTCTCGGCGAGGCGCTGTGGGAGCGCATCGGTCGCGAGCCCTCGGGCAATGCATTCAATTCACTGGTGCAGCTCGAGTCCGAGCACGGTCTTCCGCGCAACCCGTTCATCAATGCGGGGGCGATCGCGGTCGCGGATCGGCTCGTCAGCATGTTCGACGCCAAGGCTGAAGTGCTGGCTCTGCTGTCCAGCCTGTGCGGCGAAGCGGTCGACTTCGACAAGGAAGTTGCGACGTCCGAGGCCACCACGGGATTCCGCAATGTGGCTCTCGCCAACTTCATGAAGAGCTTTGGCCGGATCGACAACGATGTTGCCGACGTGCTCGACGTGTACTTCCACTGTTGCGCCATCCGCATGAACTGCCTGCAGCTGGCGCGCGCCGCGGGTTTCCTGTGCCAGGACGGACGGCATCCGTACACGGGCGAGCAGGTCCTCACCGAGCGCCAGGCGCGACGCGTCAACGCATTGATGTTGACGTGCGGCACCTACGATGCGGCAGGAGAGTTCGCTTTCCGGATCGGCTTGCCCTGCAAGAGTGGCGTCGGCGGCGGCATCGTGGCCGTGGTGCCCGATCGCCTCGCCTTGTGCGTGTGGTCGCCAGCCCTGGAGCCCAGCGGGAACTCGCTGCTGGGCATCCAGGCGCTGGAGCTGTTCGCCACCAGGACCGGGCTCTCGATCTTCTGACGCGGATCGAGCCTAGGGTCCCCCAGGCGCTTGCGCAGCATCGGCTGCACAAGCGCTTCCCGACTACGTCAGGTCAGGCCCTGGGCCAGCATCGCGTCGGCCACCCTGACGAAGCCGGCGATGTTCGCGCCCTGCACGTAGCTGACCTTGCCGTCGGGCTGCGCCCCGTGCTGCACGCAGGCGGCGTGGATGCCCTGCATGATCTGCAGCAGGCGGGCGTCCACTTCCTCGCGCGGCCACGACAGGCGCGCCGCGTTCTGGCTCATTTCCAGGCCGGAGGTGGCCACCCCGCCGGCGTTGCTGGCCTTGCCGGGCGCGTACAGCACGCCCGCGCCCTCGAACACCTTGATGGCTTCCAGCGTCGACGGCATGTTCGCGCCTTCGGCCACGCACAGCACGCCGTTCTTCACCAGCGTGCGCGCGTCCTCGCCGTCCAGTTCGTTCTGGGTGGCGCAAGGCAGGGCGATGTCCACCGGCACGTTCCAGGGCCTGGCGCCGCGCAGGAACCTGGCGTGGGTGCGCTCGGCGTAATCCGACACGCGGCCGTAGTGGTGGTTCTTCACGTCCATCAGCACCGCCAGCTTCTCGGCGGTGAAGCCGTTCTCCTCGACGATGGTGCCGCTGGAGTCGGACACGGTGACCACCTTGGCACCCAGCGCCATGGCCTTCTCCACGGCGTACTGCGCCACGTTGCCCGAGCCGGACACGGCGACGCGCATGCCGTCGAAACTCTTGCCCTGGCGCTTGAGCATCTCCTGCGCGAAGTACACCGTGCCGTAGCCGGTGGCCTCGGGGCGGATCAGCGAGCCGCCGAAGGACAGGCCCTTGCCCGTGAACACGCAGTCGGAGCGGTTGGTCAGCTTCTTGACCATGCCGGCGATGTAGCCGACCTCGCGGCCGCCCACGCCGATGTCGCCCGCCGGCACGTCGGTGTCGGCGCCCACGTGGCGGAACAGTTCCGTGGCGAAGGCCTGGCAGAAGCGCATGACCTCGCCCGGGCTCCTGCCCTTGGGATCGAAGTCGCAGCCGCCCTTGCCGCCGCCCATGGGCAGCGTGGTCAGCGCGTTCTTGAAGGTCTGCTCGAAGGCCAGGAACTTCAGGATCGACAGGTTGACCGACGGATGGAAGCGAAGGCCGCCCTTGTACGGGCCGATGGCCATGCTGTGCTGGATGCGGTAGCCGCGGTTGACGCGCACGCTACCGTGGTCGTCGACCCACGTGATGCGGAACATGATCACGCGCTCGGGCTCGACCAGGCGCTCCAGCAGGGCGTGTTCGGCGTAGCGCGGGTGCTTCTCGATGAAGGGCCACAGGCTGTGCATCACCTCGGTGACGGCCTGCAGGTATTCCGGCTGCTGGGGATTGCGGACGGCGACGTCGGACAGGAAGCCGTCCAAGGTCTGGTGGTGCATGGCGTACTGATTCATGGTTAACGGGGCCGCCATTGTCACCGATTGGACCTACATCAACCCGGTGGTTGCTGCGTCGGCAGGGTCACCGCGCTCATGACGGCACGGCTCCCCTGGTCCGCGCCAGCAGCCACTGGCGGAAGCAGGCGATCTTCGCTTCATCGGCGCGCGCTTCCGGGCAGACCAGGTGGTAGCCCCGCCGGCGCCGCAGCACCAGCGGGTGCGGCGCCACCAGCCTGCCCTGGGCCAGGTCCTTTTCTAGGTAGCGCAGCTGCCCGAGTGCGACACCGAGACCTTCGGTCGCGCACTGGTAGATGACGCTGAGATCCTCGTAGTACATGTCGCCGACCGCCACGTCGCGGGTGACGCCCGCGGCGCGCATCCAGTCGGGCCAGTGCTGGAGTCGACGGTTGGAGTGCAGCAGCGGCAATTGCAGCAATGCCTCGGCGGTGCACGGCGTCGGGAGCTGCGCCGCCAGTGTCGGGGCCATCACGGGCGTGAGTTCGTCCGTGAACAGCAGGTCGTTGCGCAGGCCGGGCCAGGGCCCGTCGCCATAGATGATGCCCACGTCCGCGGCATCGCGCGTGAAGTCGACGCCTTCGACGCTCGCCGTTAGCCGCACGTTGATGTCCTGGTGCGCGGACTGGAATGCGGGCAGCAACGGGATGAGCCAGCGCACGAACAGGGTCGTGTGGCCCCGCACGGTCAGCACCTGCTTGGCCCCCGTGCTCACCAGTTCCTGGGTGGCACGCAAGATCTGCGCGAAGGCACCGCCCAGCGCCGCCGCGTAGGTCTCGCCGCCCCCGGTCAGGCGCAAGCGCCGCGAGCTCCTGTCGAACAACTCGAACCCGAGCCAGTCTTCCAGCACCTTGACCTGGTGGCTCACGGCACCTTGCGTGATGTGCAGTTCCTGCGCCGCCTTCGTGAAGCTGAGGTGGCGCGCGGCGCATTCGAAGACCCGCAGTGGGTTCAGGGGCGGCAGCTGGGGATTCATTAGATTTTTCGATCCGAAGATGACGAATTCTCGCTCGCCGGCTCGATGACCCCTTCCTATCATCGCCGCCAGACGCTAATCCGGGCGCGCATTGTCAGGCGCGGCCGCACAGGGACATTAGATTTAATGATGAATGGATCGGGTGTGCAGACGACGACCGCATATGGCACCAACTTCGTGTCGCTGAGGGACGAGGTGCCCGAGGCCGAATGGCAGGCGCGCAAGGAACTGGCGGCGTGCTACCGGCTGATGGACCGGTTCGGCATGACCGACATGATCTACAACCACATCACGGCGAGGGTTCCGGCCAGCCAGGATCGGCTGCTGATCAACCTCTACGGGCTGCTGTACAAGGAGATCACGGCATCGAGCCTGGTGGAGATCGACCTCGACGGCGCCGTCTGCCGCAAGCCGGAGACCGGGTACGGCATCAACAAGTCCGGCTACGTGATCCACGGCTGCATCCACCGTGCGCGTCCGGACGTGCACTGCATCATCCATACCCACACACGCGCCGGCATGGCGGTGGCGGCCATGCGTTGCGGCCTGCTGCCCCTCACGCAGACCGCCTCGCGGTTCCACGGCCACATCGCGTACCACGACTTCGAGGGGCCGGCCATCGACCTGGCCGAGCAGCAACGCCTGGTGGCCGACCTCGGATCGCACAACGCGATGATCCTTCGCAACCATGGCCTGCTGGTCTGCGGCGCCTCCGTTCCGCAGGCTTTCAACCTGATGTACCAGCTCGAGATGGCATGCCGTGCGCAGGTGGACGCCATGTCCGCGGGGATCGGGCAGGTGCTGGTGCCGCCCGGTGCCGTCCTGGACCGCGCGGCACACCTGTACCAGCCCGGCACGCGCCGGCCCTATGGCGAGCTGGAGTGGCATGCCATGCTGCGCCTGCTCGAGGCCGAGCCGGGCGGCTTTCCCTCCTATGCGAGCTGAGGGGCGGACGACGACTTGCCCATGACCGCCGTTCCCGCCCCGCTCCCCGCAGGTGCCTGCGACTGCCATGTCCACGTGTTCGGCCCCGCGGCGTCGTATCCGTTTGCCCCCGCTCGCGCCTACACGCCGGCCGACGCGCCACTGTTCGCGCTGCGCGCGCTGCATCGCCGCCTGGGCATGGCCCGCACCGTCATCGTCCAGCCCAGTCCGTACGGCTCCGACAACGCCTGCCTGCTCGATGCGCTGGCGCAGCTGGGGGACGCTGCCCGGGGCGTGGCGGTGATCGACGACACGATCTCGGGCGAGGCGCTGGCCGCCATGCACGCGGCCGGCGTGCGCGGCGTGCGCGTCAACCTGGAAACCGCCGGCGAGCACGACCCCGCAGTGGCTGGCCGCCGGTTGATGGCCGCGGCCCGGCGCGTCGCGCCCCTGGGCTGGCACGTGCAGACGTACACCAGCCTGGCGACCCTGGCCGCACTGGCCGGCCTGTTGCCCGACCTGCCCACGACGCTGGTGATCGACCACTTCGGGCGCGCGCAGGCCGACCTGGGAACGTCGCAGGCCGGCTTCGACAAGCTGCTGTCGGCGCTTGCTTCGGGACGTGTGTACGTGAAGCTGTCCGCGCCGTACCGCATCTCGCGCGCGCCTGGCTACGCGGACGTTGCTCCGCTCGCGCAGGCCCTCATCGACGCCAATCCGGACCGCGTGCTGTGGGGAACGGACTGGCCGCATCCGGGAACGGCGGCGGGTGTCGCGCTCCGGCCCGAGGGCATCACGCCATTCCGGGACGAGGACAACGCGCGGGCGCTGGCGCGCTGCCTGTCGTGGGCCGGTACGGCCGAGCGCGTCCGCAAGCTCCTCGTCGACAACCCGGCGCGGCTGTACATGTTCTGACCTGCCCGCCAGGCGCCTGGCGGGTGCCCCCATGCGCGAGAAGCGACGCCATCGCGCGCCACAACAGGAGACTCTCGTGAATTCCATTCGACGTGTGCTGGCCGCCCTGGCCATTGGCGCCACCTGCGCAGGTGGCACCGCCCTGGCAAGCGATGCCTGGCCCGCCAAACCGATCCGTATCGTGGTGCCCACGGCCGCCGGTGGCACCGTGGACATCGTGACCCGCCTGGTGGCCAAGGGGTTGGCCGAGGACCTGCGGCAACCCGTCATCGTCGACAACAAGCCCAGTGCCAGCGGCCTGATCGCTTCGCGGGAGGTTGCCCACGCCCAGCCGGACGGCTACACCTTGCTGGCGGTCGCCAACACCTTCGTCTCCGCCCCCGCGTTCGTCCCGCAGGCCGGCTACGACCCCATCAAGGACTTCGAGCCGGTGACGCAGCTGTGCCAGATCCCCATGGTGCTGGTGGTCAATCCCACCGTGCCGGAGCGATCGGTCCAGGCGCTGATCGAACGCGCCAAGGCGCATCCTGGCGAAGTGTCCTTCGCATCCTCCGGCACCGGGTCCACCGGCTACATCGCGGCCGAACTCTTCAGCCGAAGGGCAGGCATCAAGATGCTGAGCGTTTCGTACAAGGGCAACAGCCAGGCGCTGGTCGACGTGGTGGGCGGCCAGGTGATGACCATGTTCGACCAGGTCAGCACCTCGTGGAAGTATGTGCGCGGCAAGCAGCTGCATGCGCTGGCGGTCACCACGCCGACGCGATCGCCGCTGCTGCCCGAGGTGCCGACGGTCGCGGAGTCCGGGCTTCCCGGGTACGAAGACGTGACGTTCAACGCGATCCTCGCGCCCGCAGGAACGCCCGCGCCCATCGTTTCGCGCCTGCATGCGGCCATTGCCAAGGTGCTGGCGCGGCCCGCGCTGCGGGAGCAACTGTCAGCCCAGGGCATCGAGGTCAAGAGCAGCGAGACCCCGCAGGCCTTCGGTGAGTACCTGCGCAGCGCTGCGAGCAAGTACCGTGGCATTGCGCAGGCTCAATAACGCCTGAACCTGGTCGACCAGCCCTGCCGGCGTGCGCACCCGGGTAAGCCCTAGGCAACCAGTACCAACAACCTACTTCTAATTCGCCGAGGTTACCCACCAGTAGACACGCCGCCGCCCGCCGGCGAAGGAGACGACCCTGCTCCCTGCCGCGCCCGCGACCGCGCCCCTGCTGGAGGTGGACCGGCTCACGCTGTCCTTCGGCGGCGTCCGGGCGCTCGACGAGGTGTCGTTCTCGGTGGCGCCGGGCTCCATCACCTCGGTGATCGGCCCCAACGGCGCCGGCAAGACCTCGGTCTTCAACACCATCTCCGGCTTCTACCGGCCCGGCGGCGGGTCGGTGCGCTTCGCCGGCCAGGACATCACGCGGCTCGCGCCGCCGCGCCGCGCCGCGCTGGGCCTGGCGCGCACGTTCCAGAACATCGCGCTGTTCCGCGGCCTCACGGTGCTGGACAACATCAAGCTGGGGCGGCACTGCCACCTGAAGACCGGCGCGCTGGGCGCGCTGTTCTACTCGCCGGCCGCGCGCCACGAGGAGGAAGCGCTGCGCGAGGAGATCGAGGAACGCATCATCGATTTCCTCGAGATCGACCACATCCGCAAGGCGCCGGTCGGCGCCCTGCCCTACGGCCTGCAGAAGCGCGTGGAGCTGGCGCGGGCGCTCGCCATGAAGCCGCGCCTGCTGCTGCTGGACGAGCCGGTCGCCGGCATGAACCGCGAGGAGACCGAGGACATGGCGCGCTTCATCCTCGAGGTGCGGCGCGAGTGGGGCGTGACGGTGCTGATGGTGGAGCACGACATGGGCATGGTGATGGACCTGTCCGACCACGTTGCCGTCCTCAACTTCGGCAGGGTGATCGCGCAGGGGCTGCCCAAGGACGTGCAGGGCAACCCCGACGTCGTGAAGGCCTACCTGGGCTCGGGCGACGTGGCGCAACTGCGCGCGAGGTTCCGCGCGACGGTGGCTGCATGACCATCGACTGGTGGCTCCTGTTCGAGATCGTGCTGTCCGGCCTGGGGGCGGGCGGCCTGTACGCCCTCACCGGCCTGGCGTTCGTCACCATCTACAAGGCCACCCGGGTCGTCAACATCGCCATCGGCGAGATGCTGATGGTCGGCGCCTACCTGTTCTTCGCCTTCAGCGCCGGCCTGAATCTGCCCGTGTGGGCCGCCATCCTCGCGGCGCTGGTGGCCTCGGGCGCGTTCGGCGCGCTGGTCGAGCGCGTGATGATCCGGCCCATGCTCGGCGAGTCGCCGATCTCGTCGTTCATGGTGACGGT
Source organism: Ramlibacter pinisoli (assembly GCF_009758015.1). Classification (NCBI taxonomy): domain Bacteria; kingdom Pseudomonadati; phylum Pseudomonadota; class Betaproteobacteria; order Burkholderiales; family Comamonadaceae; genus Ramlibacter; species Ramlibacter pinisoli. The sequence goes on from NZ_WSEL01000009.1 coordinate 1,052,681, forward strand.
CGGCCTGGGCTCCATCCTGGTCGGCATCGTGGAACTGGTGTGGACCGCCGACCAGCAGCGCCTGCCGGAGTTCTTCCCGGCCGCGCCGGTGAAGATCGGCGACGCCATGCTGTCGTCCAAGGTGGTGTGGGGGTTCGCGGTGGCCGTGCTGCTGATCGGCGCCGTGCTGCTGGCCTTGCGCTTCTGGCGCGGCGGTGTCGCCCTGCGGGCCACTGCCTCGGACCAGCAGGCGGCCTACTCGATGGGCATCGACGTGCCGCGGGTGTTCTCGCTCGCCTGGGTCGGCGCCGCGATGATCGCCTGCGTCGCCGGCATCGTGGTCGGCTCCATCGGCGGGATCTCCTCCGTGATGGGCGTGTTCGGCCTGTCGGTGCTGGTGGTGGTGATCTTCGGCGGCCTCGACAGCGTGCTGGGCGCGCTGGTGGGCGGCCTGGTCGTCGGCATGGTCGAGGCCCTGGCGGGGTTCTACCTCGGCGGCGAGTACCGCCTGCTGGCCACCTTCCTGCTGCTGGTGCTGGTGCTGCTGGTGCGCCCCTACGGCCTGTTCGGCACCCACGAGATCGAGAGGCTGTAGATGCGCATCGGCACCGCCCGGCAGACCTACGCCGCCGACGCGGCGCTGTTCGACACGCCGACGCAGCGCGCCTGGCTCGCCGTGCTGGCCGTGGCGCTGCTGGGGTTCCCGTTCCTGGCCTCCGAGTACTGGCTGTACCTCGCCTGCCTGGTCGCCATCCACATCCTCAGTGCCACCGGGCTGAACATCCTCACCGGCTACACCGGCCTGGTCAGCCTGGGGCAGGCGGCGTTCATGGGCGTCGGCGCGTACACGGTCGCCATCCTGCAGCAGCGCTGGGGCGTGCCCTCGCTGCTGTCGCTGGCGGCCGCGGGCCTGGCCGCGCTGCTGCTGGGCCTGCTGGTCGGCCTGCCCTCGCTGCGCGTCAAGGGCCTGTACCTCGCGATCGCCACCATCGCGGCCGGCGTGCTGGCGCACTTCGCCTTCTCGCACTTCACCACGGTGACGGGCGGCTCGGCCGGCCTGACGGTCAGGCCGGCGTCGGTGCTGGGCATCGCGCTGGAAGACTCGTTCCGCTTCTACTGGCTGGTGCTGCCGCTCACGGCTGCCGGCCTGCTCGGGTCGGCCAACCTCCTGCGCACCCGCATCGGCCGTGCCTTCATCGCGATCCGCGACCGCGACATCTCGGCCGAGGTGCTGGGCATCCCGCTGCTGCGCTACAAGCTGCTCGCGTTCGCGATCTCCTCGTTCTACGCCGGCGTGGCCGGCGGCCTGTACGCCTTCTTCTTCCGCGCCATCACGCCGGAGACCTTCCCGCTGGTGCTGTCGATCTTCTTCCTGGCCGCGATCATCGTCGGCGGCCTGGGCACGGTGCTGGGCAGCATCCTGGGCGCGCTGTTCATGACGCTGGTTCCCGAGGTGCTCAAGTCCGTGATGGGCTGGCTGCCGCTGTCGGGCAACGCCACGCTCTACCTCTCGCCGGTGCGCACGATCGTGTTCGGCGCCCTGATCGTCCTGTTCCTCGTCTTCGAGCCGCTGGGCCTGGCCGAAGTGTGGCGGCGCGTGCGCCGCACGTTCCACCTGTGGCCCTTCCGCACCTGAGCCCGTTCCCGCCAACACCAGGAGACACCATGAAGACCAAGCGCCAGTTCCTCGCCACCACGGCCGCCGCGGCCGCCGCGGCCGCCGCCGCCACCCTGCCCGGCCGCGTGCTCGCGCAGGCCCGGCCCGCCGCGCAGGAGGACATCGTCCTCGGCGCCTCGGTTCCCATGACCGGCGTGTTCGCGTTCGCCGGCATCGGCATCGACGCCGGCATCAAGGACTACCTGGAGATCCTCAACGGCCAGGGCGGCATCAAGGGCCGCAAGGTGCGCTACGTGCCCGAGGACACCGGCTACAAGGTCGACCAGTCGCTGGCCGCGTTCAAGAAGATCACCGGCGGCAACAAGGTCAACCTGTACTACGCCGACTCCACCGGCTTCGTGAAGGCGGTCAATCCGGAAGTCGACCGCATGGGCAGCATCCTGATGACCGGCGCCTCGTTCGCGCGCGAGATCAGCAACGCCCAGAAGTACCCGATGCAGTTCATGGTGGGCCCCGACTACAGCGAGATGGTCGGCATCCTGCTGCAGTACATCGCCAAGGCCAAGCCGGGCGCCAAGGTCGCGATGGTCTATTCCGACACCGAGTTCGGCAAGGACCCCGTCGATGCCTACCGCGCCGACAGCAAGAAGCTGGGACTGAACCCGGTGCTGGAGATCGTCACGCCGCCCGGCAGCGTGGACGTGTCGACCGAGGTCATCAAGCTGCGCCGCGCCGACCCGGACTACACCATCTTCCACGGCTACGTGTCGGCCCCGATTCCCGAGTTCATCAACCAGGCGCGTGCGCAGGGCCTGAAGACCAGCTTCATGGGCACTTTCTGGACCATGGACAACAGCACGGTCATGAAGATGGGCCCGAATGCGGACGGCTTCATGGGCGTGATGCCCTACCGGTACTACTACGACACCGAGGGCAAGGCTCCGATGCTCGAGCGCATCCGCAAGATGCGCCCCGAGTACCAGAGCACGGCGTACATGCAGGGCTTCCTGGCCACCATGCTGCTGACAGAGGCGGCGCGCCGCTGCATCGAGGCGGGCAACGAGCTCAATGGCAAGAACCTCAAGACGGCGCTCAGCTCGATCCGCAACTTCGACACCGGCGGCATCATCGGCGTGCCGCTGTCGATCAAGGGCAACTCGATCCCGATCGGCCGCATCTACAAGGCCGACTTCAAGCAGCAGAAGATGCTGCCGGTTTCCGACTGGATCAGTCTGCAGTAAATGGCTCCCCCCCGAAGCGCCTCTGGCGCCTCCCCCTCGCGGGGGCGCCACCAGCGGCCCGGCACAGCCGGTTCCGCGGTGGCCCGCGCGAAGTCCCGCCCACCATGCGCGTAGACGTTCCGTCCAGCGGCGGCGCGACCCAGGACACGATCCTGGCCGTCAACAACATCGAGGTGGTCTACAACCACACGGTGCAGGTGCTGCGCGGGCTGTCGCTGGCGGTGCCGCGGGGCCAGGTGGTCGCGCTGCTGGGCAGCAACGGGGCAGGCAAGTCGACCACGCTGAAGGCCATCTCGCGCCTGCTCGAACTGCAGAACGGCGAGGTCACGCGCGGCGAGATCCGTTTCGACGGCGCCCCGGTGGCGCGGCGGCCGGCGCACCAGTTGGTGCGCGCGGGCCTGTTCCACGTGATGGAGGGCCGCCACGTGTTCGAGGACCTGACGGTCCACGAGAACCTGGTGGCCGCCACCTACGCGCTCACCGGCGAGCGCGCCGGCGCGGCCGACTTCGAATTGGTCTACGAGTACTTCCCGCGGCTGTACGAGCGGCGCAAGGGGCTGGCCGGCTACCTGTCCGGGGGCGAGCAGCAGATGCTGGCCATCGGCCGGGCCCTCATCGCGCGGCCCAAGCTGATGCTGCTGGACGAGCCCTCGCTGGGCCTGTCGCCGGTGCTGGTGGAGGAGATCTTCGCCATCATCGCCCGCATCAACGCCGAGCGCGGCGTCTCCATGCTGCTGGTCGAGCAGAACGCGTCCATCGCGCTGGCCGTGGCGCACTACGGCTACATCCTGGAGACGGGCAAGGTGGTGATCGACAACACCGCCGAGAAGCTGGCCGCCGACCCCGACGTGCGCGAGTTCTACCTCGGCGTCGGCAGCGAAGGCGGCGCCAGGAGCTTCCGCGACCTGAAGCACTACAAGCGGAGGAAGCGGTGGCTGTCGTGACGTCGCCCACCGCCGCCCTCCCCGCGCAGGCGGTGGCCGAAGGCTTCCACGACGGTGCCGAGAAGGCCGCCGTGGAGTCCCGCCCGCGCGGGAGTGACGCCACGGCACCCTTCTCCCTCACCCTCCCCCAGGCGCTGCGCCACCAGGCGACCCACGCCGGCCACCGCATCGCCATGCGGCAGAAACGCTTCGGCATCTGGAAGCCGCTCACCTGGGCGCAGCTGCACGAGCGGGCGGTGCACGTCGGCCTCGGCCTGGCCGCACTGGGTATCGGGCGCGGCGCGCACGTCGGCGTGCTGGCCGAGAACCGGGTCGAGTGGGTGCTGTCGCAGCTCGGCGCCGGACTGGTCGGCGCGGTCACCGTCGGCGTGTATCCCACCAGCCCGACCAACGAAGTGGCCTACGTCCTCGGCCATGCCGACGCGCAGGTCGTCGTCTGCGAGGACCAGGAGCAGGCCGACAAGGTGCTGGACGCGCGCGACCAGCTGCCCGCGCTGCGGGCCGTGGTCGTGATGGAAACCAAGGGCCTGGGCGACGTGAAGGCCCGGGCGCCGCACCTCGTGGTCGGCTTCGCCGAGCTGGAAGAGCGCGGCCGCGCCAGCACCGACCGCGCCCGCGTCGAGGCGGTGCTGGCGGCGCAGACCCTGGGCGACGTCGGCCTGGTGATCTACACCTCCGGCTCCACCGGCAAGCCCAAGGGCGCGATGATCACCTACGGCAACATCGCGGCGATGGCGCCGGGCATCATCGACCGGCTGGGCCTGGACGAGCGCACCTCGCACCTGTCGTACCTGCCCCTGTGCCACGTGGCCGAGCAGATGCTCACCTGCTTCGTGCCGCTGTACCTGGGCTCGCGGGTGGACTTCGGCGAGTCGATCCGCACCGTGCAGGAAGACCTGCGCGAAGTGGCGCCGACCATGTTCCTGGGCGTGCCACGCATCTGGGAGAAGCTGCACTCGGCCATCTCGATCAAGATGCAGGAGACCGGCGCCTGCCGGCGCTGGCTGTACCAGCGCGCGCTGGCCGCCTGCGCGCCGTTCGCGCACAGGGACGCCGGGCAGCGCACGGCGGCCGAGCGCCTCGTCTTCGGCTTCTGGCACGCGCTGGTGTTCCGTTCGCTGCAGAACTTCATCGGCCTGCGCCGCGCGCGCGTGGCGCTCACCGGGGCGGCGCCAATCTCGCCGCTGATCCTGCAGTATTTCCGCACCCTGGGCGTGCCGCTGGTCGAGGTCTACGGCATGACGGAGTCCAGCGGCATGGTGCTGGGCCAGCGGCCGGACGACATCCGCTGGGGCACGGTGGGCCAGCCCACGCTGGGCGTCGAGGCGCGGGTGTCGGGGCAAGGCGAGCTGCAGATGCGCGGCGGCGTGGTGTTCGCCGGCTACTACAAGAACCCGGAGGCCACGGCCGCCGCCATCGTCGACGGCTGGCTGCACACGGGCGACGTGGTGCAGTTGCAGGACGGCCACTACCGGATCGTCGACCGCCTCAAGGACGTGATGATCACCGCCGGCGGCAAGAACCTGACGCCGTCCGAGATCGAGAACGCGATGAAGGCCAGCCCCTTCGTCAAGGAATGCGTGATCGTCGCCGAGGCCCGGCGCTTCGTCGCGGCGCTGGTGCAGATCGATTTCGAGACCGTGGGCAAGTGGGCCGAGGGCCAGCGGCTGGCCTTCACGCACTTCCGCTCGCTGGCCGAGCTGCCGCAGGTGCGCGAGCTGGTGCAGCAGGAGATCGACCGCGGCAACGCGCAGCTGGCCGAGGTGGCCCGCATCCGGCGCTTCCACCTGCTGGCCAAGGAACTGGACCACGACGACGGCGAGGTGACCGCCACCATGAAGGTGCGCCGCGCCAGCATCTACAAGGCCTATGCCGCCGAGATCGAAGCGCTCTACCGCTGACGGCGGCGGGCCCGGCGTGGCGCTGGGTTCCACAACCCCCGCGCGCGCGCCCGCGTCGCCGTGGACCAGCACGAGCGACCGCGAGCGCCTTCGCGCCAGCAAGCGCGACGCAGTGCTGCGCACGGCCGCGCGCGTGTTCAACGAGAAGGGCTTCCACGCCACGTCGCTCGACGAGGTGGCCGAGCGGCTGCACATCACCAAGCCGACCCTGTACTACTACGTCAAGAACAAGGACGAGATCCTGTTCGAGTGCGTGAGCATCGGCCTGCAGATGCTGGAAGACGCCATCCAGGCCGAGCGCAGCCGCGGCGGCCGCGCCATCGACCAGCTGGTGGCGGCGATGCACAGCTACGTGATGATCGTGACGCAGGACTACGGCATGTGCATCATCCGCGTCGGCGAGGACCCGCTGCCGCAGGACAGCCGTCGCGCGCTGCGCGCCTTCAAGGCCAAGCTCGACGCCCACTTCCGCGACCTGGTGGCGCGCGGGGTGGAGGAAGGCTCCATCCGCCCCTGCGATCCCAAGATCGCCGCGTTCACCCTGGCCGGCGCCCTGAGCTGGATCGGCCGCTGGTACCGCCCGGATGGTGCCCTCACACCCGATGCGATTGCCCGCCAGGCCATCGACGTGCTGGCCGGCGGCCTGTGCACGCCCCGGGTGGCCGCACGCCTGCGCGTCGCGCCGCCCTGACGGTCTCTCATCCGGCGGCCAGCCTGCCGCTCGGGCAGCTGTTGCCCGCGCCCGTGCGCCGGATGCGGCGGCCGCCACCGTCCTGGGGATTCGTCCCGGGCGCATAGGGCGCGGCCGGTGGCGCAAAGCGCGACAGGAAGCCGGTCAGCGCCTCGATGTCCTGCGGCCCCACGAGCCGGTCGGCCCCGCGCAGGAAGGTGGAGAACCCGTCGCCTCCTTGCGCCAGGTAGTCGTTGACGGTGACGCGGAAGCGGCGGTCCGGGTCGGGCAAGGCGCCGCTGTCGTCCACCAGGATGTGGGGACCCGCGGCATCGCGCAGGACCGCGGAGCGGATCCGGGCGCCGCAAGCCCGGCCGGCGTCCCATGTGTAGTGGAACCCGGCCGAAGGCAACAGCAGCCTCGTGCTGCCCGGCGGCTGCCGGCCGCAGCCCGCGAACTGCTCCTCCAGCGCATCCTTGATGTCCCGGGCCGACAAGGTCATCGTGACCAGGTTGTTTCCGAACGGTTGCACGGTGAACGCATCGCCATACGTCACCTCGCCCGGGCCGCCACCCGCCGTCGCCGGGCGGTGCAGGAACCCGGGGCTGCGCACGCCGCCGGGATTCATGAACGCGAGGCGCGCGCCGCCGGAACCCTCCGCCGCCGTCGCGGAGAGCATCGCATCGGCGATCAGTTCCCCTGCCGGCATGTTGCAGGCCGCATCCGACCGCCGGTTCGGCACGTCCGCCGCCACTGCGCCGACCACCCGGCGGGCCGCGCGGGACGCGAGCTGCCCGTACCCCGCGACGACCGCCTGGACGGCAGGATCCGGCTGGATGTCGTCATGACGCACCAGGCGGTTGGTGGCCGCGGCCGAGAGCACCTCGCCCGTGCGGCGGTCCAGCACCAGGTCGATGTCCGTCAGCACCCGGCCGAACGCGCTGGCGCTGGTCACGGGGATCGCGCGGCCGGCCGCGTTGGGCAGGCGGCAGTTGTAGGCGGCATGGGTGTGGCCGCTGATCACCAGGTCGACCGCGTCGTCGAGCCGGCGCACGATGCCAGCCACCGGGGAGCCTTGCAGGCCGCCCGCGCAGCCGTTGATGTCCTGGCGTGCGCCGGCCTGTGTGCCGCCCTCGTGCAGGAGCAGCACCACGGCCTCGATGCCCTGCGCCTTCAGTTCGGGCACGAGGCGGTTGACGGTCTCGGCCTCGTCGAGGAAATCCAGCCCCCGCACGCCGCTCCGCATGACGATGGTAGGGGTCGCCCGCAGCGTCACGCCGATGAAGGCCATGCGCACGCCGTCGAAACTCTTGACGCCGTAGGGAGCGAGCAGCGTCCCTGCGCTGGCACGGTCGACGACGTTGGCCGAGAGCCAGCGGAACTTCGCGCCTTCGAACGGCACCGGCGTGCCGGCGTGCTGCCCCATGCAACTGTTCGGGTCAGGCCGGCATCCGCCGGCCTGCAGGCGGCGCAACTCGTCGGCGCCCTTGTCGAACTCGTGGTTCCCGACCGCGTTGAACTCCAGCCCGATGCGGTTGAGCGTCTCGACCGCGGGCTCGTCGAAGAACAGCGCCGAGATGAGCGGGCTCGCCCCGATCGAATCGCCCGCCCCCACCACGACGCTGTGCCTGGCGGAGGACCGCAGCCGCGCGACATGCGCGGCCAGGTAGGCCGCGCCGCCCACCCGGATCCGCTCGGCAGCGGGCAGCCGCGCTGGGGCCGCAGACAGGTCCGGCGGTTCGAGGTGGCCGTGGTAGTCGTTGAACGCGATGACCTTGACCTGCAGCGGTCCGCTCGCCTGCCGATCCGCCGCGCAGCCGGCGGCCAGTGCCGTGGCCACGAGGACCGTCCCGGCGGCGGCCCGCAGGGCCAGGCGCCCACCGAACCCCCGTCGGCGCGCCGGATCGGGCAACCACGGTGGCAAGGCGGCCCCTCCCCTCTACTGGGCTCGACCGCGCGACACGTCCATGATCAGCCGTGCCGCCAGGTACAGCCTCGGCTCGATCGATCCGAGGAGGATGTATTCGGCGTCTGTCGAGTGGGCACCGAACCCCTGCAGGCCGAAGCGCTCCACCACGGCGTTCTTCGTCTTTAGCGCGGCGAACGCCGCATCGGTGCCACCGCCTTCCGCCACGGGATCCACCACCAGGTCCTTGCCGATCTCGCGATAGATCGCCTGCGCCTGGGCGGCCAGCTTCCGGCTGGCGTCGCTGGTTTCGAGCGGCGGCCGGCGGCGTTCGAACGACACCGTGACCTTGCTCTCGGGCAGCAGCTGCTTCTTCGCCCGCTCGCGCACGACCGCCTCGATCCGGTCGTAGTCGGCGACGCGCAGCACCCGGACATCGGCCTCGGCAGTGGCCTGCGCGGGGATCACGTTGCGATTGGTGCCAGCCTGCGAGATGGTCCAGTTCAGCTTGAGGCCGGTCTGGGGGTCCGAAAGGTCGCGCATCTGCAGGAGCTGGTGCGAGAGTTCGTACAGCGCGTTCACGCCCTGCTCGGGCGCCAAGCCGGCGTGGGAAGCCTTCCCTTCCACCTTCAATTGCACCGAGCCGATGCCGGCCGTGGCGAGCGACAGCTTGTCGGACGCCGCCCGGCTGGACTCGAACGACATCGTGACGTCGTGGGCCGCGCCGGCGGCTGCGATCGCTTCGCGCGAGCCCGGCGAACTGATCTCCTCGTCGGAGTTGACCAGCACGGTCAGCTCGCCATACTCGTTGAAGTTCAGTTGCTTGAGCAGTGCGACGATGTGCACGACCAGCGCGACACCCTGCTTGTCGTCCGCGATGCCGAGCCCATAGGCCTTGTCGCCGTCGATGCGGAACGGCTGCCTGGCGAGCATGCCTTGCGGGTACACGGTGTCCATGTGCGCCAGCAACAGGATGCGCTTGCTGCCGGTGCCGCGGAAGCTGGCCTTCACCATGCGACCGATCTTCCCGGGCGTGTCGGCCATGCGATAGGTGGTGGCATCCGTGGGCTCGACGAACTCGACCTGCCCGCCCAGCGCGCGCAGCCTGGACGCCAGCAGCTCCGTCGCCTTGGTCAAGCCGGCGGCGTCGCGGCTTCCGGTTTCGATGGAGACGAACTCCTTCAGGGTGTCCAGCAGCGGCTGCTTTTGGCTGGCGGCCGCGCGCTGCACGGCCGTGTCGGCCGGCTGAGCATGGGCTGGACCGGCGAGCGCGAGCGCGAGCGCAGTACAGGCAAGTGCGATCTTCAAGATGATTTCCCTTGGGTAGCGGAGACAGGCTGGCGGGACTGTTTCCGCCAGCCGAGGCAGGACTGTAGACGACGGCCGGGGGCGTCCCCGTGCACCCGTCGTCCAGCCGGCTCACGGCGATGGCACCCGCCGGGCGTGGCGGTGCCGCAGCCCGCTGCGCCGCAATGAACTACCCCGCCAGGTGGCTGCGCCGCTCCGCGACGACCCCGTAGAGCGCATAGGTGGCCCAATAGCCGGCCGCGGCGGCCAGTGCGACATGGGACAGGGTGGCGGGCCAATGGCCCAAGGCGCCGCTGGCGATGGCCGCGGCGTGGGAGTAGTAGTAGGAGACGAGAAGCACGACAACGGTCGTGGGGAACAGGAAGGCGCCGAGCCGCGTGACGACCTGCCGGGCCGACCCCACCAGGAGCAGGTGGTTCTTGGTGACGGCCAGGACCGCCAGCGCAACCACCAGCGGCATGTGGCCGATGGCATCGACCGGGCCGACGAACGGGATGGCCGCCAGCAAGAACGACAGCAGGACCACCGCGGCGGTCGGAGCGGCCGTGCGGCCAAACAGGATGAAGAAGGCGAGCGCGAGCTCCACGAAGCCGGCGGCGGTGCAGGAGAAGTGCACGTCGAACCCCGTCAGCACCGGGGGAAGCAGGCTGGAGAGGATTTCGTGTGTCCAGTCGGGGTAGATCCACTTCTCCGCCGCCACCCACATGAAGCTCGTCGCGACCGTGATCCGCAACACCAGCATGCCTACCCCTGCCCGACGCTCTCCGTACAGGACTTCCAGGGACAGGAGGGCGACGACACCGAGGAAGAAGGTGTAGTCGAGCATGTGGACCCATCCATAGCGATGGGCCGCATAGCCATACAACGCGACGATCAGGACACAGGCCGGCATCACGCCCCTGCGCAGCAGGAGCCCGCACGCGATCGCCAGCTGGACCATCGGCATCCAGGAGACGCCGCTCTTCAACTCGGGCGTCAGGATGATGGGCTCGGCCCGGAAGTACAGGGCAATGCTGGTGAAGTAGACGACGAGGCCCAGCCGGATGATCCAGGGGACGAAGCGGGCGGTCTTCAGGTCGGCGGCCGCGAGAAAGCGTTGGAGAGCTTGCCGGGCCGCCAGCCGCCGGTCGGCGAACTGGGATGCGACGACCACCGCGAGGGTGAGGAGGAACATGGCCAGGAAACCGTGCGAGGCCAGGAGCCGATCGAGGCCGACCGGCGCGGCACTCGGGTCCCAGGACGCCGCGAACCATTTCACGTGCGCGCTGGCCAGTGAGGGGACCAACATCGCCAGAACAAGCAAACCGCTGCGCATGGCATTCCTCCCGATCCGATGGTTGTCGCGCTGGCTGCCGGCTCGGGCAGCGACTCGTCTAGGTCATGTGTCTACTTCTGGATGCTTTCGTTACATAGCGTGGGCTTCAGGGAACGCGACCTTAGTAAGCAATCTTTTCGATTTCTGCACGGTCCCACGACCTCAACACCGGCCGGGGCCACCGATCAATCGCCCTCGGACCGATCAGTCGCAAGGGCAGCGACACACATCGAAACACGTTCTTGTTTCGCCCGGTATCCGTTCGTCTGCGCTCAAGTCCTGATCGAACCAGCCGGACAGCGCCATGCCGCCGGGGCCCACGGTCCCGGCGGCACTGTCACCGGGACCTTAGCCCCGGGGACCTGTCGTTCAAGGCTGCTGGAAGTCCGGGTGCAGGCGGACGTCGGCCGGGACCGGGAATGGATGCCCCAGCACCACGGCGCCACCGCGGACACGGTTCTGCGCCTGGCAGTTCTGGACGCAGTTGGTCGCCGGCGGCGACACCTCGGTGGCGTCTTCCCCGGTCACCATGCCCATGCGGCCGCCACTGGCCACGTCCCAGACCGACTCCCTGCCGCAATGGTCGACGGTCACGAACGTCCCGTCCCGCCGGCGGATCTGGTTGGGGCAGTTGGTGGGCAGCACGCGGGTCGCGACCTGCGGACTGTCGCGCCCGACGAAGGCCGGCGACATGTCGTTGGCCCAGTTGATCCGGGGACCGACCGTGACGGTCGTGGCGCGGGTCGGGTCGCTCGGGTTGAACGGCACGACGTCGCCTTCCCGGGCACGGAAATTGGGGTTGTCGAAGTAGAACGTCCCCGCGGCCAGGAGATGGCGGATCCGCGTCTGGGTGCCGTCGGCCCGCTCCGGCTCCATCTGGAACACGCCGCCCTGCGTGCAGTCCTTGGCCGTGATCTTCATGCTCAGCCCGGTGCCCGTGCGGGACAGTTCGATGTTCTCGCCCTTCAGTTCCACGACCACGTCGGCGGCCAGCACGAGCCCGCGGTGATCGGGGAGCTTGCTCTCGAACACGGGGGCGTCGCCGCCCACCGTCTGCGTGCCTGGCGCATTGGACGAGAGGAAGCGGTAGTCGCGGATGCCGAAGGAGGCCGCGATCACCTGGAACTGCACGTAGCGTCCCTTGATCGTGAAGCTGGTCCCCAGCGTGCCGGCGGGGATGCGGACGTCGCGGTCGCCGCTGATGTCCGGCTGCCCGGCGCGCTGGATGGTGAAGCCACCACCCTCGCAGAACTTCGACGATGCCGCCTCGGCCTTCAGCGGCGCCAGCGCGAACAGGCCGGCAGCCAGGGCAACGCCCAGCGCAGCGCCGCCGGTCGTCTTGGATAGGGATCTCATGGGTTGTGTCCTCAGGTGAACGTCGGAGGTGCGACCACACTCCCACTCCCCGGCGGAGCGGTGTGCGGGATGCGGAGCGCATCGAGCCGTCCCGGGCCGAGTGCGCAACGCCCATCCGGGAGGGCGCCACTCGGAGGCACATGCCGAAACGCAGTCGCGGCTCATCTCCCGGCCCGGGTGGGAGCCGTGCTTGTCGAGCCGCGCGGTGGGTGTGTGACCCTGGGCCGGGCCCAGGTCATCGGCCTGTCTATCAGTTCGGTCGAGCCAGATCCACCGCGCTCCGGTCGTTGGCCCTCAGACAGTGCTGTCAGTCAAAAGTGTTGGGGGCGGCCTCGCGCGCAAGCGTCAGGGGGCGATGACCACCGGCGTGCGAATGGGACAAGGAGCCATGTAGGCGCGCGCGCACCGCGCCTTGCAGATGGCGCCACGCTGACCGTAGGTGCAGGTCGTGCGCGTCAACCCACCAGCTGCTACGCCGCGGCGCGCGGCAGGTTCGCGCGAATGAGCTCGCCAGCGATGGAGATGCCGGCCGGGAACTCCGGCAGCGTGTCGCCGGGCCCGAACCAGCGCGCTTCGGCGATCTCGCGCGGGTCCGCGCTGATCTCGCCGCCGGCCCACTGCGCCGTGAAGGCGATCATCAGCGAGTGCGGGAACGGCCACGACTGGCTGCCGAAGTAGCGCAGGTCGTGCACGCGCAAGCCGACCTCCTCGTGCACCTCGCGGTGGACCGCGTCCTCGACCGACTCGCCTGCTTCGAGGAACCCCGCCAGCGCGCTGAAGCGGCCGGTGGGCGACGCCGCATTGCGGGCCAGCAGGATGGCGTCGCCCTTCTTCACCAGCACCATCATCGCCGGCGAGATGCGCGGGTACGCCGCGTGGCCGCAGCGTGTGCACCGCATGCACCGTTCGCCCGCCAGCGCTTCCATCGGGCCGCCGCAGGCGCCGCAGTACCGATGGGTCCTTGCCCATTCGGCCACCTGGAAGGCGCGGCCGGCCACGGCCATCAGGTGCGCGTCCAGCGCGCCGAACAGCGAGCGCAAAGGCCGGAAGGCGAAGCCGCCGGCCGGGTCCGCTGCACCGGCCTCGACCCAGGCTGCCCGGCAATAGTGCTGTCCCAGCATGCCCACGGCCCGGGATTGCGCCAGCGGCACATCGAGCGCGAGGCACGCGGATTCGTCGGGCAAGGCCAGGTCCGATTCGCGCACCAGCAGGGCGCCGCCGCGGAAGACGAAGATGTGTTCGTGCGCGCCTGGCTGCGGCGCATGGAGCGGAACGAAGTGGGACGGTGTGACGAGCATGTCCAACGATAACAAGGCGCCGTCGAGCCCGTCGGCAGCCAGGCCTTGGCCACCAGCACGACCGTGATCGACGAGGGAGACGCACGGCGCCCGGTGTGCGTCTGCCATCGATGGCCTGGCCGGCCGCTTTGCCCATCCGTGCCGCCGCGCGGTCCCGCTCGTCGCCGCGGCCTCTCGCCGAGGCTGGATTGTTGCAACCGGAATGGGCATCATCCGGACTCCGTCGCCCAAGCTCAAGGAGGTTCGCATGTCCTTCTTTCACGCCACCTACGGTCACGTCATCTCGGGGCTGAGCCACAACGGCAAGCCCGTGCAGGCGGCAGTGTTCAACGACAACCAGGTGCGCGCCGCCGCCGGCCTGGCGCTGGTGCTGGCGGCCGTTGCCCTCGTCTACGGCCGCTTCGAGAGCGTCTACCTGCCGATGCAGGCCGTCACGACCTTCCTGTTCGTCGAATACCTGATCCGCGTGACGATCGGCATCCAGTACAGCCCGCTGGGCGTCCTGGCGGGCTGGATGGTGCAGCGCAAGGGCCCCGACTGGGCCTCGGCCAGGCCCAAGCGCTTCGCCTGGACGCTCGCCCTCATCATGTCGGGCGCGATGATGGTCATGACCAATGCCGGCGTCACCGGCGCCGTGCCGCTGACGATCTGCGTCATCTTCATGCTGCTGCTCTGGATGGAGTCCGTGCTGGGCCTGTGCGTCGGCTGCGAATTCCACGGCTTCATGGTCAAGCAGGGCTGGGTGCAGAAGGACAGCGCCTTCGAGATCTGCGCCCACGGCGCCTGCGACATCCCGCCGCGCTGAGCGTCCCATCCGATCCATCGAGGAGACCGCCGTGCCCGATGCCGCTCCCGCCGCCGCCGAGGCGCCCAAGCCCATGCCGTTCGCGATCATGCGCAACACCCACGAGGCCCTGCGCGCCAGCATCCGGCTGCAGGAAGCCGCGCTGGAGACCCGCGACCGGACAGCCTTCGCCGACGAGTGGCGCCGCCTGCAGCGCGGCCTCGCGGTGCACATGGCGATGGAAGACCGCGACATGTTCTCGCTGCTCGATGCCGTGAGCGAAGGCGCCTGTGCCGCCGCCGGCCTTCCTGCCGAGCACACGGACGACAAGCGCCTGGGGGCCGCCGTGGAGGCTGCGCTGGCCGGCCCGGATCTCGCTGACCTGCGCAACGCCTGGTCGGCCTGGCGCGACGAACACCTGCACCACCTCGAGCACGAGGAGGCGGTGATGATGCCGCTGACGATGAAGACCGCGCCGACGCCCGAAGGGCGCGCGCGCGTCGTCCACGACCGCCTGCTCACGCCCGGCACCGGGCTGCCCGACTTCGACTGGTTCGTCGGCTGGGTGGTGGAGATGCTGAGTCGCCATGGGTCGACGGCACAGCCCCCCGCCGTCGCGACACGCGTCTTCGTCTGGGGCTTGCAGCACGCCTGTACGCCGGAACAATGGCGCCACTTCCGGCCCATCGTCCAGCGCAGCTGCCCTCCCGCGATCTGGGACGAGCTGGTGCGCGGCTACGCGCTGGACACCGACGGGAAGATCCCCTCCTGAGCGCGCCGGGCTGCGCGCCCCAGCGGCTGCTTCTCGCGCCGGTGGCCGGCGGCCGCCCAGGCTCCGTATCTCCCACACAGGCCCCCGGACAGCCCCCTCTTCAAGGATAGGGCGCGAGGTGGCACTCCAGGCCATCATCCCGCGCATGTCCGTCCCCGCGCCCCTCTCCATCGACGTCTCCTTCGACCTGATCTGCCCCTGGTGCCTGATCGGGAAGCGCCACCTGGAAACTGCCATCACCCAGCTGCGGGCCGAGCAGCCGGACCTGGCCGTCACGGTGGAATGGCGCTCCG
The DNA here is from genome assembly GCF_009758015.1 of Ramlibacter pinisoli. Lineage (NCBI taxonomy): Bacteria > Pseudomonadati > Pseudomonadota > Betaproteobacteria > Burkholderiales > Comamonadaceae > Ramlibacter > Ramlibacter pinisoli. Next base: position 1,068,066 of record NZ_WSEL01000009.1, read on the forward strand.
TCCCGCTGATCCCGGACACGCCCCTGGAAGGGCTCCCGTACCGCGACTTCTATGTCGCCCGCCTGGGCAGCCCCGCGGCCGTGGCCGCGCGGCAGTCGCAGGTGCTGGATGCGGCCCTGCACGCGGGCCTGGAGCTCGCCCTCACGCGCATCGAGACCTTCCCGAACACCCTGCTGGCCCACCGCCTCGTGCGCTTCGCGCGGCAGGAGGCCGGCCCGGCTGCCGCGGCAGCCCTGATCGAGAACCTGTTCACGCGTTACTTCACGGGCGCCGAGAACATCGGCGACCCGCAGGTGCTGCGCGCCGCCCTCGAGGCCTGCGGCATCGCCACGCCGGGCCTGCCGGAGACGCCCCTGTCGCATGACCTGCCGTGGCTGCCGCCGCTGGAGGATGTGGTTCACCGCGGCGGCACGGGCGTGCCGTTCTTCGTCGTCGACGGCAAGCTGGGCGTCTCCGGCGCGGTGCCGCCGGCTGTGCTGGTGCAAGCCATGCAGCGTGCGCTGGCGCAGCGGCAAGTGCCGGCGTGAACGCCGTCGCCGTGACTCGACCGGGCCGCCAGCGGGTCCTGGCACGGCACGATTGGTGACCCGGCACCGCGCCTGACGGAGCAGCACGTCAGCCGCCGACAGGTCGCTGCCCACATCAGCCTACAGCCCGCCTGCGCAGGCGGCGCTAGCTTGGTGGCGTGCGGCGTCCCTGTTGCAGGCCGCCGCGCCTCACAGGAGACCACCATGGCTCAAGACGCCATCGCCTTGCTCGAGGCCGACCACCAGCGGCTGGAGGACCTCGTTCGGGACTACAAATCGGCCGGCTCCGACCCGTCGGCCAAGCTCCACATGGCGCAGATCATCTGCATGGAACTCACCCTGCACTCCATGGTCGAGGAAGAGATCTTCTACCCGGCGTTCGCCCACGCGACCGGCGACGAGCAGATGGTCGAGCGCGCGCGCAAGGAGCACCAGCACGTGAAGGAGCTGATCGACCGCGTGCCGACGGCGGAAAATCTCGACGGTGCGGTGGAGGCGATCTGGCGCCACGCGCTCGAACACATCGAAGAGGAGCGGCGGATCATCTTCGCCAAGGCGAAGTCGTGCGGCATGGAACTGGCCACGCTGGGCGGCAGGATCCAGACCCGCCGCGCCGAGGTGGCGACGACGGTGCAGGAAGCCTGACCGGGCAACGCCTGCCCGGCGGGCGGGTCGCACGTCCTGCCCAACTCTGTTACGGACGGCTGGCCTTGGCGGCCGGCACCGTCGGTCTAAATTGCAGCCCCGACTGGTTGTCGAGGAGGCTGCAATGGGCGCAACTGCGAATTCCCCCCTGGATGTGGTCAAGGCCGCGTACGCGGCCTTCGGGGCCGGCAACGTCCCCGGGATCCTGGAACTGGCCGCCGAAGACGTCGACTGGGCGTTCATCGGGGCCAAGGGCCTGCCCTACACCGGCAAGTTCCGCGGCCGGAGCGCCGTGGAGAAATGGTTTGCGGCCGTGTTCGCAACCGACGAGGTCCAGGCATTCGAACCCCGCGAGTTCCTCGCCGCAGCCGAGCACGTCACCGTGCTCGGCTGGGAGAAGACCCGGGCGCTGCCCGACGGCAAGGTCTTCGAAGCGGAATGGGTCCACGTGTTCACCGTCCGCGGCGGGCGGGTCGCGCGCTTCTGGGGCATGTACGACACGCAGGCCGCGGCGGCCGCGCGCACCTGATCCGAACTGCCGGGCACACCTGCGCCCGGCCCGAAGCGCCTAGACCGCCTCTCGGCCGGGTGCGCGCAGGACGCGCACCAGCGCCGGGTAGCGCAGCGCGAGCGCCGCCCACATCAGCACGCCGACATAGACGCCGAACAGCACGTGCGTGGCCAGCGGCGAGCCGACGCGGTAGTGCGAGGCGACGGCGCCACCCAGGAACGCCGTGAGGATGATCGCGCCCAGGATGCAGGTGCGCGGGATGGCATAGAGGAGCGCCCCCAGGGCCAGCAGCAGTCCCAGTGGGAACACCGCGGCCACCGGCCAGCCCAGTTCTGCCGTGCCGCGCAGCACCGGCTCGACCTGCAGCAGCTTGCCGAGCGCGTCCATCGCGAAGAACGCCAGCACCAGGACCGTGAGCGCGATGCCCGTGCGGCGTCGCCAGGGGCCCGGTAGCGGGGACGCCCCGGTGTTCATGGCGCGGCTCCGGCGTGACGCGGCTCCTGGCCGGTCTTCTCCCGGATCGTGCTGGTGCAGGCCTCGAAGGTCATGGCGGCGGCTCCATCAATTGGATACGGTAAACTATATTCAATATGGCTGTCCAAGGCAAACGTGCCTACCGCTCGGCCGCGCGCAGTGAATCCGCCGGGAAAACCCGCGCCCGCATCATGGAAGCCGGCAAGGTGCTGTTCCTGCGCAAGGGCATCGACACCACGACCATCGGGCAGATCGCCGAGCGGGCGGGTGTGTCCGAGGCCACGGTCTATGCCACGGTGGGTTCCAAGAGCGGCCTGCTGCGGGCCCTGATGGAACAGGCCATGTTCGGCCCGCGCTTCCAGGAGGCGCTGCAGGCCCTGCAAGGCGTGGACGACCCCGTCGAGCGCATCGCCCTGACCGCGCGGGTGGCCCGGGCCATCTACGAGGCGCAGGCGGGCGAACTGGGCCTGCTCACGCGCTCGTCGGCGTTCTCGCCGGAGCTGCGCAAGTCGCAGCAGGCCTTCGAGAAGCTGCGCCGCGACATGCAGCGCGACCGCATCGACGCGCTGTTCGAGGCCGGCCAGGCGCGCGAGGGGCTGGACCGCGAAGCGGCGGCGACCCTGATGTGGATGTACACCAGCCAGGAGGTCTTCCACAAGCTGGTGCAGGAATCCGGCTGGTCGCTGGACGCCTACGAGCAGTGGCTGGCGCACACGCTCGTGTGGACGCTCACCCGGCAGCCTGCCGCCCCGAAGTAGACGGCGCCGCGACCCACGCCCGGCGTCTTCCCGCCGCCGGGTCGCTACAAGCCGTAGGCCGCGAGGATGCGCGCCTTCGTTCCGTCCTTGTCCATCGCGTCATCGACCGCGCGCCTCGTGCAAGGCGCGCGTTCTCTCGGTTGAAGCGCGCCGCACACGCGCTGGGTCAGGAGCCCCACGCGACCGGTAACTCTTGGTGATATTCGAGCCGCCGCCGTCGGCCGTGACTATCGTTGAACGTGGCCCGTGTGCCGCGGCGACGAGGAGGCATTGCGATGTTCCCAGCCGGTTTCGACTACCACGCCCCGAACTCGCTCGCCGAGGCGGTCCAGCTGATGGGCAACCTCGGACCGGATGCCAAGGTGCTGGCCGGCGGCCACAGCCTGCTGCCGATGATGAAGCTGCGGTTTGCCCAGCCGAGCCACCTGGTCGACCTGCGCCGGATCGCCGAGCTGCGCGGCATTCGCCAGGTGGGCGACGAGATCCACATCGGCGCCATGACGACCGAACACGAGTTGCTGCACTCACCGCTACTGGCCGACAAGGTTCCGCTGCTGGTCGAGGGCGCGGGCTGGATCGCCGATCCGCAGGTGCGCTACAAGGGAACGATCGGCGGCGACATTTCCCACGGCGACCCGGGCAACGACCACCCGGCGCTGATGTTGGCCCTGGACGCGTCGTTCGTCCTGCGTGGCGCCCAGGGCGAGCGGACGGTGAAGGCCGACGGCTTCTTCCTCGGCGTGTACTCGACCCAGCTGGAGCCGGGCGAGATCCTCACCCAGGTGCGCGTGCCCATCCCCGCGCCGGGCACCGGATGGTCGTACCAGAAGCTCAAGCGCAAGACCGGCGACTTCGCCACCGCGGCGGCAGCGGTGCTGCTGCAGATGAAGGGCGGTAACGTGGCCACGGTGAGCATCGCGCTCACCAATGCCGGCCCCACCGCCCTCAAGGCCAGCGGCGCCGAAGCCAGCCTGCTGGGCAAGCCGCTCGACGAAGCGGCCCTGGACGAAGCCGCGCGGCAGGCCATGGCGATCTGTGAGCCCACGCCCGACCTGCGGGGCGACGTGGCCTACAAGGTCGCGATGGCGGGCGAGATGACACGCCGCGCGCTGCAGGCAGCCCATGCGCGGACCGGCCAGGCCTAGGACCAGGAGAGCGGACATGGCGAATACCCACGAGGTCGCATTCAAGCTCAACGGCAAGGACGTGCAGGTCTCCGTGGTGCCGCGCGAACTGCTGATCCACACGCTGCGCGACCGGCTGGCCCACACCGGCCCGCATGTCGGTTGCGAGACCTCGCATTGCGGCGCCTGCACGGTGGACCTGGATGGCATGTCGGTGAAGTCGTGCACCGTGCTGACCGTGCAGTGCGACGGCGCCGAATTGTTCACCGTCGAGGGCCTGCAGCAGGCCGGCGAGCTGCATGCGATCCAGCAGGCGTTCCACGAGGAGCATGCGCTCCAGTGCGGCTACTGCACCCCGGGGATGCTGATTCGTGCCTGGCGCCTGCTGCAGGAGACCCCGGAACCGACCGAGCAGGACATCCGCTACGGCCTGGCCGGCAACCTGTGCCGCTGCACGGGCTACCAGAACATCGTCAAGGCCGTGCAATCCGCGGCCCGGAAAGTCGCGGACCACAAGGTCGCCGCCCAGGCGCCGTCGGCCTGACGGGCCGCGTCGTCGGCAGGCGCGCGGCGCCGTTCACCGCATCCAACCCTCCGGAGGACCAGATGGGCGACATGACTGAACTGAAGGCCCGCGAGGACAAGCTGCAGGGCACGGGCACCTCGATGCTGCGCAAGGAGGACGCGCGCTTCATCCGTGGCCAGGGCAGCTACGTCGACGACATCCAGCTGCCCGGGATGCTGTTCGGCGCGCTGGTGCGCAGCCCCCATGCCCACGCCCGGATCAAGTCGATCGACAAGGCCGCGGCCAAGGCCGTGCCCGGGGTCGTGGCGGTGCTCACCGCCGACGACCTCAAGCCCGTCAAGCTGCACTGGATGCCCACCCTGGGCGGCGACGTGCAGGCCGTGCTGGCCGACGGGAAGGTCTGTTTCCAGTACCAGGAAGTGGCAATGGTGCTGGCCACCGACCGCTATGCGGCCGCCGACGGCGCCGCCCTGGTGGAGGTGGACTACGAGGAACTGCCGGCCATCGTCGATCCGAAGAAGGCCATGGCGCCCGATGCGCCCGTCATCCGCGAGGACATCGCCGAGAAGAAGGAGGTCGGCCACGGCCCCCGCACCCACCCCAACCACATCTTCACCTGGGAGGCGGGCGACAAGGCGGCCGCCGACGCGGCCTTCGCGACGGCCGCGGTCACGGTGCGCGAGGAGATCCTGAACCCCCGCGTCCATCCCTGCCCGCTGGAGCCGTGCGGCTGCGTCGCCTCCTTCGACAAGGGCACCGGCGCGCTCACCGTCTACATGACCACCCAGGCGCCGCACCTCGTGCGCACCGTCCTGGCCATGCTGTCGGGCATCCCCGAAAGCAAGATCCGCGTGGTGGCCGGGGACATCGGCGGGGGCTTCGGCAACAAGGTGCCGGTCTACCCCGGCTACGTGGTCGCCATCGTCGCTTCGATCGTGACCGGGGTGCCAGTCAAGTGGATCGAGACGCGCATCGAGAACATCTCCACCACCGGATTCGCCCGCGACTACCACGGCGTCGGCGAGCTCGCGGCCGACGCCGACGGCCGCATCAAGGCACTGCGCTTCACGGCGCTGGCCGACCATGGCGCCTTCAATTCCCACGTCTCCGCGACCAAGTTCCCCGCCGGCCTGTTCTCCATCTGCACCGGCTCGTACGCCATCCCCAACGCCTACGCGCGCGTGGACGCCGTCTACACCAACAAGGCGCCCGGCGGAGTGGCTTACCGCTGCTCGCTGCGCGTGACCGAGGCGATCTACCTGATCGAGCGCATGGTCGACGTGCTCGCGCAGAAGCTGGGCCTGGACAAGGCCGAGATCCGGCGCCGCAACTTCGTGCAGGCCGAGCAGTTCCCATACACGACGGCGTTCGGCTGGACGCTCGACAGCGGCAACTACCACCCGGCGCTCGAGAAGGTGCTGCAGGCCTGCGACTACGAGGGCCTGCGCCGCGAGCAGGCGGCCCGCCGCGCCGATCCGAACGCGCCCACCCTGATGGGCATTGGCCTGGCGACCTTCACCGAGATCCTGGGGGCCGGGCCGACCAGCGTGTGCGACATCCTGGGCATCGGCCTGTTCGACAGCTGCGAGATCCGTGTGCACCCGACCGGCGCCGCGATCGCGCGCATGGGGACCATGTCGCAGGGCCAGGGCCATGCCACGACCTATGCCCAGATCATCGCGACCGAACTCGGCCTGCCGGCGAGCGACATCGTGGTCGAGGAAGGCGACACCGACAAGGCGCCCTACGGCGCGGGCACCTGGGGGTCGCGTTCGACCCCGGTGTCGGGTGCCGCCACCGCCCAGGCGGCCCGCAAGATCCGGGACAAGGCCCGCAAGATCGCCGCCCACCTGCTCGAGGTGGCCGAGGGCGACCTGGAGTGGGAGATCGACCGCTTCACGGTCAAGGGCAACCCCAGCCAGTGGAAGACCATGAAGGAGATCTGCATGGTCGCGCACACCGGCAACCTGCCCGCCGGCATGGAGCCGGGCCTGAACGCCGTGACGTACTACGACCCGCCGAACATGACCTACCCGTTCGGCGCCTACCTGTGCGTGGTCGACGTCGACAAGTTCACCGGCGAGGTGAAGATGCGGCGCTTCTACGCGCTGGACGACTGCGGCACGCGGATCAATCCCATGATCATCGAAGGCCAGATCCACGGCGGGCTGACCGAGGCGTTCGCCGTAGCCATGGGCCAGCAGATGCCGTTCGACGAAGCGGGCAACCACCTGGGCAATACCCTGCTCGACTATTTCCTGCCGACGGCGATGGAGACGCCGCACTGGGAGACCGACTACACCGTCACGCCCAGCCCGCACCACCCGATCGGCGCCAAGGGCGTGGCCGAATCCCCGCACGTGGGCGGCATCCCCTGCATGAGCAATGCGGTGATCGATGCCTTCGCCCACCTGGGGGTCACCCACATGGACATGCCGCACTCGGCCTGGCGTGTCTGGCAGAAGTGCAACGAGCTGGGGATCAACAAGCGTCAGACGCCATGACGGCACCGCGGCTCTCGTTTGGCGACACCAGCGTCACTGCCCTGGTCACCGCCGTTCGCCAGGCGTTGGGACCGGAATGTCCGGCTGATTGGGAGCAGGTTGCGAGCGCCGTCGCGCTGCGTGCCGACGAACTGCTCGCAGCGAACCGCCATATGGCGCTCGACCCGCCTGGTGAGCAGTGGCTGCGAACCTGCGCGACGGTCCTGGCCGCCTATGAGGAGCTCAAGCCATCCGTCGATCCGGCGCGACTCCTGCGGATTTTTCTCAACGCCATGGCCGCACCCTTCCGACAACAGGTGTCGGCCTACCTGGAGAGTCGCTTCGGCATTTCCGACGATGCGCCGCAGGAGGCCTTCTCGCGCATCTCCGAGAACTTCCAGACACGCGGCGAGCAGCGGTTCGGCGCATCGTTCCGATATGCCACCGAGGTTCGTGATGAGCGCCGGAACTTCGTGAACATCCAGCGCTGCTTCTTCAATGATTTCTTCCGCGCCAATCGCGCTGCGGAAGTCACTGCGCTGTTCTGCGCGCTCGACAAGGTGTGGGCCGAAGCGCTCGAGGATCCCCGCTACGGGGTGCGGTTCGAGCGTCCCACCACTCTGGCGGCGGACGGCGATGCATGCCGTTTCCAGTTCCATCGAACCGGGTCGATGCAGCACGAATGAAAGTCCAGCTCGACAAGACCTTCCCGATGCCGGCCTCGGCGGATCACGCCTGGGCCCTGATGCAGGACATCGAGGCAGTGGCCGGCTGCATGCCGGGCGCGCGCATCACCGAACGCATCGACCCGCAGCACTACAAGGGCACGGTGGCCGTGCGATTCGGGCCGGCCAACCTGACGTTCCGCGGCGAGATCGAAGTCCTGGAGCTCGATCCGGCCGGCCGTTCGCTGCGCCTGCGCGGCAAGGGCACCGACACCACCGGCGGGTCCGCGGCGGGCATGGACCTGGGGGCCCATGTCGATCCGGTGGACGACGCGTCCTGCCGGCTGGTGGGGTCCAGCGAGCTGTCGGTGAGCGGCAAGGCCGCCACCTTCGGCGGGCGCCTGATGACCTCGCTGGCCGACCAGCTGCTCCAGCAGTTCGCCAGCAACTTCGCCGCGCAGTTGCGGGCCCGCCAGCCGCAGGCCGTCGAGGCGCCCCCGGCGCCGGCCGCACCAGCCGAGCAAGCCGCAACAACCGCACCAGCCGCGCAGGCCGCGCCGCCCGTGGCCGCGGCGGAGCCGGTCCCGTCGCTGAACGGGCCGGGCCTGCTCTGGGGCGCCTTCAAGCACTGGCTGCGTTCGCTGTTCGCCCGCGGCGCGACGCCGCGGCAATGACGGCGACCGGGCGCGCACAGGATCTGGCTGGGCTGCAGCAGGAGCTGGCGCAGGCCGGCTACATCGCCGAGCCGCCGCTGGCCGCCGCCCTGCTGCTGATGCAGGACCTCGAGCGACCACTGCTGCTGGAGGGCGACGCCGGCGTGGGCAAGACCGAGGTGGCCAAGGTGCTGGCCTCGGTGCGCGGCACGCGCCTCATCCGCCTGCAGTGCTACGAAGGGCTGGACGCCCATGCGGCGATGTACGAGTGGAATTACCAGCGCCAGTTACTCGCCATCAAGCTGCTCGAGCACGACGAACGTGGCATCGCGCAGAAGGAGCAGGACATCTTCTCCGAGCGCTACCTGCTCAAGCGCCCGCTGCTGGAGGCCATCGCCTGCGAGCAGCCGCCCGTACTGCTGATCGACGAGGTCGACCGCGCGGACGAGGCCTTCGAGGCCTACCTGCTCGAGCTGCTGTCGGACTTCCAGCTGTCGATTCCCGAGCTCGGCACGGTGGTCGCCACCAGCCGGCCGGCGGTGGTCATCACCTCCAACGGGACGCGCGAGCTGTCCGATGCCCTGCGCCGGCGCTGCCTCTACCAGTACATCGACTACCCCGACTACGACAAGGAACTGGCCATCGTGCGCACCCGGGCACCGGCCGCACCGGCCGCGCTGGCGGCGCAGATCGTGGCCTTCGTGCAGGGCGTGCGGCGCATGGACCTGCAGAAGAAGCCCGGCATCGCCGAGACGCTGGACTGGACCGCCGCGCTGCTGCGGCTGGGCATCTCCGTGGTTGACAAGGACGGTGCCGGGCGGATCATGGACACCCTCAGTGCCCTGATCAAGACGCGTGACGACCGCGCGGCCTTCCCGCGCGAGGTGGTCGCCCGCCTGGCGGCCGCATGCTGACCCTCGCCGCTCCCCTGGAAGCCCGCGCCACGGCGCGGCTGGCGGGATTCCCTGGCTTCCTGCGCGCCAACGGCTTCATGGTGGGCGGCGGCGATGCCGTCACCGTGCTGCGGGCGGCGCAGTGCGTGGGCGTGCTCGATCCGCAGTTGCTGCGGTGGAGCCTGCGGGCGCTGCTGTGCGGCCGCTGCGACGAATGGCGGCGCTTCGACGGGCTGTTCGATGCCTGGTTCCTGCCACCCAACCGCTGGCAGCGGCCGATGCAGCGCGACGCCGCGAAGGCCCAGCGGCACGGCGAATGGCCCGAGCTGCCGGCGCCGGCCGGCAACGAGACCGACCGCGACGAGGACCTCCGGCCGCGCCGGGCTGCCAGCCGCCGCGACGTGCTGTCCTCGACCGACTTCCGCTTCCTCACCGAACGCGATTCGGTGCTCGAGATCGAGCTGCTGATGCGCCGCTTCGCACGCCGGCTCCAGCGCATCCGGCTGCGGCGCGAGGCCCATGCGCACGTGGGAACCCGCCTCGACCTGCCCGGCACGATCCGGCGCAGCGTCGCCAGCGGTGGCACGCCCTTCCACCTGGCCTGGAAGGAGCGCCGCCGGGTGCGGCCCCGCCTGGTGCTGCTGATCGATGTGAGCCGCTCGATGGCGCCCTACAGCTTCTTCTACCTGCGGCTGGCGCGTGCGCTGGGCGCGGAGCTGCCGGACATCCGCAGCTTCATCTTCCACACGCGGCTGACGCCGGTCTCGCAGGCGCTGCACGACCCCGATCCCTGGCGCGCGCAGGAGCAATTGCACCTGCTGGCGCAGGGCTGGGGCGGCGGCACGCGCATCGGCGACAGCCTGGTGCAGTTCGAGCGCGAGGAGGCGGGGCGCGCCGTCCATTCGCGCACGGCCCTCCTGATCCTGAGCGACGGCTACGACACCGGTGATCCGCGCTGTCTGTCGGATGCGCTCGCGCAGCTGCGCCGGCGGGCCCGGCGCATCGTCTGGATCAATCCGCTCTGCCAGCGGCCCGGCTACGCGCCGATCTGCCAGGGCATGCAGGCGGCGCTGCCGCACCTCGACCTGCTGGCGCCGGGCGCCGACCTGGCGAGCCTGCAGGCGGTGCTGCCGGACATCGTGGCCGCATTGGCCTAGCCAGGAGGAACGCATGGGCTGCATGTACAAGGCCAACGGGCTCTACAGCCGCATGGCGGTGGGCGCGGTGCTGCTGGCCGCCGGCGCCGGCCGGCGCCTGGGCGGGCGGCCCAAGGCGCTGCTCGAGCTGGCCGGGGTGCCGCTGGTGATGCGCCAGCTGGTGGCGCTGTCGGGTGCGGGCGTCGACGAGGTCGTGGTCGTGCTGGGACACCACGCTGACGCGGTGGAAGCGGCCATCGGGCAGCTCCCCATCACGCTGGTGCGCAATCCCTCGCCCGACGAGGGCCAGGCGTCGTCGGTCCGCGCCGGGCTGCGGGCCCTGTCGCCGCGGCTGGATGCCGTGCTCGTCGCGCTGGCCGACCAGCCCCTGATCGGTTCGCAGGACATCACGATGCTGATCGGCGCCTACAAGAAGCGCGGCGACGCCATGATGGTGGTGCCCCGGGTGGCCACCGGTGACGGCGAGCCGCGACCCGGCAACCCCATCATCTTCGATGCCACCCTGCGCGAGCAGTGGCTCGCGGGCGCCGCCGACCTCGCCTGCCGCAAGTGGCGCGACGCGCATGGCGAGCTCGTGCGGTGGTTCGATACCGACAACCGGCGCTTCGGCATCGACATCGACACGCCCGACGACCTGGAACGGTTCGCGGCGAGCACCGGCCATCGGCTCACCTGGCCCTCGCCCGCCGGCGGCGTGCCTGCATGACGCCCTTGCCCTTCCCCGCCTCCCGGCCGCTGGCCCTCGCGCGCGGGTGCGCCTGGGCCCTGCTGGTCGCCGGCTGGGTGGGCATCGGCAGTCTGGCGCTGCAGTTCGCACCCTCGATCGTCGCCGCCTTCGCGCTGGTCGCGCTGTGGCTGCTGGGACTGGGCGCCGCCGCGGCCGTGGCCACCCACGGCGGCCTGCGCCGGCGGACCCGCGCGCTGGCCCTGGTCGCGGCCGCGATCGTGACGGCCGCCGGCCTGTGGTGGGCGGTGCACGGCGGACGCCTGCCGGCCCTGCTGCCGGCGCTGGCCGGCTGGGCGGCGCTGACGGCATTGGCCTCGGGCGTGGTGCGCGCGCTGCGGCTGACGCAGGCCACGGCGCCCGCGCCGCCCGTCGCGGCCGCCAGCCTGGGCGCGCTGGGCGCCGGGCTGCTGCTGGGCGATGTCGGCGACGTGCGCCAGCTGGCCATCCGGCTGGCGGCCTTCGTCGTCGCGGCGGCGGCGCTGCTCGTGCTGCTGCAGGCGCACATCGCGGACAAGCCCCGCGCGCCGGGCTGCCGCGCCGGCCTCTTCGATTGTTCGCTGCCGGCCTGGCCGTCGGGCGCCTGGCGCGATCCATTGCAGTGGCCGATGCTGCTGGCGGGCCTGGCCATGCTGCCGATGATGGCCGCCCTGCCGCTGATGGCGGCGTGGTGCAGCAGCCGCGGCATCGCGCCGCAGGTGCTGGTGCTGCTGCACCTGGCGTCGATGTTCGGTCCCGCGCTGCTATTCCAGCGCTGGATGCTGGGGCGCTCGCAGCGCACCCTGGCGCTGACCTGCGCAGCCCTGCTCGTGGCCGGCGCGGCCTTCGCCGCCTGGGCTCCCGTGCCGGTGGATCTGCTCGGCCTGGCCGCCACGCACGGCGCCGCCTGGGGCCTGGCCTGGAGCTGCCAGCTCTGGGCGCCGGCCCGGCGCGGACGGCAAGGCACCTCGCCCCTGCGGGCGGCGGCGGGCTACGCGGCGCTCACCCTGGCCTTCGGCGCCGTGGTCGCGCAGTCCGGCACGCTCGGCGTGGCCGCGGTGCACATCGCCCTGGGCGCCGGCGCGGTGGTCGCCGGCCTGCTCGCCGCGGCCGGCCCGTGGATCCGCGGCGTGCGTGCGCGCGGGTCGTTCTGAGCTCGACGGCGGCCACCCGGGCCGGGCCGGACCGGGCCGACGCAGCCGAACCGGGCTACGTCCTCGCCTCGGACCGCATCGCCACCGCACCCGCCCGACGGTGCAACTCTTCGTCCGGGACGATCGGCCGGTGATCGCAGCACCTGTCGGCGAGCGATCCGTAGAGCTCCGTGGTGGCCCACGTCACCTCGTCGGCTTTCAACGCCTCGGCGGCTCGGATGGCGCAAAGGCTGCCCCCCCGGGCTCGCACGATTGCATATCCGCAACCGCCAAGCTATCTTGGCTGGGCCGTTTGCTGTTTCCCCCCACCACCGAGAGGAGAAGTCCATGTCGGCATCCAGAACCTTCCTGACGGCCCTGTCCGTCGCACTGATCGCCCTGCCCGCCCTCGCGCAGGAGGCGCCGCGGCCCGGCTATGGCCCCAACATCACCACTGCCGCCGCCAAGAAGGTCGCCGCGAGCGTCATCGCGGAATGCACGACGAACAAATGGAACGTCGCCGTGGCGGTCGTCGACACGGCGGGCGGGCTGGTGTACTACGAGCGCATGGAAGACACGCAGAGCGCGAGCTACGACATCGCGATCATGAAGGCGAAGGCCGCCGCCACCTACCGGCGGACGACGCGCGTCTTCATGGAAGGCATCAACAAGACCCCGGCCACCGCCACCCTTCCCGGCGTCGTGGGCTCCCCCGGCGGCATCCCGATCTTCGTGAACGGCAAGATCGTCGGCGCGGTGGGCGTGAGCGGCGTCACCGGCGACCAGGACGAGCAGTGCGCCAAGGCCGGCGCCGGCAGTTGAGCGAGACGCACTCGCCCGCGGTCCGCGCGGGACTGACTACCTGCGCCGCTCCAGGACCCGGGCGCGCTGCTCGGGTGTCAGGTGCTGGAACATCCGGCAGACGGCCTCGGCATCGCGGTCCGTCACGCTGTAAGGCCAGGCACACTCCGGCGTGATCACCAGGGCTTCACCTGGCCGCCCAGCCGGGTGGGGCGCCTGGAAGCCGGACGCAGCGAAACCACCCAGGATCCATGCCCAGAATGCCGCGGCCGAGATCGCCAGCAATGTCAGTGCGATGACGATCGCCCACTTGACGACGGCATAGATCCTGGGGAACCCGGCCGGCTGTACCGCAGCCATGGCCGGTTTGAGTGGTTCTGCTGGCAACTCGCCCATGACAACGGCGGCAGACCTTCAGCGGCGCTTCGCGCCCTTGTCGAACTTCTTCCAGTACGCGAACTCGTCCTCGTGCACCTCGAGGTCGACCTCCTCGACGCGCAGCCGGAGCCGCTCCTGCACGTCGCGCACGGCCTGGTTGTAGATCGCCGGTCCGATCTCCTCCAGGAAGAAGCCAAGGAGACCGGCCGCTGCGATGTTGCCGATCTTCTCGTCCATGTTCTCGAGGAAGTAGCGTTCGATGGATGCGACCGCCTGCTGCCGGACGTCCTTGGTCAATTCGATCATCGGGGCATTCTGCGCCACGGCGGTCCACGGAAGGCGTGCTCGACCGGGACGGCAATCGCCGGGTTCTGCTTTGATCGTTGAGGCAGTCCATTCGTCAGGAAGCGCTCCGCTTGATCACGGAAAATGCCGTCCATGCCCGCACTGCACGACTCCTCCCAAGCCCCTGTCCTGATCGCCGGCGGCGGCATCGGGGGCCTGAGCCTCGCCCTGACGCTGCACCAGATCGGCGTACCCTGCATGGTGTTCGAGGCAGTCCCGCAGCTGCAGCCGCTCGGCGTTGGCATCAACCTGCAGCCGAACGCCGTGCGCGAGCTGTTCGACCTCGGCCTCGACGGCCGGTCGCTCGACACCATCGGCATCCAGGCCAGGGAATGGGCGCTGGTCGGCCGCAACGGCAAGGACGTGTACGCCGAGCCGCGCGGCCTTCTCGCCGGCTATCGCTGGCCGCAATACTCGGTGCATCGCGGCCAGCTGCAGATGCTGCTGTACCGCACGGTGCTGGAGCGCTTGGGGCCGGACGCCGTGCAGCTGGGGCACCGCATGGTTCGCTACCGGAACGAACCCGACGGCGTGGTGGCATCGCTCGAGACCCGCGACGGCCGCCAGGTCGAGGTCCGCGGCGCACTCCTGGTGGCCGCCGACGGCCTGCACTCGGCCGTGCGGGCACAGATGCATCCCAACCAGCCGCCGATCCACTGGGGTGGCGCGATCATGTGGCGCGGCACGACGCCCGGTGTCCCGATCCGCACCGGCGCCTCGTTCGTGGGCCTGGGCAGCCTCAAGCACCGCGTCGTCTTCTATCCCATCTCCCCGCCCGATCCCGCGAGCGGCCTCGCCACCATCAACTGGATCGCGGAGATCACCGTGGACAACAGCGTGGGCTGGACGCAGGGCGACTGGAACCGGCGCGTCGACGTGGCGGACTTCATCCACCACTTCGACGGCTGGGACTTCGGCTGGCTCGACGTGCCGGCCATGCTGCGCGGCGCCAGCGAGGTCTTCGAATACCCCATGATCGACCGCGACCCGGTGCCCACGTGGGTGGACGGCCGCGTGGCGCTGCTGGGCGACGCCGCGCACGTCATGTACCCGGTGGGCTCCAACGGCGCCAGCCAGGCCATCGTCGATGCGCGGGTGCTGGGCGCTGCCTTGGTGGAACACGGCGTCGGCCCCGCGGCGCTGCGCGGCTACGACCAGAAGCTGTGCGCCGACATTTCGGCCCTGGTGCTGCGCAACCGCGGATCCGGCCCCTTCGGCCTGCTCGGGTTGCTGGACGAGCGCTGCGGCGGGGTGTTCGACGACATCGACGCCGTCATCCCCGCCACCGAACGCGAGAGCTACATGGCCCGCTACAAGGCGGCCGCCGGCTTCGCCATCGAAACCCTGAATGCCGCCCCGCCGACCATCGCCGCGGGCGCACGCGTCCCGGGCTGACGGCAGTCACCGCATGAAGGTCCTGCGCTCCAGTGCATTCGCCGTCGCCGCGGTCCTCCTGGCGCATGCCGCGAACGCCCAGCCCACGGTGCCCGCGCCTCCTCCCTTCGACGTCGCGTACCGGGCATGGGATGTCCTGATGGAGTCTGCCCGCCACAACGGTGACGCGACGATCGGCGGCGAATGCGGCAAGACGTTCCGCCCCTTCGTCATCCCGGGCCTGCGC
Organism: Ramlibacter pinisoli; assembly: GCF_009758015.1. Lineage (NCBI taxonomy): Bacteria > Pseudomonadati > Pseudomonadota > Betaproteobacteria > Burkholderiales > Comamonadaceae > Ramlibacter > Ramlibacter pinisoli. Next base: position 1,083,463 of record NZ_WSEL01000009.1, read on the forward strand.
CGGCAGACCCGGCAGGAGGAAGACGCCGCCGCCGTGGAATGCGTCAGGTCGGCGCGGGCCGTCTGCACGAACACCCGGCTGAAGAGGTCCGCAGAGACGGCCAGGAAGTGCGAGGAATTCAGGTAGCCAGCAGCCACCGTTCCCGCTCACCTGGCCGCGGCCCCCTGCAGCATCAGATGGTCATTTCCAGGATGTAGAGGCCGCCGCTGAAGCGGTCCACCGTGTACACGATGCGCCGGTCGTCCACGTACACGTCGTTCAGCTGGATCGCGCCGGCCGGCGACAGCGCGGGCGCGGCCGGCACGTAGTACGCGATCTCCTGGACCTGGTAGGGATTGCTGGTGTCGTAGACGCGCACGCCGGCATTGAACCAGGTGCCCACGAGGATGGTCTCGGAGCGGAAGGAGGTCGGCCCCGGCAGGTTCTCATGCAGGTTGTGGGCGCCGAAGCGGCCGCCGCGGCGGATGAAGGCGTCCACCGGAGGCGCGGGAAAGGTCCCGATCGGCACCGGGTTCTTCTCGTTGCGTGCGTCGACCACCCACATCAGCTTGGGCCAGTCGGCGCCGTTGTCCTGCACGCATTCGTCGCTGACGATCCACAGCTTGCGCTCGAAGAGCGGCAGCACGGTGTGCGTGAAGCCATTGAAGGGCGGCGAATGGTTCCAGCTGGAGACCACGCGCGGCCTGGCCATGTCGGAGATGTCCAGCACCACGGCGCCGCCGTCGATGTAGCCCACGTACGCGCGGTCGGGCCGCTGCGGGAAGACGTTCGTGTTGTGCACCCGAAAGCCGGTGTCGAACTGCGCGGGCAGGCGCGGCGGCTGCGGGGCCTCGTCGCCGACGCGCGTGCCGGGCAGCCACCAGCGGCCCGCCTCCACTGGGCGCGTGGGATCGCGCACGTCGACGATGCGATAGAACTGGTCGTCCAGCGGGTTGTGCGGCTCGAAGTCGGGCGCGCCGGATGCCATGTGGACGTACTGGCCGTCGACGAACCACAGGGCGTGCACGCCGCGCGAATGCGGCCCCGAGCAGTCGAAGTGCGACAGCAGGCGCGGCGCCTCGGGCTTGCTGATGTCGAACAGGTCGAAGCCGGCCGGCTTCAGGCCCGGCACCTGCGTCTGGTAGGCCACGGCCATGAGGTCGCCGGAGACTTCCAGCGAGTTCGAGCGCACCTTCATGTGCGGCAGTTCCGTCTGCACGACGACGCGCGGCGAGCGCGGATCGGTGACATCCACCCCGGTGAAGTTCTTGGGCGCCGCTTCGTGCGCGAGCCACAGGATGCGGCGGCCGTCGCGGCACTGCTGCATCGCGATGCCTTCGCCGAGGCCGCCGAAGCCGTGCAGCTCGTGCTGCGCGAGCAGCTTCATGTTGAGGGACAGGGCCATGTCGGCGCGGCTGGCCTGGTGCGGGGTGGAGAAGGTGTTCATGGTGTGGGGTTCACTGGTGCAGCAGGCGCGTGAGCTCGCGTGCTGCTTGCTTCAGGTGGGGCAGGATGGCGGCGATGCGCTGGTCCGTCATGCGGCCGTGCGTCGCCGCGACGGTGATGGCGGCCACGGGGCTGTTGGCGGCGTTGAAGATGGACAGCCCGATGGCACGCACCCCGGGCACCGCGTGGTTGCCCGTGACGGCGTAGCCCGAGGCGCGCGCCTGCCGGCACAGCTCGAGCACGTTGTCCGCGTCGAGGTCGCCGTAGGCGCCCAGGCGCGGTGCGACTGCCTTGATCACGGTGGCCATCTCGTGTTCGGGCAGCGCCGCCAGCAGCGCGAGACCGCCTGCGCTGACGCCCAGCGGCTGACGGCTGCCGAGCGGCACCGAAGGCGTCTGGATGGGATAGCTGCCCTGGATGCGGGAAATGCAGACCGCGTCATGGCCGCTGCGCAGGAACACGAAGCTGGTGTCGCCGGTTTCCTCGGCGAGGCGGGCCACTACCGGCTGCGAGACTTCCTTCAGGTTGAAGTGGTGCGTGGCGAGGATGCCCAGCTCGAACAGCAGCGGGCCCAGGCTGTAGCGGCGGGTGTGCGTGTCCTGCACCACCATGCCTTCGACCGTCAGCGCCTTGAGCAGGCGGTGCGCGGTCGGCCGCTCCAGGTTCATCTGGCGCGCGACGTCGACCAGCCGCATGCCGTCGGGCGCCTGCGCGGCGATCACCTGCAGCACGCGGATGGCGCGGCTGATGGTCTGGGCGCCGGCGACGTCCGGGGGCGCTGGCCGTTCGCTGAGCATCCGCCGCTTCGCTTCCTGTCAATCCAGCGTGACGCCGGCGGCCTGCACGGCCTTGGCCATCGACACCGCTTCGCTCTTCATGAGCGTCGCGAACTCGGCCGGCGTGCTGGTCAGCGGATCGGCGCCCGCGTCCTGCAGCACGCGCTTCATCTCGGGCGCGGCCAGCGCCTTCCTCACTTCGGCGCCGAGCCGCTCCACCACGGCCGGCGGCATGCCCTTCGGGCCGACGATGCCGCTGTAGAGCAGGATCTCCAGCGGCACGCCCAGCTCCTTGAGGGTCGGAACATCGGGCGCCGTGGCGGCGCGCTTGCCCGAGGTGACGGCCAGGCCGTTGAGCGTTCCGCCCTTCACCTGGCTGACGGCCGGCGGCATGCTGGCGAAGCCGTAGGTCACCTCGCCGCCGATCAGCGCCTGCGCCTGGCCCGCGCCGCCCTTGTAGGGCACGTGCAGGGCCTTGATGCCCACCAGCTGGTTGAAGGTCTCGGCGGTCAGGTGCGTGATCGCGCCCTGGCCGGACGAGGCATAGGGCAGCGGCTGCGGCGATGACTTGGCCTGGGTGACCAGCGACTTCACCTCCTTCAGCCCGGAGGCGGAACTCGTCACCAGCATCAGCGGCGTGGAGGCGACCAGCGTGACCATGCTGAAGTCGTTCCACGAATCGAACTTCAGCTTCTTGTAGGCCGCCGCGGCGATCGCGTGGCTGGTCATGTCCTGGAAGTACAGCGTGTAGCCGTCGGCGGGCGCGTTGGCGACGTAGCCGGAGGCGATCGTCGTGGCGGCGCCGGGCTTGTTCTCGATGATCACCGGCTGCCCCATCTGCACGCTGAGGCGCTGGCCCAGGGCGCGCGCGAGCACGTCGGAGATGCCGCCCGGCGGGAAGCCCACGATGATGGTGATGGGCTTGGTGGGATAGCTCGGTGCGGTCTGGGCAGAGGCGGCGCAGGCGATCAGCGCGGAGCCGGCGACGAAAGCCGCCAGCTTCATCAGGGTTCTCTTCATGACGTGCGGGTCCGGTGGATGCGTGGGGGGAGGGATGTGCGAACGGCGCCGTGAAAACGCACGTTCCGGACCAGCTTAGGAGTCGCCTCTTCGGGGTGTCAATCGAACTCGCTCTTGTTGCATTATTTGGAACAGTGTGTCCCAGGCCATTCCGGGTTTGCACCAATCCTGGGAGTCAGGCCCCATCCTGGAGAGTCCAATCTGTGGAACTTGCACCGTCTTCGTTGCACGCGCCGAACCCCGCCCGTAGCATGCCCGCGCATGACCCGCCCCCTTCTCCCCCGCCAGACCCGCTACGACTACCACCCGCTGCCCGGACGCAAGGACTACAGCTGGCCGGGCGGCAAGCGGCTGGCCTTCGTCGTCACCACCAACATCGAGTGCTTTGCCTTCGGCGCGGGCAACGGCCACGACCCGGCGAAGACCGGCGAGCCGCAGACGCACCGCAACTACTCCTGGCGTGACTACGGCAACCGCATCGGCGTGTGGCGCTTCTTCGAGCTCTTCGACGAGCTGCGCCTGCCCGCCGCGCACAACTGCAACAGCCTGCTGTACGAGTACGCGCCGCAGGTGATGGACGAGATCCGGCGCCGCGGCGACGAGATCGTGGCCCACGGCCGCACCAACGCGGAGAACCACCGCGGCCTGTGGGAGGCCGACGAAGAGCGCATCATCCAGGACGTGGTCGGGATGTTCGCCAGGCACGAAGGGCGCAGGCCCACCGGCTGGATGGGCTCCGGCGCCTACGAGACCTCCTGGACACCCGACCTGCTGAAGGAAGCCGGCTTCAGGTACCTGATGGACTGGCCCATGGACGACCAGCCGGTCTGGATGCGCACGCGCAGCGGCCCCATCCTCTCGGTGCCGTATCCGATCGAGCTGAACGACTCACAGGTGATCACTCACCGCAGGCAGGACGCCAGCGAGTTCTGCGACCAGATCGTGCAGCAGTTCGACGAGATGGTCGAACAGTGCGAGCGCCATCCGCTGGTGATGAACGTCTCGATCCACCCCAACATCTTCGGCCAGCCCTTCCGCCTGCGCCTGTTGCGCCAGGCGCTGCGGCACTGCCTGGAGAACGCGCAGGACAAGGTCTGGCGTGCGCGACCCGGCGAGATCGCCGAGTTCTGCTACAGCCTGCCGCCGGGCGTGATCCCCGGCAGCGAGATGCTGCAGGACAACGTGTGAGTACCCCATTCCAGGAGAGGTCCATGACATCCGACATCGGCGCCGGCGTGCGCGCCCGCGCGCCCTACCAGTCCATCGTGAAGCGCCCGCAACTGCGCCTGCCCGGCGATGCCCGCGTGGTGGTCTGGAACATCGTCAACGTGGAGGTGTGGGAGCCGACGGGCGCCATGCCGCGCGCCGTGCTGTCCCCGCCCATGGGCGCACCGCTGCTGCCCGACGTGCCGAACTGGGCCTGGCACGAGTACGGCATGCGCGTGGGGTTCTGGCGCATCCTCGAAGCGATCAGGAGCCGCGGCATGCCCGCCACCTTCGCCCTCAACGGCAGCGCGATCCAGGTGTACGAAGAAGTCTGTGCCGCGGCGCGCGACGCCGGCTGGGAGTTCATGGGCCACGGCTTCGTGCAGCGGCCGATGCACAAGGTGGAAGACCAGAAGGCCGCCATCCGGCAGACCATCGAGGCCATCCGCCAGTTCACCGGCAAGGCGCCACGCGGCTGGGAGAGCCCCGGCCTGACCGAGACGGACGACACGCTGGACTTCCTGGCCGAATGCGGCATCGAGTACGTCGCCGACTGGGTGCTCGACGACCAGCCGGTGGCGCTGCGCTCGCCCAAGGGCCGCATCACGTCCATGCCCTACACCGTGGACCTCAACGACGTCGTGATCAGCGCGGTGCAGCAGCAACCCTCGGACGAGATGCTCCGGCGCGGCAAGGCGCACTTCGACCGTCTCTACAAGGACGGCGCGACGCAGCCGCGCGTGATGGCGATCTCGGTGCATCCGTACCTCAGCGGCGTGCCGCACCGCATCGGCTTCGTCGAGGAACTCTACGACTACGTGCTGGGGCACGAAGGCGTGGTGGTGTGGTCGGGCGAGCAGATCCTCGACTGGTTCCTCGCGCAGACCGAGGGCCAGGCGAAGGCATGACGGCAGGCGACGACTTGCTGCCGCGCGTGCTGGTGGTGTCGCTGGGCGGCACGATCACCATGACGGCGGCGCCCGGGACGGGCGGGATCCGCCCGACGCTCACCGCGGACCAGCTGCTCGCGGCCGAACCGCGCCTGGCGCAGGTGGCCGCACTCGAAGCGGTGACGCCCATGAGCCTGCCCGGTGCCTCGCTCACCGTGCAGCACCTGCGCGAGGTGGCGGCGCTGCTGCGCGCGGGCCTGGACGGCGCGCCCGGCTCGCCGGTCGGCGCGGTCGTGGTGCAAGGCACCGACACCATCGAGGACACGGCCTTCGTGCTGGACCTGCTCGCGACGCAGGGCGGTGCGCCCGTCGTCGTGACGGGTGCGATGCGCGGACCGCAGGCGCCGGGCGCCGACGGGCCGGCCAACCTGCTGGCCGCGGTCACGGCGGCGGCGGACACCCGCCTGCGCGGGCTGGGGGCGGTGGTCGTGCTGAACGACGAGATCCATGCGGCGCGCTGGGTGCAGAAGGCGCACACCGGGTTCACCAGCGCATTCGAGTCGCCGGGCGCCGGCCGCATCGGCGCGATCGTCGAAGGCCGCGTGCAGCTCCTGGCCAGGCCGGAAGGCCGCATCGCCCTGCCCACGGCCAGCATCCTGTCCACCGCGGCGGTGCCCGCGGTGGCCCAGGTGCCCCTGGGCCTGGGCGACGACGGACGCCTGTTGCCGGCGCTCGCGGCTCTTGGCTACGCCGGAGCGGTGATCGAGGGCATGGGTGCGGGCCACGTCCCCTCCTCCTGCGCCGAGGCGCTGGGCTCGCTCGCGGCGCAGATGCCGGTCGTCCTGTGCACGCGCGTGCGCGCGGGGCGCGTGTTCACGAAGACCTACGGCTTCCCGGGTTCGGAGATGGACCTGCTGGAGCGCGGCCTCGTCGCGGCCGGCCACATCACGGCGGGCAAGGCACGGCTGTTGTTGTCGCTGCTGCTGTCCGCCGGCACGGACCGCGCCGGCATCGGGCAGGTGTTCGGGCAGCTCTAGTCGCCGGCTCGCCCCGTGGCGGGCGCCCGACGACAGCAGGCGGTCAGGACAGGTGCCTGGCTTCCACGTCGATCACGTCGCCCCCGGACGACCTGCGGGGGGCGGTGCGGAACGCTTCCCGGGGCTTGAAGCGGACAGTGAACGGCGTGACACGGCGGCCTGTCAGCTTCAGCCAGAGCGCACGCACGCTCCAGGAGGCCAGCAGCACCACGGACGCGACCAGCATCCCGGCGGCCAGCATCAGGCCGACCGCGAAGATGCCGAGGGACAGCAGGAGGCGGAGGATCATGGGCATTGAAGCCGTATTGTGGAGGCAAGCAGGCCAGTGCGTTCAATACCCGGACTGACTGTCGGTTCGGCAGAACCTTCTCCATCCAGGGAGGTCGGCGGCACACTGTGGGCTTGATCTTCCACGATGCACGGTGAGACCGTGAGCAACCTCGACCTCTTCACGGACGCAGAGCCGGCCCCAGTCGAACACCTGGGCACCCACGCGTACGTGCTGCGCTCATTCGCGCAGCCTGGGCACGACCTGCTCGCCGGCGTCGAGGCGGTCGTCCTGGACGCACCCTTCCGACACATGGTGACACCCGGCGGATACACCATGTCCGTTGCGCTGACCAACTGCGGCCGCCTTGGCTGGACGACAGACCCCAGTGGCTACCGCTACACGGCGCAGGATCCGCTGACCGGCCGCCCGTGGCCAGCCATGCCCAGTGCCTTCGCGCAAGTTGCGAGGGCGGCTGCGCGTGCCGCGGGGTTCGACAGCTTCGAACCGGACGCTTGCCTGGTGAACCGGTATCTGCCGGGTGCGCGGCTGAGCCTGCACCAGGACAAGGACGAGCTTGATTACTCGGCGCCCATCGTGTCCGTGTCCCTGGGCATGGCCGCCACCTTCCTCTTCGGTGGGAAGACCCGGTCGGAGCCGACTGCCAAGGTGCACCTGCGGCACGGCGACGTGGTGGTCTGGGGCGGCGAGGACCGGCTGCGCTACCACGGGGTCGCGCCGCTGAAGGACGTTCCCCATCCGCTCCTCGGAGCCCAACGGATCAACCTCACGTTCCGCAAGGCGGGATGATTCACGACTGCGAAAGTCTCGCTCCTCTTGACTCAGCCCCGCACACGGGCTCCCTAGCCCCTTGAGCCAGGCCGCGTGCGAACCAACTGCCGCAGGAAAAATTCGGTCACCGCGACGTTCAGCCGCGCCACTTCGGCTTCGCGGCGGAAGTCCGGCGGATCCGCCACCAGCGCGCCCACCGCGCCGGACAGATCCGGGGGCAGCGGGCTCAACAACGCACCGTGGCCGCCCGCCGGGAGGCCGAGCAGGTGCACGCACCGTCCACACTGGGCGAGCACGGCGTCACTGTGAAAGCGCGGGACAAGCCAGCGGTCGGCTCCTGCTGAAACGATGCCCAGCGCCGCGACGGGATGGCGCAGGGAGTCGGGATCGAAGTCGGCGGCAAACGGAACGCCGGCGACGATCGCGGTGATGCGCGGGTCGACATGGCCATACCACGCGGTGTCTGCCAGCTTCGTGCCGAGCACGATCCGCACGATGGCCTTCTTGACCCCGTCGAGGAGCCCGCCATCCAGTGACCACGAAGGACCGGCGCACGTGTGGAAATCCCGTTCGAGGTGTTCCTGGCAGTGGGCGAGCAGCCGCGACGGCGACCATCTCCCTCCCGCCAGGGTCAGCGCCGTGTGTCCACCGGCAGACATGCCGAACATGCCCACCGCATCGAAGTCCAGTGTCTGGCTCCAGCGCGGCTCCTGCGCGAGACGGTCGATCGCCCGGCTCACCTCCAGTGGCCTGCGCCTCCAGCTGACAGGCCCGGAGTCGCCGTGGCTGCGGGCGTTGTCGCCCTGGTGCTCCGGCAGGGCAACGGTGAACCCGGCGCCCACCAGTGCGCGGGCCAGGTCGACGTGCACCCACGGAGACGACGGAGATCCGTGCGAGATGACCACCAGGCGGTGGTTGCCAGGAGATGGCGGCCCTTCAGATGCTGCATCGAACCGGAATGCGCCACGGGCCACCGCGCCTTCAGCCCCCTCGGAGGGGTAGAAGACGGTGACGGGACCCGAGACTGCATCGGCGGGAAGCTCCGCCAGTCCCATCCCAGCCTGTGCGCTGGGCACGACCAGGACGGCAGCCAGGAGGACGATCGACTGGAGGACGTGGCTCACGGCAGAGACCAGGCGGGGAACAGCCGAGTGACTGCTGATCAACTGGTGGAGATCCGATGCAGGCGAGTGCGCGCTCAAGCCGCGGCCGGCGCGCACCCGCACCGGCAGCCGGCCGCGGCGCATTCACAGCCGCAGCCACAGCCGCAGCCGACCGGGCAAGCGCAGGGAGCACCGGCTGGCCGTTCGCCCGTCGCCCGGCCCTGGCAGCCGCAGGCACAGCCGTTGCCGGGGCACTGGGTGCAGGGGCAGGAAGAAGCATCACGTTGGTTCATGGAAGTCTCCGAAGAAAGGGTTGCGAACGAGTCGGTTCGTGCAACGGATTCTGCGGAGGGCCGGCTTTGCGGGCTTGAATGAAGGGGCTGACTTTCATGCAACCTGGCGCGGCCGTGCTGCGAATCGCCAGCCAGGCTCACCCGGGCCTGGCTGCGTGGATCAGCGCCCCTGCGAGCACTCCGCCCTGGTAGAGCCCGACGAAATGCGCGTACGCCCTGTCGTAGCGCTCGAAGTGCTCGCGCCCCAGGCGCGCCACGGTCTGGGACTCCAGCGACCGGTACATGGCGTGCCGCTCGACCAGGATGCGCGTCCATTCCTCGGTGAGATCGACCAGCCGGACGACCTCCATCCCACACGAGCGCAGCTGCTGCGCGTAACCGTCCTGCGTGGCGATGTCCGAGAACGCCATGCCGTCGAACAGGCGTTGCGCATCGCGGTCCGACAGGTTCCCCCGGTGCAGGATGTCCGAGTACACCAGCCGGCCGGCCGGGCGCAGCACTCGCGCGCACTCGGCGAGCAGTCGCGGCTTGTCAGGAATATGGGCGAAGGATTCCTGCGCCATGGCGAGCGTGAACGATGCATCGCCGAACGGCATGGCCAGCGCATCGCCGTGCACGAAACGCACGGAGCCCGACAGCCCGGCAACCCGCGTGAGCTCGGTCGCCCCCTCCACGCGGCTGGCCGTGAGGTCCAGTCCGGTCACGTCGCAACCGGTCTTCCACGCCAGGTAGCGTGCCGGGCCACCCATGCCGCTGCAGACGTCGAGGACGAGGTCGTCGGCCCGCACCGCTGCCTCGGCGATGAGCCGGTCGGTCGCGGCGGTGCCGCCGTAGTGATCCTGGTCATGCTGCTGCAGCACGTCCTCCGTGATCGCGTCCGGGCCAATGCCGCGGGCGGCGACCGCGTCCAGGATCTGCCTGGCGTTGATCGGGTGGAAGTCGTAGAAGCGCTCGACTGCATTCACGCGTGCATCGCTCATGCGGCCCTTGTAGCAGGCTGCCGTGGCGACGAGAAGAGACGACCCACGCACGGTCCGGTTTGGCCGTGCAAGTCTTTCGCTGAATTGCTGCCGCCACATCGGAAGCCTCGAGCAACTCGTTGTTCCGACAGAGGCGGGACGAGCTCAACCTGAGCCCCGCCATGGCGGGCCATGCCCCGATCGTCAGTCGCGTTGCAGCGCGAACGCGACCGGCTGGGCGTGGTGCCACACCAGCTGCACGCGCAGCTGCCGCGCGGCAGTGCCGGTCGGAACGGTGAAGCGACACGAGAGCGCATCGCCGCCGGCATCGCCTTCGAACCGGTCCCGGCTGCCCTCGGCGCACGCCACGGGCTGCCCGTCGAGGGCTGCCGCGAGGACGGCTCTCGAGTCGTCGTGCACGCCTTCGAAAACCACGTGCAGGCGCAGCACCTGCGCCGTCGGCGCCGGGACGATCTCGCACCGCAGCTGGGCGTTGTCGAAGCTGGCCTGGGCCGTCGTGCACGGCACGGTGGTGCCGGGTCTTTCCGCGGCGGCGCGACCGGCCGGAAGGACGGCGATCAGGGAGCAGGCGAGCGCGAGGCGCAGGGGGAAAGGCGACACGGGCGCCGACTCTAGCCGGGGACCGTGACAGGAGCGTGGCGGCTCGCTTCGCGGGACTGTCATCGGTTTGCAACGGCCGGGCTGCACAGTCGCGGCCGTTGTGCGGTGCAAGCGCCGCGCAGGACGAACCAACACCCAGGAGAAGAGCCCATGACGAAGTTCCCCCTCAACGCACTGGCCTGCCTCGCCGCGGCGGCCCTGCTCGCCGGTTGCGGCGGCGGCGGTGGCAGCGATGGTGGCGGCAGCACGGCCGGCACCACCGAACAGACCACCGGCGTCACCGTGTACGCCTCCATCCTCAATCAGCTCGGCACCCTCACAGGCTTGAACAGCACCGCGGTCGCCGCGGCGTTCGACGATGCCTACCTGGACAGCGGCATGACGAAGAAGCAGGTCCTCGACGCCCTGGGTGGCGAGGCCGCCGCGATGGCGGCCGCCGCCGACCACTCGCTCTTCCCGCAGGTCACGCTGACCGACGCCCAGGTGAGCAACTGCGACAGCAAGAACGTCTGCACCCTGACCGCAACGATCACCAACGGCGACGTCGACACCACCGCCGTGCAGTTCAGCACCAAGGTGCTCAACGTCAACGGAACGTACCGGCTGCTGGGCGACCAGCTCGCCAGCTGACAGGCACCCGCCCCCACAGGACAAGGAACAACGACGATGAAGACCCAATTCACCCGCAGCGAGATCGCCCTGGCCACCAGCGCCCTGCTGGCCGCTGCCGCCCTGGCGTCCCACGCACCGGCGAGCGCCGCCGACAAGGCCAGCGCCAAGGCTGCCGGCACCTACGTGACCGGCGACTTCCACAACCACACGACCTGCTCCGACGGCCAGATCTCGATGAAGAAGCTGATCGGCAAGGCCGTCGGCACCTGGAACCTCGACTGGTTCGTGCAGGCGGACCACGGCGGCAGCAGCGCCAAGAACTGCACGCTGGCCGAGGACCCGATCGAGCCGGTGGCGCCCGCGCTGGGCCTGCCGACCAGCAACACCGGCCCCTGGCCCCCGGCGACGTATCCGGGCATTTCCAGCGGCGTCACCGGCGGCCAGCCCGCCGCGTCCGGCAAGGGTCCGCAGCAGTCCTGGCAAGCCACGCTGCCGGGCGGCGTGGCCGCGATCAAGGGCGACGGCACCGCCAACCCCAAGGCGATGTGGCGCTGGCAGGAGATCAAGGAATTCCAGTACCCGGTGGCCGAGGCCGAAGGCCGGGCGCGCCAGAAGCCGGTGTGGATCGGCGTGGAGCAGAACGCTCCCGGCCACGAGCACATCTCGACGACGGTGCTCAAGGGCCAGCTGCCGTGGCCCAATGCCGGCGTGGCCGGCAACGCCACGCTGCAGGCGCAGTACGAATACTGCTTCGACCGCAGCGACAGCGACACCAGCCGCGGCGCCGAGAACCAGTGGGACTGCGCGGTGACCGGCAGCACCCTGAACGCGTCGCTCGACGCCACCGCCCGCAAGCTGACGGGCGCGACCTCCGGCGACACCAACAACTCCGGCAACGGCGGCCACCTGAAGACGCTGGAAGGCATCAAGTGGATGGCCGAGAAGGCGCCCACCACCTCGTACTTCGTGCCGGCCCACCTGGAGCGTCCCGGCCCGTTCAACCCGACCGGCAATGGCGGCTACAACATCGAGCACCTGCGCGACTTCAACAACACGGGCCCGCAGATCGCCTTCGGCTTCGAGTCCATGCCGGGCCACCAGGCCGCGGCCAACCGCGGTGAGTACGGTCCCACCATCACCGGCGGCGTGACCGGCGGCTTCCCCAACTCCACGGGCGGCGGCACCTACGGCGGCACCGGCATCATGTCCGCGCAGGTCGGCGGCGTCTGGGACGCACTGCTGGGCGAGGGCCGCAACTGGTGGTTCTTCGCCAGCTCCGACTACCACAACCGCGGCAGCTTCGGCCCCGACCAGCGCGAGAGCAACCAGGACTTCCAGCCCGGCGAATACCAGAAGACCCACGTGATGGTGCGCAAGGGCGCGAACAACCTGGCCGCGGAGGGCATCATCGACGGCCTGCGGTCGGGCAACGCCTGGGCCACCAGCGGCGACCTGATCGACCGCCTGGCCTTCGTGGTGTGCACCCGCAATCCCGCCGTTCCGTCCAGCGCGTTCAAGTCGCTGGTCGAGAAGGCGGCGGCCAACGCGGTGGCCAAGGGCGGCGAGGTCCGCATCGACGGCTGTGCCACGATGGGCGAGAAGTTGGTGGTGCGCCAGGGCGTCGAGCTGATGGTGGGCATTGCCGTGCGGGACCCGCAGGGCACCAACAACTCGCCCTACACGTTCGCCAACCCGTCGCTGCGGCAGATCGGCGCCACGCAGCCGCTGAACGCGCCGGTGCTGGACCACGTCGATCTGATCGGCGGCAACGTGACCGGCTACCGTGCGACCACCGACGCGAACTACAAGGGCACCATCGTGCCGAACGTCGCGACCGGCCTGCTCACGCCGAACGGCAACACGGGCGGCGCGCGCAACGACAGCACCACGGTCCGGAAGGTGTTCAACGCGAACAACTGGACGGCCCTGGCCGACGGCGTGCGCGTGATGAGCTACAAGGTGTCGGGCGTCACGGCGTCGCAGTACTTCCGCCTGCGCGGCACCAACCTGCCGCCCGCGACGCCCAACGAGACCGATGCCGACGGCAACCCGATCCTGGACTTCAAGGTGTCGCCCAACGACCAGGCGGTCGCGGGCACCATCCCCTGCAACGACGCCGGCTGCCCGACGCACCTGCGGACCGTGGGTGGCGTGAAGTACTCCAGCTTCGACGTCGCCGCCTGGGCCGACCTCTGGTTCTACAGCAACCCGGTCTTCGTGCAGGTCAGCGGCGGCACCGTCGTCGCCGGCGCGCACTGAGCGGGGCCTCGTGCCGGCCCGTGCGCACCGCGCACGGGCCGGCACCGTCGGGCGCGCCAGCGCGCCACTCCTTTCTCTAGATGGACCCGGACACCGTCCGGGCTTTGCTTTTGGACCGTTCCTCCGTCCTGCATGAGAGCGCCGCAGCGGCGCCCTCCCCTTCCTTCTCCGGCCACGCAGCCACCGCGGGCCTGGCGCTGCCGGCCCTGCTGCTCGTGCTCTCGGGCGCTTGCGGACTCGCCTGGCAACTCGTCTGGACAGCCGGCTTCGGCATCGCGCTCGGCCACGAGCTGGTCGCCGTCCTGGCCGTGCTCGGCGCCTTCTTCGGCGGCCTCGCCGGTGGTGCCTGGGCCCTGGCCGCGCGCATCGAGCGCAGCACGCGTCCGGCGCTCTGGTATGCAGCGCTGGAGGCCGCGACCGGCCTGTGGGGCCTGGCCGTGGTGCTGCTGGCCCCGTCGCTGCTGGGCGCGCTGGCCCGCTGGATCGGGCCGCAACCGGCCGCCTGGGTGCATGGCGCCACGGCGCTGGTCGTGCCCCTGGTGCTGTTGCTGCCGGCCACGCTGGCCATGGGCGCGACGCTGCCCGCGCTCGAGCGGCAGCTGCGCGGCAGCGGCCTGCCCGTGCTGCCGGCCCTGTACGCCGCCAACACGGCCGGTGCGCTGGTCGGGCTGCTGCTGGCCGTCTTCGTGAGCCTGCCCGGCGCCGGCCTGCGCGCCACCGCGATCGGCTGCGCCCTGGCCAACGTCGCCTGTACGCTGCTGGCCCTGTTGCTCTGGGGCCGCACGCGCATCGCGGTGCCGTCGGCGCCGGCACCGACGCGGTTCGTCCTTGGCCGCACCGGCTGGCGGCTGCTGCTGACCGGCCTGCTGGGCATCGGGCACGAGGTGCTGGCCCTGCGCGTCCTGGCGCAGGTGTGCGAGAACACCGTCTATACCTATGCCGTGCTGCTGGCCACGTTCCTGCTCGGCACGGCGGCGGGGGCCGCGCTGTGGCGGCGCGCCGGCGTGCCGTCGCAGGCGTGGCCGGAGCGGATCGATCGCCTGCTGCTGGGCGTCGCCGTGGCGGTCCTCGCCGGCGGCCTGGCGCTGTTCGGCGCCGACCGGCTGGCCACGTTGCCCGTGGCGTGGTTCGGTCCTGGCTTCGGCCCCGCGCTGCTCGGCGAGGCACTGGCCGGCGCGGCCGCGATGCTCCTGCCGGCGCTGGCGATGGGCGCGCTGTTCTCGGCCCTGTGCCAGCAGGCCCAGGCCGAGGGCTGGCCGCTGGGCCGCGCAATCGGTCTCAACACGCTCGGCGCCGCGCTCGCGCCGGTCCTCGTGGGGGCGTGGCTCGCGCCGCTGCTGGGGGCGCGGCTGGTGCTCGCGCTGCTCGTGGCCGGGTACATGGCCCTGTGCTCCGCGCGCAGCTGGCAGCGGCCGCGCGGCGCCGTGGTGGTGGCCGTGGCGGCAGCGGTCGCCCTGGTCGGGCCGCCGCTGCGCTTCATCGACGTGCCGGAGGGCGGTCGGGTGCTGTTCGAGCACGACGGCGCGATGGCGGCCGTGAGCGTGGTCGCGGATGCCGACGACGTGGCCCGCCTGCACATCAACAACCGGGTGCAGGAGGGCAGCACGGCCGGTGGCGTGGTCGAGGTGCGGCTCGCGCAGATCCCGCTGATGCTGCACGGCGGCCCCGAGCGTGCCTTGTTCCTGGGCCTCGGCACCGGCTACACCGCGCATGCCGCCGCGCTCGATCCCCGCGTGCACGTGCGCGCGGTCGAACTGCTGCCCGACGTGGTGCGGGCCTCGCAGCTGTTCATGCTGCGCCCGGCCGCGCCGCGTGCGGCGCATCCGGTCGACATCGTCGCGGCCGATGCGAGGCGCTGGGTCCAGGCGGACGACGCCCGCTACGACGTGGTGGTGGCGGACCTGTTCCATCCGGCCCGCAGCGGCGCCGGCAACCTGTACACCGTGGAGCACTTCCGCGCCGTGCGGGAGCGGCTGGCGCCGGGTGGCCTGTTCTGCCAGTGGCTCGCGCTGCACCAGATGGACGTGACCACGCTGCGCAGCATCGTGGCCGCCTTCCTGCAGGTCTACCCCGACGCGATCGCCGTGCTGGCGAGCAACGGGTTGGATTCGCCCGTCGTCGGGCTCGTGGGCCGCCCGGACCGGCCCGTGTGGCGGGTGCAGGACGTGGCCGAACGCCCGGCCGCGCCGGCGCCGGCACTGGGCGCCGCGCTGCGCCTCGCGCACCTGGATGGCCGCTACGCCGTGCTGGGCTCGGTGCTGGCCGACGCCGCCGGCCTGCGCCGGCTGGCCGGCGACGCGCCGGCCAACACCGACGACCTGCCGGTGGTGGCGCACCGTGCCGCGCGCACCGACTACGCGCCCGAGGCCGCGCCGCGCGAGCGCCTGCAGGCGTTGCTGCAGATCCTGCCGCCCGTGCCGGCCGGCGTGCTGGCAGCGGCCGATCCCGAGCGGGAGCGGCTCGCGGCGTACTGGCGCGCCCGTTCACGCTACCTGGCGCTCGGCGCGCAGGTGCGCCCCGACCCCGACCCGCGCGTGATGCTCGACCGGCTGGCCCCGCCGCTCGTGGAGCTGCTGACGGCGAGCCCCGAGTTCCAGCCGGCAGCCGACGCCCTGGAAGGAATCGCGCGCAGCCTGCAGGCGGACAACTACCCGCTGTCGCAGCAGGTGCTGGCCCGGGTGCGCGAGCTGCAGGGCAGCGCCGCGCCCGCAGCCGTCCCCGCCCCGGAACAGAACCCGATCCCCTCCCACCCATGACCCCCTCGGACCGTCTTCCCACTCCCCCCTGGTTCGCCAAGCTGTTGCGCGAGCCCCTGTTCCACTTCGTCGTGCTCGGTGCCCTGGTGTTCGGAGCCGATGCGGCGCTCACCGCCGTGCGCGGCGGCGAGCGCGACATCGCCGTGCCGGCGGCGGTGCGCAAGGAAGCGCGCGACACCTTCGTCGGCGCCGCCAGGCGCGAGCCCAGCGAAGCCGAGATGCGGCAGTTCCTCGCCCGCTGGATCGACAACGAGATCCTGTACCGCGAAGGACTCGCGCTCGGCCTGGACAAGGGCGATCCGGCCATGCGCGAGCGCGTCATCTTCAAGGCGCTGAACGTCGTGCAGGCCGGCATCGTGCTGCCCCCGATCGACGAAGCCGGCCTGGCGGCCTGGTTCGAGGCCAACCGCAAGCGCTACGACGTGCCGGCGCGCATCAGCTTCGAGGAGGCCGTGCCGGCCGGCGAGGCCCCGCCACCGGAAAACCTGCGCAAGTTCGTCGATGCGCTCAATGGGCAAGGCACGCCGGCGCTCGAGGCGAGCCTGCGCAGCTTCAAGCAGCGCCCGCGCGAGACCGTGGTCGAGGCTTACGGCGAGAAGTTCGCCCACGCGCTGGAGGACCTGGCGCCCGGCACCTGGGCCGTGCTGGACAGCGGCGGCGGCCTGCGGGCGGTGCGCCTGCAGGAGCGCACGGCGGGCCGCACGGCCAGCTACGCCGACGTGCGCGACATCGTCTACCAGGACTGGAAGGACGACATGGCCGGCAAGCTCACGGCGCAGGCCGTCAGGGAGCTGGGCCGCAAATACCGCGTGCGCGGCGGGAGCGGTGCATGAACCCGGTCCGCTGGCTGGCGGCCGTCGGCTTCGTGCTCGTCCTGCTGCTGCAGGCCGGCGGCGTCCACGCGCACGAGATGACCACGGCCGAGATGACGATGCGCGAGATGCCCAACGGCCAGCTGCTCTGGTCCTGGGGCGTGCCGGCGCAGGGGCAGCCGATCGAGAACGAGCTGGCCGTGCACTGGCCGGCCGGCTGCAGCGTCGAGGACGGCCGGGTGCTCACCTGCTCGGCGGGCCTGCAGGGCGAGGTCGAAGTCGAGGGGTTGGGCCGCAGCTACTCGGCCGCCGTCCTCATGATCCGCTGGAAGAGCGGCGAGGAGCGGGCGTACACGCTCACCTCGCGCCGGCCGACGGTGCGCCTGTACGGCGGTACCGAGGACACGCGTGCAGCATGGGACGTGGCGGCGACCTATGCGCTGCTCGGCGTCGAGCACATCCTCAGCGGCTTCGACCACCTGCTGTTCGTCATCAGCCTGCTGTTCCTGGTCGGCTTCCAGCGCCGCCTGGTCGCCACCATCACGGCGTTCACCCTGGCGCACAGCATCACGCTCGCGGCCAGCGCACTCGGCGCCCTCAGCCTGCGCCCGCCGCCGGTGGAAGCGACCATCGCCCTCTCGATCGTGCTGGTCGCCATGGAAGCGCTCCGGCGCGACGACACGCTCACGCGCCGCTGGCCCGCACTGGTCGCCTTCCTGTTCGGGCTCGTGCACGGCCTGGGCTTCGCGGGCGCGCTGGCGGAGATCGGCCTGCCGGCACGCCACGCGACCATCGCACTGCTCACGTTCAACGTGGGCGTCGAAGCGGGCCAGCTGCTGGTCGTCGCCGTCTGCGGCGTGCTGCTGCTGGCCGTGCGGCGCCTGCCGCGGCTGGAGATCGGGCGGCAGGTGGCGTTGTATGCGATCGGGTCGGTCGCGGCGTACTGGACGATCGGCCGCCTGGCGGCGCTGGCGTGAGGGCCGTGCGATGAGCGCCACCCTGTTCGAGCTCTTCCCCGTGCCGGTCCACCATGTCCGCGGCTTCTGCGACGCCGCCCAGGCGGCCGCCCTCGCGCGGCGACTCTCCGAGGCCGCGGTCGTCGACAACGACAAGTCGGCGCAACTCGCGCACTCCAGCCCGCTCGGGCCGGGCATGCACCCCGAGCTGGATGCGCTCGTCGACCGCCTGGGCGCCCCGGTGCAGGCCTTCGGCGAACTGCTGCTGGGCGAGACCCTGCGCTGGCTGGTCAAGGAGATCTGGGTCAACGTGCTGCAACCGGGCGGCCAACAGGCACTGCACAACCACGCGAACAGCTTCGTCTCCGGCATCGTCTACCTCACGCCCAGCGACGCCTCGGCCCGCACGGTGTTCCAGCGCGGCATGGGCGGGACCGAATTCGTGCTGCGCAACACCCATGCCGGCACCCGGTCGGGCGCCTTCAACGCCGACAAGTGGATCGCGCCGCAGCCCGGACCGGGCGATCTCCTGCTGTTCCCGAGCTACCTGCTGCACGAGGTGCCGCGCAACCTGGGCCGGGACCGCACGACGCTGGCGTTCAACGCCATTCCGCACCGCCTCGACGCCTGGGGCTACACGCTGTCGCTGCAGCCCTGAGACGCGCGTCATCGACGCGCCGACGCCCGGGGTCAGCGGCGGGCTGTTCGGCGGCCCGGCCGCTGCAACCGCCTCAGGCAACCCTCACGAACGCACGTAGCGCAGGTGCGTGGCGTCCGGGCCAGCGAGAACCCTGTCGATGCGCAACCGCGGCCCGGGCTCGCGCAGGTTCTCGAAGAGACGCCGCCCGCCGCCGAACAGCACGGGTGCCAGGGCGATCTCCAGTTCGTCGACGACACCCAGGTTCAGGTACTGCTGGATCACATCCGCTCCACCCGCGATCCGGACATCCCGGCTGCCCGCGGATTCGCGGGCCAGTTCCAGGGCACGCTCCGGCCCGTCGTTGATGAAGTGAAAGGTCGTCCCGCCGGGGCGCACCCAGGGAGCGCGTTTCTCATGGGTCAGGACGTAGACGGGTGTATGGAACGGAGCCTCCTCCGGCCAGGCAACCTCGCCTTGGTCGAACATCCGCTTGCCCATGACGTTGGCACCGATGCGATCCGTGGTGCTGCGAACCAGGTCATTGACCGGCCCGGTCTCTCCCCCCGGTCCTAGCTTGAGGTTGTCGCGGAAGGCCTGCTGCTTGATGATCCAGCCCATCATCGCACCCCACTTGGCGCCCCAGTTCTTGTACTCGGGCTTGCCCATGGTCATTCCTTCCGGTGCCATGTAGCCATCGAGGCTGAGTCCGATGTTGACGAATACTTTGCTCATGGTTCCCGTCTCGCATGGTTAGAAGTCGGTCCAACGCTCCGCGGCATGACGACACACCGCGGTCCGAACGGGGCGGGCAAGGGTCAGGCCTCGCCAGGTTTCCAGTCCGAGCTATAGCCACCCAGTGTCGGGTGGTACATCTCGTCCCCATCGTGCTGGGTGAATTCGACGTTCAACCGATCTTCCGGGATGCCGAGGATGTCCTTGCAATGCCGGCAGAGTGCCTTGGCCACTTCCATCCTCAGTTCGGCGGGCCGGCCCCTGCGGATGTCCAGCATCATCAGGGAGACCGGAACGGGCTCGCCGCCGATCTCCGGAATGCGCCAGACCCCGCCTTCACCCAGCTCGCGAATGGCCACACTGATGCGGCGGATGTCCACCGACATCATGCTCGCGTAGGTCTCGCTCATGGCCGCTGCCAGCCGCTTCTTGTCGGCGACGGGATGGTTGCCGGTCACGTCCAGCTGAAGGTAAGGCATGGAGGTCCTCGGGCCTGCGTGGGAGGCGTTGTGTGCCGTCACTGTAGCGGTGACCTCGCCTGCGTCAAGCGGACGGCTGCAACCTCGTCAGTTCGCGTCCCGCTGGCCCCGCCTGCGCCTGCAGGGCCGGCCCGACCGTCGCCGAATAGCTGTTGACGAACACCGAACTCACGAACACGAACTCGCCCGTCACCGACGTCGGCGTGAATGTCACCGCCACATAACCGCGCCGTGCGGTGTCGGCGTATGTCAGGTCGGGCACCATCCGCACGAACGAATCGGCGAGGAACTGGCGCCCGACGTCCGGATGTTTGATCTCAAGCCCGGTCGATGTGACGGACGGCGTCGCGAACTCCACGCCGATGCGATGGCCCGCCGTGTCGCGCAGGTCGTGCGCCCAGGCGTTGTGGCTGTCGCCCGAGAGGACCACCAGGTTCTTGTCGGTGGCATGCGCCATCGCCAGCACACGTTCACGGGCGGCCGGGAAGCCGTCCCAGTTCGTGAGCTCGTAGCCGATGCGCGGTTGCGCAACCAGGGCGCGTTGCGCAGCCGTGCGTGACGCGTCCGGTGTGTCCAGTGCGGCGAGGAATGCGTTGATGGCGTCCTCGCTGAAGTCGTCGTACACCGACAGCGGAATCCGCATGCCGCCGAACACGACCTGCTGGCCCAGCACCTGCCAGGTGGCGCCCGATCCCTGCAGGCGTGCGGCCAGCCAGGCTTCCTGCTCGGTGCCGAGCAGCTGGCGGGACGGGTCGTCCGCCAAGCCAGCGAGATAGGGATCGCGATTCGTCGGGGCATCGCGGCCGATGACGCGCGTGTCGAGCATGTGCAGCGACAGCAGGTTGCCGAAGTCGAAGGAGCGGTAGATCCTGAGCGGGTCCGCTCCGGTACGGGTGGGCATCCACTCGTGGTACGCCTGCACGGCCGCCGCCCGCCGCGCGGCGAAGCTGCCCTCGGTGGCCGGGTCGTGTCCGCCCGCACCATCGCGCCAGATGTCGTTGACGATCTCGTGGTCGTCCCACACGCCGATCAGTGGCACGTTGCGGCGTAGGCCGCGCAGGTCGGCGTCGGTGTGGTAACGCTGGTAGAGCAGGCGATAGTCGGTGAGCGTGTGGAGTTCGCCCTGTGGATCCACTTCCCGGCCGAGGGCGCGCGCGACCAGTTGCTCCGCATCGGACAGGCCGGACTCATAGATGTAGTCGCCCAGCATGAGCGCCGCGTCGAGGTCGCTACGGTTGCTCGCGTGGTTGTAGACGTGGAACTGCCCGATCGGGTAAGCCGCGCACGAGAACACGCCCAGCTTGACCTGCTCGACGCTCCCGGCAGGCAGGGTGCGTGTGCGACCCGTCTCGGAAAGGACCGATCCGTTCTTGAACCGATAGAAGTAGCTGGTGGCGGGCTGCAGGCCGGTGACGTCCACCTTCACCGTGCTGTCGTGCGCCGGGTCGGCCGTCACCGTGCCCGACGTCACCATGTTCGAGAAGGACGCGTCGAGGGCGACCTCCCATCGGAGCTGCACCGCTTCGGTCAGGCGATTCGCACGGGTCCAGATGATGACGCGGTCGGCCAGCGGGTCGCCGCTCGCGACGCCATAGCCGAAGGGCTGCCTGTCGACATCGCTGCCACCGCCGCATGCACCGAGGCCGACCGTGCTTCCCAGCACAAGCGCCGAGCCCGCGCCGAGCACGAAGTGGCGCCGAGAGAGTTCGGCGCCGGCAAACCCGGCATCGGCGCCAGTTGGTGGATCCACGGCGGTGGTGGCTGTGATGCCGGCGTTCCCATTCCCCATGGGCCGGTCCATCTTTTTCTCTTGCATTTTTCTTCCCCGGGCAGGCACGCCCCAGAGCATGCGAGGCTAGCGGCTGAGCCTCATCGGGCAGGCTGAAACGGGTACGCCAAGGTAACGAGGCGTGACACCAGCCACGTGTCCGGTTCCGGCGAGCCTGCGCCGCCGGACAAACCTATCCTCATGGCATGCCCACCTCGCATCTCGAGCTGAACCCCGCGCCCCGTGCACACCGACTTGTCCGGGCTTCCGGTCTCGAATCCCATGAGTGGTCCCGCGTGGACGCGGAGCTGGATCGCGACGGCGTGGCGGTCTTGCCGCAGTTGCTGACCCCCGCGGAATGCTCCGACCTCGCGGCGCTGTACGACAACAGCGGTCCTGGCATGTTCCGCAGCACGGTCGTGATGGCGCGCCATGGCTTCGGTCGGGGCGAGTACAAGTACTTCGACTACCCCCTCCCGGGGCTGGTGTCGGAACTGCGCACGGGGCTCTATGGTCGGCTGGTCGGGACGGCGAACCGGTGGAATGCGCTGCTCGGACTCGAGCCGGCTTATCCCCCCTCCCATGCGGAATACCTGGAGCGCTGCCACGCGGCCGGTCAGGCTCGCGCCACCCCGCTACTGCTTTCCTACGGCAGCGGTGACTACAACTGCCTCCACCAGGATCTGTACGGTGCGCTCGTCTTCCCCTTGCAGGTCGTGATCCTGCTGTCGGCCCCTGGCGTGGCGTTCGACGGCGGCGAACTGGTCCTGACGGAACAGAGGCCCCGGATGCAGTCGCGCCCCCTCGTCGTGCCGCTTCGCCAGGGCGATGCAGCCGTCTTCGCCGTGAGCCATCGCCCGGTTCAGGGAAGCCGTGGCTTTCATCGCGTGAACATGCGGCACGGCGTCAGCCGCATCCACAGCGGCACCCGCAGGACGCTTGGCCTGATCTTCCACGATGCGGCCTGAGGGATGGGTCGACGGGAGGCTGGGGCGCTTGCGCCTCAGCCCGAGACCCTCTGGACTAGACAGGGTTCCGCAAGGTAATGCCTTGATGGGCCCGATGGATCCTCGATCCGCGCCAGCAGCACCTGCGCAGCATGCTCGCCCAGTTCGCTGGGACGAACGTCAATGGTGCTCAGGGGCGGGTTGGAGTGCGCGGAGTCGAGCACGTTGTCGAACCCCATCACGGCGAAATCCGAGCCCGCTCGCAGCCCGCGCTCTCCCAGCGCCGCCAAGGCGCCGAAGGCGACCACGTCGTTGTAGCAAACGGCCGCCGTCACACGCGGCTCCACGGCCAGGATGTCGCCCAGCCGCTCGTACGCATCCTTGCGCGTCGGGTTCGAAGCAAAGACGAGCCGCTTATCGAACGCGAGCGCGGCCTCGCGCAGGCCATCGCGGTAGCCCTGGACGCGACGGTCGAAGATCGGTCCGGGCCGACCGCCGAGGAATGCGATTCGCCGGTGGCCCGCGCCCACCAGGTGCCGCGTGGCAAGCTTCACTCCTTCCGTATCGTCGGACCCCGCGAAGTCGTAGGTGCCCCCTCCGAGAGGGCGGACCATCACGACCAGTGGAATGCCCCAGGCCCGGATGGTTTGTGGCAGCGATGCCGGCGATCCCAGGACCGGGCACAGCGCAATCCCGGCCGCGCCGTGCTCGCGCATCGTTTGCAGCACCCTGTCCTGCCGCTCCAGGTTCTCGCTGGTATGCGCCATGAACACCGTATAGCCCGTGTCGACCAACCTGCGTTCCAAGCCCACCAGGACTTCAGCGAAAAACGGGTTCATCAGGTCGTTGATGACCACGCCAATGGTCTTGGACGACTTGCCTCGCAGTTCGGCGGCCCCACGGTTGTACACATAGCCGAGCTTCTGCGCGGCTTCGAGCACCCGAGCCGCGGTCTCATCGCGAATCAGGTCGCTTCCCTGCAGGACCAGTGAGACGGTCGACTTCGACACCTTCGCTTCGGCGGCGATGTCGAGGATCGTCGCCGGGCGCTTGGGAGCGTTGCTGCTGGCCATGAGGACTCGGTACTTACCCTAGGGTGACGATGCTCAGCTTGCCATTCTAGTTGGAACGATCCAATAATGGCAATTGGAACGTTCCAAACGCTCCACCATCCGACATGTTCCGCTCAACCCCTCCTGGATCGACATGAGACTCTTCCGACGCACCCTCATCCTCGCGGCCGTGGCCATCGGCATCCACGCTGGCGCATCCGCGCAAACCGACGCCTATCCGAACAAGCCGATCGAGATGATCGTGCCCTGGCCTGCCGGCGGCGGCACCGATGCGATCGCGCGCGTGTACGCGGAGGCCGCGCGCACGGTCTTTCCCCAGCCGATCCTGGTGGTCAACAAGCCCGGGGCCATCGGCTCGATCGGGTTTGCCGAAGCGGCGGCAGCCAAGCCGGACGGGTACAAGGTCGTGATGGCGACCCCCGAACTGCTGATCGCGCCCTACCTCGGCATCGGCAAGGCCAGCTACGAAGGCTTCATGCCGATCGCGCGCATCAACGCCGACCCGAGTGCCATCACCGTGAAAGCGGACGCCCCCTGGAAGACCATCGAGGAGTTCATGGCCCACGCACGTGCCAATTCCGGCAAGGTGACGCTGTCCACCTCGGGCAACGGAGCCATCCCCGACATCGCGGCACTGGCGCTGGAGGACAAGACCGGCACCAAGTTCACGCGCGTTCCCTACCAGGGCGAGGCACCTGCCATCCAGGCCATCCTGGGCGGCCAGGTGGATGCCACCGTCGTCGCGCCGGGTGCGCTGAGTGCCCACGTCCAGGCGGGCAAGCTCCGCGTCCTGGCGGTGACGTCGGCCCAAAGGATTCCGGAGTTCAAGGACGTGCCGACCTTCAAGGAGCGCGGCATCGACGTGGCGATCGGCACCTGGCGCGGCCTGCTGGTGCCCAAGGGCACGCCCCCCGAGATCGTCAAGCGCTGGAGCGAACTGACCTGCAAGGTGATCGCGGATCCCAAGTACCAGGAAACGCTGCAGAAGCTGAACGTCCATTCCATCTACGAGGACGGAGAAACCTTTGCCGCCGTGATGAAGCAGGACAACGAGGTGTTCAAGCGCCTGGTCCCGAAGCTCCAGGTCACCACCAAGTAACGCGGCCTCTTCCAGGAATTCCCGATGACAAACAGCCAGACGTCCCGACCGGTCGCCCTGGTCACGGGCGGCCGCCGGGGCATCGGCCGCGGCATCGCTCTAGCGCTTGCCGCGCAAGGCTTCGACGTCGCCATTGCCGACCTTGCACAAGACGCGGATGCCAACGAGACGGTGGCCGGTGTTCGTGCGCGGGGGATGCGTGCCGCCTTCTTCGCGTGCGATGTCTCCGACCTGCAGTCCCACGCCCGTCTGTTGGACGCGATACGGGAGCAACTCGGTCCCGTGGACTGCCTCGTGAACAACGCGGGCATCAGCGTGTCCAGGCGTGGCGACCTGCTCGAGGCCACGCCCGAGAGCTTCGATCAACTTCTGCACGTCAACCTCCGGGGGCCCTTCTTCCTGACCCAACGGGTGGCGGCGCACTTTGCAGCCGACCGGGAGAGCCGGCACTACCGATCCATCATCAACATCTCGTCGGCCAACTCCTTCGCGGCGTCGACCAACCGCGGTGAGTACTGCCTCTCGAAGGCCGCCATCACCATGGCGACGAAACTGTTCGCCGTCCGGCTGGGAGAGATCGGCGTCGGGGTGTTCGAGATCCGGCCCGGGGTGATCCGCAGTGCCATGACCAGCGTGGCGCAGGCCGACTATGACAAGCGCATCGCCGAGGGCCTGAGCCCGATCCGCCGGTGGGGAACGCCCGATGACGTCGGCAAGGCAGCGGCGGCGCTGGCCGGCGGGTCGTTCCCCTTCAGCACCGGCGAGGCCATCCATGTCGACGGCGGCTTCCATGTCCAGCGCCTCTGAGGCGACAACCCATCACCGCTCCACCAGCCAGCACTCCAGGAACAAGGCCAGAGAACCATGCAAGTCCGCCTTCCCCAGGCCGACGGTAGCGTCAAGTCCTACCGACTCCAGGCAAACCCGATCCGCCCGGACGGGCTGCCGCCTCCCTTCAGCCGGACGGTCTATGCGGCGGCGCACGTCGTGGTCGACCCACTGGAGACCGTCGACCCCTGGGATGCGTCTCCCCGCATCGACTGGGAGCGCACCCTTGCGTTTCGCGAGCACCTCTACCGCCTCGGCTTCAAGGTTGCCGAAGCCATGGACACGGCACAGCGCGGCATGGGCGTGGACTGGCCCGTAGCCCGCGAACTGATCCAGCGCAGCGTGCGCCATGCGCGCTCCGTGGGTGGTGACCTGGCCTGCGGCGTCGGCACGGATCAACTGCCCGCAGACGCCTCCCTGACGCTGGACAAGGTGGAAGCCGCGTACCGCGAGCAACTCGGCGTCGTCGAGGCCGAAGGCGGGCAGGTGATCCTGATGTGCAGTCGTGCGCTGGCGCGCTGCGCCCGGGGAAGCGAAGACTACCTGGCCATGTACGGGCGCCTGCTTCGCGACGCGTCCAGGCCGGTCGTGCTCCACTGGCTGGGCGAGATGTTCGACCCGGCGCTGCGCGGCTACTGGGGCAGCACCGACATCCCCCAGGCGCTCGACACGGTCGCCAGCGTGATCGCGGAGAACCGGGGGAAGGTCGAGGGCATCAAGGTCTCGCTGCTCGACGCCAGATGGGAGCGCGAACTGCGCAAGAGGCTGCCGCCCGGCGTGAAGATGTACACCGGCGACGACTTCAACTACGCAGAGCTGATCGCCGGCGACGACACCGGCTACTCGCATGGACTCCTGGGGATCTTCGACCCCATCGCGCCCGTCGCTGCCGTCGCCCTGGCGGAACTCGCCGCCGGCCGTGTCGACCGCTTCCGCGAACTCCTCGACCCGACGGTTCACCTGTCACGCGAGATCTTTCGCGCGCCGACGCGCCACTACAAGGCCGGCGTCGTGTTCCTCGCATGGCTCAATGGGCATCAGGACCACTTCTCGATGGCCGGCGGCCTGCAGTCGGCACGCGGTGCTGCGCATTTCGCCAAGGTCTTCGAGCTTGCCGACGCCTGCGGCGTACTGACGGATCCGGAGCTTGCGTCCCTGCGGATGAAGCGCTATCTCTCGGTCGCGTGCGGGATCTCCGACTAGGTGCCGGGACGCCCGCCAGGGCGGCTCCTGGCCGATTGCGGACCTTCACTCATGGCGGGGCGGCCGACCCAATCCAAGAGGTGCACACGGAGAACCAGTCGACGGATGCCTCGGGACGCACGCTGATCGGCATTTGAGCCGACGTCCGACATGTTGCCGGCGCTGAAATCCTAGTCTGTCACGACACTCTTGGGAGACACGCCATGCCCAGCAACAACAACCTCGATTCGACCGGTGAACGCGCCGAGGCCACCGAGGCAATGGAATCAACACCGATCAGCGGCAAGAAGCATGAGTACCGGGCCGACGGGGATCACCGCCCCCGTCAGGACGCAGCGACGGTTGAGGGTGGCACGACGGATGCCGTCGGCCGAGCCGCGGCGGAGCAAGAGGCAGCGCCCGAGGTCGGAGTTGAGACTGAGCGTCACATCAGCGAAGGCATTCCCGGTGCGGGTCGGTCGACTGAAACAAGCACGGTGCCCGATGCGCAGCGGGAACGCGGACCGCGCGGCTGACCGTCCGTCTTTTCAGCAGTTGACCTGAGAGCGGCATCGCGCCAGTGCGCGTTGGTCACTTGGCGCGCATCCCGGGACCGTGAGCTGGTGATGCGACAACACCCCAGCAAGACAGAGAGGCGGCGACGGTCGCTCGCAGGATCAGCCCCGATCATCAGGCTGGGG
The DNA here is from genome assembly GCF_009758015.1 of Ramlibacter pinisoli. Classification (NCBI taxonomy): domain Bacteria; kingdom Pseudomonadati; phylum Pseudomonadota; class Betaproteobacteria; order Burkholderiales; family Comamonadaceae; genus Ramlibacter; species Ramlibacter pinisoli. Next base: position 1,110,697 of record NZ_WSEL01000009.1, read on the forward strand.
CCTGCGCCAGGCTTACCCATCCCGGCCTTTCGGGCTTCCAGCGGCTTGACCATCGCCTTGAGGTCGAGGCTGGATCGTGAAGCGCGCTGACGTGGCGTCGGACCAGATCGCGAAACTTGAGCGCGGCTCGAGTGGGTGAGCCAGCGGTTCACTGACCGAGCGGGCCCCTCGGCCAGTTGCTTCCCAAATTCGCGCGACTCGGGGAAGCGTTGTGCCTGCAGGTTCGCGCGGCCTTCCTTGCTGACGCTGGTTGAGCCGCGGCTCCGCGGGCACGTCCTGGCCAGGGCGCATGGCATTGCGCCGGACTTCCGACCCTTCGGGGTTGCGGGTTTCCGCCCCGCTGTCAGCGCGAATATGCTCCAATTGGATTCCACGCAGATTCCATATGGATTCCATGAAGCCCGCCACCAGCGCTGTCGAACCCCGGCCCAAGGCCGGAGAAACCGAGAAGATGACCATCAACGTCGGCGTGGTCGACCTTGGCCAGGTCGACTTGCTCGTCCAGGAGGGCTACTACTCCAACCGCTCCGATCTCGTGCGAACGGCGCTGAGAAATCAGCTGGCGCTGCACGCCGAGGCGGTCAAACAGACTGTGGCCCGGCGCACCCTGGTCGTCGGTCTGCAGCACTTCACACGCGTGGACCTCGAACGTGCCGTGGCGGCAGGCGAGCGTCTGCAGGTGCAGGTCGTCGGGCTTGCTCGCATCGCCGACGACGTCACCCCTGAGCTTGCGCGCGCCGCCATCGAATCGGTCACCGTTCTCGGTGCGTTCCAGGCCAGCACCGCTGTCCGGAAAGCGCTTTCCGACCGCATCCGCTAAGAGCCCTCCCCTTCCAACTTGAAAGTAGCAATGCATCGCCTCTCCAATCTCCGACTGCCGTCGTTCGACGCCAACAAGATCACCGACACCATCCAGCGGGCTCTCGCCTCCGCCGGTCTCGACACGACGTCCGGCCCCATGGCCAGCGTCACCCAGACAATTGCCCAGGCCCTGTCGTCGAATGGGATGCGCGATCCCAGGATGGCAACTGCTGCGCCTGATGCGCACATCGACGTCCCCGGGCGGATGGCGGACGCACCGGTCGCCCCGCGTGACGGGCCGCGCCAGCGGCCAGGGACCATCGACGCCGAAACGCCTGGCACCTTCCAGGCACATGAATTCCGCAATGCCATCGGCAGTCGCGCCTACAAGCTGTACGTTCCCACCCGCGTCGTCGAGCAGCCGCCCCTGGTCGTCATGTTGCACGGCTGTACCCAATCTGCAGACGACTTTGCCGCCGGCACCCGGATGAACCGGCTGGCCGAGGAACACGGCTTCCTGGTGGTCTATCCCGAGCAGGCGGCGCAGGCGAACATGTCGAAGTGCTGGAACTGGTTCAAGGCCCAGGACCAGGTGCGCGACGCCGGGGAGCCCGCGTTGATCGTGGGCATCGTTCGCGAAGTGGCAGCGCGTCACGGCGTGGACCCGCGCCGCATCTTCGTCGCCGGGCTGTCCGCCGGCGCGGCCATGGCCGTGGTCCTGGGGCAGGCCTACCCCGAAGTCTTTGCCGGCGTCGGCGCGCATTCGGGACTGCCCTATGCGAGTGCCCACGACATCCCCTCGGCCATGGCGGCGATGAAGGGCGGTCGCGGACGCGCAGGTGCCGGCCTCCCATCCGCCGCCTCCGCGCCAGTCCGGGCCACCCGGCACGCGGTGCCCACCATCGTCTTCCATGGCGACCGGGATCACACCGTGCAGCACGACAACGGCATGCAGATCGTCAACCAGGCTCAGGAGGCCTTCCGGGGCGAGCGCAACGGGGCGCCCCTGCAATCGACCACGCAGCGCGCGACGTCGCCAGCGGGACGCAGCTACAGCCGTACCGTGCATGCCGACCCGGATGGAGCCGCGACGATCGAATCGTGGACGCTCCACGGCGCCGGGCACGCCTGGTCGGGCGGCCACGCGAGCGGCTCCTACACCGACGGCAGCGGTCCCGATGCATCCGCTGAAATGATCCGCTTCTTCCTGGCGCTTCCCCGGGCTGGTTCGGCGTGAAGTGGTGGCAACAGTCAGTGTCGCCAGACCGGCCAAGCTGAAGGGCACTTCTAGCGCGCTCGGCGCGCTGAGCGTGTGGTGCTCTGTAGCGGCACTCGGATTCGGCGACAGCTCAGGTCATGCGCCTGCTTTTCTCCTGCAGCAACCGCACCGCCGAGGCGCGCCGCACAGAAGTTGCATCCGGTAGCTTTGCCCCCGCGGATTGCACTGGAAGCTGCCGCTCCCAGCAAAGGCCGAAGTTCAAGGCCGCACAGGAGGCTTCAGATGAGGAATGTGAACCATCCGACCGTTCGGATTTCGGTCGCTGTGGCGGCGCTTTGGCTGAGCGCTTGCGGCGGCGGTGGAGGCGGTGACGCGGCGGTGGGCGGCGCCTCCCCGCCCGCAAGTGCCGGCATCCCTGCCGCTCCCACGCCGGCCGCGGACAGCCCGGCCGCGGCGCCAACACCGGTGGCAGGCACGCCGGCCCCGGCACCAGTGGCAGGCACGCCGGCCCCGGCCGCGGGGGCGCCCACGACCGCTCCGGTTGCTCCGGCCGCAGCACTGGCATGGACCCCGGCCGCGGGCCTGCCGACGGTCCCGTGGCACTGGGTCGCCTCCAACCCCACCGGCACCGTGCTGGCCGCAGCCGCGATTCCGACCGGTGTGTTCATCTCGAGGAACTCCGGCACGTCATGGGTCAACACGCAGCTGCCGCAGGCGAACTGGATCTCGCTGGACATGGATGCCACCGGGCAGGTCATGTTCGCTGTCGCCTTCACGGGGGGGATGTACCGGTCCGTGGACGGCGGCACGACCTGGTCCCGGGTCGACATTCTCTTCAACCCCGGCGAGAGCCTCGCCTACGAGTCGGTCACCGTCTCGCAGGACGGCCAGCGGATCGTGGCCGTGGTGTTGAACGGGCCCATGTTCGTGTCCCAGAACGGCGGGGCGAGTTTCACGCAGGCAGGCGGCAGCGCCGCGGCCGCCAACGGCTGGCGGTCCGTCGACAGCTCGGCCGACGGGTCCGTGGTCGTGGCCGTCACCCAGGGCGTGGGCACGCAGCCGGGCCAGGTGCACGTGTCCATCGACGGCGGCGCCACATTCACCCCGCGGGTCGTGCCGCTGAGCGGCGCAGCGAACCCAGGCGGGTGGTACCGGGTGGCAATGTCGGACGACGGCAACACGATCGCCGTCGCCGGCAACACCGACTTCGCGGGAACCAGCACCGGCCTGTTCGTCTCGCGCGACCGCGGCCTCACCTGGGTCCAGGGAAACCCGACCTCCGGGACGTACACCGCGATCGACACCTCAGCCACTGGTGACGTCATTGCGGCCACGCTGTCCGGCGCCACCGGCCAGGTCCTGCTGTCCAGCAATGGAGGCACGTCCTTCGCGGCGCTCACCGCCCCGGCCGGGGAGACCAACTGGCGCTCGCTGGCCATGGATGCAGCGGCCACCCGCCTGATCCTGGCGGCAGGGACCTTCACCGCCCCCGGCACGAACGGGCAGGTGTATCTCTCGTCCGGCACGGTCGCGGTACCAGCGCCAGCGCCGGTTGCGTCTGCACCGGCGACGACCACGTCATCAACAGCCGGTGCATCGGGCACGGCACCGGCGGCTGCCGCGCCGGCGGCGACGCCCGCCTCGACACCGGCGGCGACACCGTAACGGTAGGGGGACGGGCTGCTTCATTTGCGGTCCCGATCCGGATGACAACGCATAGGGCTGTACTTCGCTCCGTGCGATGTCGCGAGCGTGTCGAGGCGCCGGCTTGGCGCGACGCTGCCGGCATGTACGACCGCACACGTCAACCGTGTCGGGCTCCCATCAGGCGGCGAATCGCACCGGATCGACGCAGCCGACACACGACGCCAGTGCAGCGCTGGAGGCATGGCGCGTGTGTTCGGCCATGAATTCGAGGAACACGCGCGTGCACTTCGTCTTGCGTCAGGCCCGCGCGGCAAGGACGCGATCGACCATCACCCCAGCCTGACCGAGATTCTTGGCCGGGTCGCAGAACGCCTCGAGCTGCGCACGCGTGACGTGCTTCGAGACCTCCGGGTGAGCAGCCAGGATGTCGATCAGCGGGCGATCCTCCGTGACGGCTTGGCGACAGAGGTCGTACACCAGGTCGTGCGCGTACTCGCGGCCGATGTAGGGGCCCAAGCCCATCATCACTGCCTCCGACATCACGAGGCCGTTCGTCATGTCGATGTTGGCACGCATGCGGGTCGCGTCGACTTCCAGCCCCTTGAGGATGAACTTCGTCTGCTTCAGGGCGCCGGACAGCAGGCAGAAGATCTCCGGCAACGCCACCCATTCGATCTCCCAGGGGCCGGTCGATCGCTCATGGTCGGCGACCATCGCGTCCATCAGGGCGGCGGCGTGCTGGCGCGCCACGGAGATGTTGGCGTGGATGTACAGGCAGGAGATGGGGTTGCGCTTCTGCGGCATGGTGGACGACGAACCGCGGCCCGGTGCGAAGGGCTCGAACACCTCGCCGACCTCGGTCTGCATCATCAGCTTGACATCCATCGCGATCTTTCCCAGCGAGCCGCCCACCAGGCCCAGGAAGGCTCCCACCTCCGCGATGGTGTCGCGCACCGTGTGCCAGGAGATGAGTGGTTGCGCCAGGCCGAGCTCCTTCATCAGGGCGGCCTGGGTCTCCATCGCGCCACTCTCCAGGGACGACAGCGTCCCCGAGGCGCCGCCGAACTCGCCCATGAGGACCCTGGGCTTCAGTTGCTGCAGCCGTTGGCGGTGGCGGTCGATGCCGGCCAGGATGGAGGCCATCTTGTAGCCGAACGTGATCGGCGTGGCCTGCTGCAGGTTGGAGCGCCCGATGACGGGCGTGTCCCGGTACTTGCGCGCCAGCACGGCGAGCGCCTCGCCGATCTCGTCGAGATCGTGCTCCACGAGCGCCAGGCTTTCCCGGATCTGCAGCACGGCGGCGGTGTCGGTGATGTCCTGGGTGGTCGCTCCCCAATGGCAGAACTCCCCCAACCCGTCGCGGCAGTTGGCGTTGATCTGGTTGACCACGGCGATGATCGGGTAGCCGATCTGCTCGGTCTTGGCCTTGAGCCTCGGCCAGTCGATCTGCGAGAGCTCGCAGTTCTTCACGATCTCGTCGGCGGCCTCTTTCGGAATGATCCCGAGGGCGCCCTGCACCTTGGCCAGGGCCCGCTCGATCTCCAGGTACTTGGACGTGCGGTTCTCGTCGGACCAGACGTCGCGCATGCGCGCATCGCTGAACATGTCGCCGAAGATGCGCGAGTCGATGATGGTGGAAGCCATGGGGTTGTCTCTCTCAAAGGATGTGGAAGAAGTCGGTCGCGGGCCACGCCCGGCGCGGTTCCTGCTCCACCGCGGGACGGTCGACCATGCAGCCGTCCAGGCGGGAGGCGGTGCGCGGGTGCGCGTCGGGATGGGCCACGGCTTGCACCGTCAGATCGCCGCCGCCGAGCGCAGGGTTTCGATGGCGGTGGCGCTGTAGCCCAGCTCCGCGAGGATGGCGTCGGTGTGCTCGCCGAGCGCGGGGACCGGACCCATGCGAGGGCCCACGTCCCAGCTGCCGGGCGGCAGCAAGGCGGGCAGTGACCCCTGCGGCGATCCGACTTCGCTCCAGCGGCCCCTCGCTTTCAACTGCGGATGCGCCCAGACATCCCGCATCGTGTTGACCTGGGCGTTCGCGATCTGCGCGGCCTCCAGCCGTTCGAGCACCTGTGCAACGGTCAGCGACGCGAACGCCTCGACGATGATCCCGCGCAGCGCCTCGCGCTCGGCCACGCGCTTGTAGTTGGCGGTGAACCGGGGGTCGGTGGCGATGGCCGGCTGCCGCAGGACCTTCTCGCAAAAGGCCGCCCACTCGCGCTCGTTCTGCAGGCCCAGCATCACCGTGCCCCCATCGCCGGCGGGAAACGGGCCATAGGGGTAGATCGTGGCGTGGCTGGCGCCCGTCCGCGGGGGCGGCTCGGCGCCGTCGAACGCGTAGTACAGCGGGTAGCTGGTCCATTCGGCGAGGGATTCCAGCATGGAGATGTCGATCCGCTGCCCCTTGCCGGTCTGGCCCCGTTGCAGCAAGGCCGCCAGGATGTTGGTGTACGCGTACATCCCCGCGGCGATGTCCGCGATCGAAGGGCCCGCCTTGCAGGGCTCCTCGGGCGTGCCGGTGACCGACACGAAGCCGGCCTCGCTCTGGATCAGCAGGTCGTAGGCCTTCTTGTCCCGGTACGGGCCGGGGCTGGCCGGGTCGTCACCATAGCCTGAGATGTCGCACACGATGAGCTCCGGCTTGCGCCTGGAGAGCTGCTCGTACCCCAAGCCCAGCCTCGCGGCCGCGCCCGGGGCCAGGTTCTGCACGACCACATCCGCCTTCTCGGTCACCAGCCGTTCCAGCACCCGCGCGGCTTCGGGATGCTTGACGTCGAGCGTCAGGCTTTCCTTGGATCGGTTGGTCCAGACGAAGTGCGAAGACAGGCCCCGCACCCGCTGGTCGTACCCGCGGGCGAAATCGCCCGAACCCGGCCGTTCGATCTTGATGACGCGCGCGCCCAGGTCCGCCAGCTGGCGGGTGGCGAACGGGGCGGCGATGGCGTGTTCGAGCGTGACGACGGTCAGGCCCTGGAGTGGCTGCATGGTTCGTTTCCTTCCGGATGGATTCGCCAAGGGTGTCAGCGCAGGACCGCGGTGGCGTCCATGGTCAGCCAGCCCTCGTGGTCGGCGGCGAACAGCCGCACGGTCTTGCCGTCCGGCGCCGGCTGGCCGTTGACGTGGAACGGGTTCAGGTCGAAGGTCGGCCTCACGGCCTTGAAGCGGAAGCTCGCGACGTCGCTGTTCGGCAGCTGCCGGCGCACCAGGTCCATCAGCAGCGTGGCGATCAGGGGGCCGTGCACGATCAGCCCGGGATATCCCTCGACCTCGGTCACGTACTTGCGGTCGTAGTGGATGCGGTGGCCGTTGAAGGTCAGGGCCGAGTAGCGGAACAGCAGGACATCGTCGGGGATGACCTCGCGCCGCCAGGCTGCGCCGGTGTCGGCGCGCTGCGGCGGCGGCTCCACGTCGGCGGGCCGCCTGGCGTCCCGGTACACGATGTCGTGGAACTCCACGATGGCCGGCTCCGTGGCGCCGTTGCAGCGCAGTTCGTGCCGCACCTTGACGAAAACGAGCTGGCCCGAGCGACCCTCCTTGCGAGACACGTCGGCGATCGTCGACGTCCGCTCCACGGCATCGCCCACGCGCACCGGTGTGCGGAATTCGAACTGGCTGCCGGCCCACATGCGACGCGGAAGCGGCACCGGCGGCAGGAATCCACCGCGCCTGGCGTGCCCGTCGGGCCCGATCTCGCTTTGGCGATGCAGCGGCAGGAAATACAGCCAGTGCCACAGCGGGGGCAGCGCCGTCCCATGCTCCACCGCCCGCGCCGGATGGTCCAGCGTGGCATCCAGTGCCTTGACGGGCGTCGCCCCGATGCTGTCGCGGACCGTCTCGGTGCGGCCGATCCAGGCCTGCAGCTCGTCGAGGGAGGTTTCCATGATCCGGTTCCCCTGCTTCAGTCCGCCGTCAGCTTGGCGCGCTGCACCACGCTCTTCCACTTCGCGAGCTCGCCCTTGACCAGTGCGCCGAACTGCTCCGGCGTACTCGCCTCGACGTCCGCGCCGTGTTCGGCCAGCCGCTTCACCACCTCCGGGTCGGCGAGCACCTGGTTCAAGGCCTTGTTGATCTGGTCGACGATGGGCTTCGGCGTCTTGGCCGGCACGAAGAACCCATACCACTGCCGCACGTCGACCCCGTCGACACCCGCCTCCTTCAGCGTCGGCACATCAGGCAGCAGGGGCGAACGCTGGGGCCCTGCCACGGCCAGGGCACGCAACTTGCCAGCCTTCACATGCGGCAGGGCCGTGTACAGGCTAGGGAACATGAACTGCGTCTGGCCGCCGATGGTGTCCGTGATCGCGGGCGCGGAGCCCTTGTAGGGAGCGCCCAGCATCACGACGCCCGCGTTCAGCTTGAACAGCTCGGCCGCGAAGTGGGGTGCCGTGCCGTTGCCCGCCGACGCGTAGGTGTACCGGTCCGGCTTGGCCTTCAGCTGTGCGACCAGATCCTTGACATCCTTGATCTGCACCGAGGTGTTCGCCACCATGAGCGTGGGCGAGTAGCCGACGAGGCCCACCGGCGCGAAGTCCGCCACCGGGTCATAGCGCAGCTTCTGCAGCGCGGGGTTCATCGCGTGCGTGGCGATGTAGCCGAACATCACGGTGTGCCCATCGGGTGCGGCGCGGGCCGCGAACTCGCTCGCGATCGCGCCGTTGGCGCCGGCGCGGTTGTCGACGATCACGGACTGGCCCAGCAGCGGGCCGAGCTTCTGTCCGATCACGCGCGCCATGGCGTCGTTGCCACCGCCCGGGGCGGTGGGCACCACGACCGTGATCGGCTTGTCGGGATAGGCCAGGGCCAGCGGCGCTGTCGTGGCCAGCGCGGCGGCGGCAAGGGCGGGAGCAATCAGGCGCTTCATGGGGTTGTCTCCTTGGGGGGCTTTCGAGAACACGTAGGGTGGGAGATGCAGGTCGCCCTGCAGGATCTTTCGCGCGGTACGCACGAGCGCGGCGCGTTGCACGCGGGCTTCGTCACCGAGGCCTTCGATGGCCACTTCGACCTCGATGCGCCCCTGCGGATGCAGGACGGCAATGGAGCGCACACCGGTGCGGCGGGCGTCGCTGCTGGCGACGGTGCCGGGCAGCGCGTAGGCCGTGGCGATGCCGATCGCGCCGGTGACGGCGTGCGATGCGTGGCACCGGCGAGGCGTGAAGTAGCGGGAGGTGATGCTGTCAGCGTCGTCGCCCTCGCTCGCGATCATCGGCTTCGGGATCACGCTGCCGGACACATCGCCAAGGCCCATCGCCTCGCCGGCTGCGCAGCGGATCGCCTCGATGCGCGCGAGCAGCGCCGTGTTGGCGTCGAGCTCGGCCGGCGCTTCGCGGCCGTTCAGTCCGAGGTCGCCTGCGCGCATGATCACCAGCGGCATCGCGGCATCGATGCAGCTCACGTCGATCCCGTGGATGGTGTCGATGCGGCGTCCGGTGGGAAACAGCGCGCCCGTGACCGAGCCCCAGGCGTCGAGGAAGTTCAGGCGGATGGGTGCTGCCGTCCCGGCCACTCCGTCGATGCCGGTGTCGCCGTCGTAGCGCACATGCCGGGCCGGGGTCTGCACCGTGACGTCGATGCGCGAGCGCGTGTTGACGTTGAACACCCGCACCGTCGTTTCGCCGTCCCGGGCCTGTACGAGCCCCTGCTCGATGGCGAACGGAGCCACTCCCGACAGCATGTTGCCGCAGTTCGGCCGCGTGTCCACCGACTTCTGGCCGACGCCCACCTGGGCAAAGAGGTAGTCGACGTCGCATCCGGGATGGGAAGACGGGGAGACGATGGCCACCTTGCTGGTCAGCGTGCTGCCGCCACCGACGCCATCGACTTGCAGCAGGTCCGATGCGCCGATCGCGCCGATGAGCGCCTCGTCGCGGGCCGTGTCGTCGGCCGGCAGCCACTCGCGCAGGAAGAACGGTCCTCTCGACGTGCCGGCACGCATCAGGACGCAGGGAATCACTCGTTGCATGGCTGGAATGATCCGTTCCGGCATTGCCAAAGTGAATTGCATCTTTAAGATCAACTGATGCTCTGTGCACATCACTGAAGTGGAGGATCTGCCGTGGCGATGAACTTCGATCTCAACGACCTGGTCGCCTTCCGGACCGTCGCGCAGCTCAGCAATTTCCGCAAGGCGGCCGAGGCCGTGCACCTGTCGCAGCCGGCGTTCAGCCGCCGGATCGAGAAGCTGGAGCAGGCGCTGGGCGTGCGGCTACTGGAGCGCAACACGCGTCGCGTCACCCTGACCGCAGTCGGACGCGACTTCGAACGCAAGGTGCGTGACCTGCTGGACGACCTGGACGCCACGCTGGTGGGCATCCGCGGCGGGACGGCAACCCGCATGGGCGAGGTCACGGTGGCCTGCGTCCCGTCCACCGTGTACTACTACCTCTCCCACGTGATCCGCCTGTACCACGAGCAATCGCCGCGCGTGCGCGTGAAGGTGCTGGACGCCGGCGCCAACGAAGTGCTGGCGGCGGTCGCCCGTAGCGAGGCGGACTTCGGGCTGAACTTCATCGGTGCCCAGGAGGGCGAGCTCGAGTTCAAGGCGCTGGTGGAGGAACGTTTCGTCGCGGCCTGCCGGCGCGACCATCCGCTGGCCAGGCACCGCCGCGTGAGCTGGGCTCAACTGAGCGACTACGACTACGTGTCGGTGGGCCGCTCCTCAGGCAACCGGGTCGTGCTGGACCAGGCGCTCGCGGGCGTCGCGAAGCGGCCGCAGGCCATCTACGAAGCCGAACACGTCACGACTGCGCTTGGTCTGGTGGAAGCAGGGTTGGGCGTCGCGGCAGTACCGTCCATGGCGATGCCTGGCAAGGACCATCCGATCCTGGTCAGCATCCCTCTGGTGGAGCCTGTGGTCCACCGCAAAGTGGGCCTGATCCGGCGCCGCGGGCGCACGTTGTCCCCCGCGGCGCAACAGCTCTATGACCTCTTCGAGCAAGTCAAGGGGCGGCGCCCAGGCTAGGGGTCACAGCAGACGGGCAGCGATCTGAGCCTTGTCACGGCAGCTTCTGGCCGGAAGCAGTCGTGCGATAGCCGACGTCAACACGCGGCCGGCGATTCGAAAATGCCGCGTAGACTCCCGCCGCCGGCATACCGCAGGCCATGAAACCACATCAAGGAAAGAGCGACACATGTTGAACCACGTGATGGTCGGCACGAACGACATCGAGCGGGCCAAGCGCTTCTACGACGCCGTACTCGGCGCGTTGGGCGCGGCAGAGGGAGCGCGCAACGTGAACGTGACCGGCCAGACGCGCATGTTCTACCGCCACGACGGCAGCACCTTCGGCGTCAGCGAGCCGATCGACGGCCATCCGGCAACCCATGCCAACGGCGGCACGATCGGCTTCAAGTGCAAATCGGCCGAGCAGCTGCGGGCCTTCCACGACGCGGCCGTCGGGCATGGCGGGACGTCGATCGAGGGCGCGCCTGGCCCGCGCGACAGCAAACCAGGCGCGGTGCATATGGCCTATGTGCGTGATCCGGACGGCAACAAACTCTGCGCGGTCTTCCGGCCAGCATAGAGCCGACCTGGGCGGCACTCGCTCAGGCGGGGCTGCTGCGTGATGAAGGGCTCAGGTCGGTTGCTACGCGTTTGCGGAGGCGAGTCGCAACCTGTCGCGTGTCGCGCCGGTGGCGACGGCAGAAAAACGACCCGAAGCAGCCATCACGACTGCACTTGGCGAAAGCTGGCGCTCGCAGCTAGAAGTGCCGAACGAAGTGCCACCAGGTTTTTCTTCCCGGTTCTGCAGTGCGGCTCGTTGTAGCCCTCGGCCGGGATAGGCCAGCGCTGTCCGCGGCGCCACGCCGGCAGGAAGGTTTCACGGCCCGGGCTCGCTGCCGCCCAGCGCGCGTTATTCGTAGACATCCTGCCGGCCGCTGCGCGGCGAAGAGAGGCGGACGCCCGTCGCGCAGCGCGCTCAGGTCGGAAACCACGCAGCCGAGCTGTGCTTCAACTTCGTGATGGAAGCTTGGTCCTGCGCCAGCGCCCGCGACAGCTTTGTAGTGGCCGCGACCAGAGCTGGCACGTAGCCGCGCAGCAAGCTCTCCGTTGCCTCGGCCGCGGGCACGCCGATGGTGATAGCGCCGACGATGGTCCAGCGCGATCCGAACACGGGCGCCGACACGCTGGCCCGGCCGCGTCGCGCCTCGCCGATCGTCAGGTGGTAACCGTGCTTGCGGATGGTGTCGTAGAGCGCCCCTTGCCGGCCCGAGAAAGCGAGCAGCACCTGCCCCGGCGAGCCGCGGTCCATCGGCATCGGTTCGCCGACCCGCTTGACACCGGCGTTCGCATCGCCGCCATGCACGTGGAGCAGCCGGATCCGGGAGTGGCCATCATGCACGAAGTACGACACGCTACGGCCCGTCGCCTGCGCGAGCGACCGCATCTCCGGTTCAATGGTGTTGTGCAGGTCGAACGCCACCTGGTAGCGCGCGCCCAGCCAGGCGGCGGCAGGGCCCAAGCGCCATTCGCGCTGCTCGGTCATCGACAAGTAGCCGCCGGCGGCAAGCGTGCGCGCCAGGCGTAGCACCGAGTTCTTGGGCAGAGCGGTGCGGCGGGCCAGCTCCGTCAGCCGCAGCGACGCATCGTCGATGGTGAACGCGTCCAAGATGGCGAGCGCCCGTGTGACGGCCTCGACCATCGGTCCAGCGAGCTCGGCCATGGCCTCTCCGTTCCACGTGATGGAACTCGATTGTAGGCAGGAGCGGTTGCTGGGATTCTCCGGACACCGCAAGGAGACAAGCCCATGATCATCGATTGCCACGGCCACTACACGACGGCGCCCAAGGCGCTGAAGGACTACCGCGAGCGCCAGACGGCGCAGCTCTCGCTGCCCGGCGCCCCGGCCCTCGCGCCCGACGTGCGCATCAGCGACGATGAGATCCGCGACAGCCTCGAGAGCAACCAGCTGCGCATGCAGGCCGAGCGCGGCGTCGACTTCACGATCTTCTCGCCCACGGCCGGCGGCATGGCGCACCACGTCGGCAACGAGCAGACCAGCGCGCACTGGACGCAGGCCTGCAACGACCTGATCCACCGCGTGGTGCAGCTCTATCCGCGGAATTTCGCTGCCGTGTGCCAGCTGCCGCAGAGCCCGGGCGTGAGCCCCGCGAACTGCATCCCGGAACTCGTGCGCTGCGTCGAGGAACTGGGTTTCATCGGCTGCAACCTGAACCCGGACCCATCCGACGGCTACTGGACCAGCCCGCCGCTGACCGACCGCCACTGGTATCCGCTCTACGAGAAGCTGGTGGAGCTGGACGTGCCTGCGATGGTGCACGTGAGCTGTTCGTGCAATCCCGCCTTCCACCACACTGGCGCGCACTACCTGAACGCCGACACGACCGCGTTCATGCAGTTCCTGCAGTCGGACCTCTTCAAGGACTTCCCCACGTTGAAGTTCATCATCCCGCACGGCGGCGGCGCGGTGCCCTACCACTGGGGCCGCTACCAGGGCCTGGCCCAGCAGCTCAAGCGCCCCCCCATCGAGGACCTGATGGACAACGTGTTCTTCGACACCTGCGTCTACCACCGGCCTGGCATCGAGCTGCTGCTGGAGATCGTGCCCGAGGACAACGTGCTGTTTGCCTCCGAGATCATCGGCGCCGTGCGCGGCATCAACCCGCGCACGGGCTACCACTTCGACGATACCAAGCGCTACATCGACGCGGTCGACTGGCTGGGTGGCGAACGGCGCGAGAAGCTGTTCAGCGGCAACGCGCGCCGCGTCTACAGCCGGCTCGACCGGCACCTCGAGCGCCACGGCCTGCTGTCGCAGGCCGCGTGAGCCACCGTCCAAAAGGAGACGAAGCATGAACACCTCCAGGAGATCATTCTTGGCATTTCTCGGCGCCGGTGCGGCCGCCCTGCTGACGGCCGGACCTGTGATGGCCCAGGCGTACCCGGACAAAGCGATCCGCATGGTCGTGCCGTACGCGGCCGGCGGCGGCGTCGACAACATCGCCCGCGTGGTCGCCCAGCACCTGGCCCCGCGCCTGAAGCAACCGGTCGTCATCGACAACAAGCCGGGTGCGAACGCGAACATCGGCGCTGACCTCGTGGCCAAGGCTCCGCCCGACGGCTACACGGTCCTGATGGGCGCGACATTCCTTGCGTTCAACCGCGCGGCGATGAAGAACCTGCCGTACGACGCCGCGAAGGACCTGGTGCCGGTCGCCCGCGTCGGCCGCGCGCCCACCGTACTGGTCGTACCCGCGACGCTGCCGGTGACGAACGTCGCCGAGCTGGTGGCCTACCTCAAGGCCAATGCCGACAAGGTGTCGTACGGCGCCGTCGGTTCTGCCTCGCCCCCGACACTGCTGTTCGCGCGGCAGACCGGCACGGCGGCCGTCCAGGTGCTCTACAAGGGCGGCTCCGCCGCCTTGCCGGACCTGATGGCCGGCCGCCTGACCTACATGATCCAGACGACCAGCGAGGTGATCCCACACATCGCGAGCGGCAAGCTCAAGGCGCTGGCGGTCACGAGCGGCGAACGCTTCAAGGCGCTGCCGAACGTCCCCACGTTCAAGGAAGCCGGCGTCGACGGCATCGACTGGACCGGCTGGTGGGGCATGTTCGTGCCCGCCGGCACGCCCGCCGCCGTCGTGCAGCGCCTGTCCTCGGAGATGCAGGCCGTGATGGCGATGCCCGAGGTGGCTGCCGCGGTCGACAAGCTCGGGGTGGAGCCAGCCTACCAACCCGCGCCCGAATTCGGCGTGTTCTTCCGCAAGAGCGTGAGCGACCACGAGTCGTATGCGCGTGATTTCAAGCTGTCCACGGAGTGAGGCCCCCATGCCCAACGGTTTCCAAGTCCTGAAGAGAAAGTCATCCGTCGCGCCCGCCCTGCTCGAGCGCTTGCGCGCGGTTCCCGTCGCGAACATCAGCGATTCGATGCGGCGCATGGCGGCCGCCGGCTCGGCCTTGCGGCCCCTGCACCGCGAAGGCGTGCTGTGCGGCCCGGCGTTGACGGTCCGCACGCGTCCCGGCGACAACCTCATGCTGCACATGGCGCTGAACCTGGCGCAGGAAGGCGACGTACTGGTGGTGGATGCCGACGGCGACCTGACCAACGCCATCACAGGGGAGCGAATGCTGGCCTATTGCGTGGCGAAGAAGTTCGCAGGCGTGGTCATTTACGGCGCCGTGCGCGACTATGGCTGGATCCGCCGCCAGGACCTGCCGGTTTACGCCTGCGGCGTCACGCACCGAGGCCCCTATAAGGACGGCCCCGGCGAAATCAACGTCCCGGTGTCGCTCGGCAGGATGGTGGTCCATCCAGGCGACGCGATCGTTGGCGACGAAGACGGGCTGGTGTGCGTGCCGATGGCGGGCGCCGAAGCTGTCTGCGCCGCGGCCGAGCAGAAGTTCAAGAAGGAAACGGAAACCTTCGGCGAAATTGGCAAGAAGGACAACGACGCCGCGGGGTACAAGGCAAAGCTGCTGCGGCTGGGGTGCACCTTCGAGGAGTAGAGAGACTTGCTCGGAGAGCAGGCCCTTCCCACACACCATGGCCCGAATACTTCATGCGTCGTGGCCGGTCGGAAGACTGCGGCGACCTGCCGTCCGAGTTCACCGATTGGGCCATGGCATTGCATGACTTTGGCGCGACCTTGGACCGAGACGCGACAATGGCTAGGGCGTCTTCTGCAGCGAAGGCAATGACAAGGCTCGCGACGGTTGCGTCTACGCCGATAACAGGAACTGATCGGGTATCAGTGTCGCAGCGGCCTGGGACGCTCCACGAGCTAGTCGCGAAGAGACACCTGCGCAGGCGCTGAAGGGTGCCATCGACCGTTCGTGATCTCAATACGGCGGATAGACCACGACGTACTCTGATCCCTGCAGCAGGTACCAGGTGCCGCCGCATTCCTGGTAGAACATGCCGCCGTAGTTGACCGGAACGCAACTCACCGGGACCGTTGCCACCATCGAGCCGACAGCGGCGGCAGTCACGGCAGCAGTCCCGGCGACAACGGCCGCCGCGGCGACAGGATGGTCCCAGCCGCCGCAGCGGCCCCTGCAGTCCACGTACACGTTTCCCTGCACGTTGACGTTGTTCACGCTCGTGCTGCGGACGTCGGTGCTGCGCGCATCGCCCCGCGGGGCGCCACCGCCAGCGCCGGCACGCGCACCGGCGGCCCCACCACCGCCGCCACGGCGCTGAGCTTCAGCACCAGGTGTCAGGAGGCAGCTCGCCAGGATGAGGGCGGCCCACCAAGCCACAGTCCACTTGCTGACTGGCATGTTCATGTGGACTCCTCTACCTGGACTTGCGCTCGACCATCTCGATTCGCTTCGCCCCGCTGGGCGGGGTGAACCTGAAACTCGCGTCGTCGAATGTCGACTTGAGGTTCCAACTGAACAGGGAAACCGACTGTGGACGGGCTTCGTCGCCTCGATTCGTGATCGCGACCTTGCGCGGCAGGGGGTGCTCCCCCGCCGTGATCCAGATCTGCCAGTCGATCTTGCCCTGGCGGAACGCGTAGTGATCACAGAGATCCTTGCCGATGCGAGCCTGTCCCGCATACATCGCTGACTCGAAATTGTCGAGCGAGGCGGCTGGCGTGCCCCAGCGGAACAGATCGGTCATCGGCAGTTCCACGCCGTACTTTTCCTCCAGCCTGTCGATCAGCTCGCCGATGGTGCCGGAAAAGTCGACGATGGAGTAGTACTTCTGTTCGGGCGCGTAAAGAGTCACTGTCCTGCCGTCGAAGATCAGATAACGATCGGACCGTGCGCTGGAGATCCTGGCGCGCAGCATGCCGGGGCGGACCACCTGCAGCTCCGCCCTGGCTGTGTGCTGCAGCTTCTGGCCGTCCCTCAGGACACGCTCGCCAGTGGCGTCGGTCGAAACGGCAAAGCGCTTCAAGGTCTGCAGATAGTCGCCCATTTTCTTCAGGGCCTGGACGGCCGCCGGGTCAACGGCGCTCGCACCTGACGGAGTTGCGCCAGGCTCAGACGCAGCAGCCGGCGCCGGTGCCTGCGCGCGCGTGACAGGCACCGACACTGACGCCGCAAGCATGACGATTGGCAGGACTACTGCTAGGCGCACGGGGACATCTCCCAGGCTGGACTGAATCGTGACGCGACGGATGCATCGACTCAGGAACAGTACTGGCAACCGGGTCGCGGCCAATTAGACTTTGGTGCATGCCAGCTGCGCGTCAATGCCCAAGGGCAGCGCAATGCGACCGGGAGCTGAGTTGATGGCCGGCCCTTCCGAACAGGCATGGTCATCCGTGCGACCAGGAGAGTGTCGAAGGGCGGGACGGACCTGCGGCGTGGCCCACTTAGTCCGACCGTCCCAGCGTCAGCAGCCGTTCCTCGCCCCCGATGTTGACGTAGTACCCAGGCCCTCGGGGCCCGTTCTCGCGCCAGTCCTTGCCGGCTTCGGCCCAATAGTTCTGGCCGGTCGCAGGGTCGTGCGCGTTCTCCATGCCCGACCAGCGGCTGTAGTCGGACTTCTCGCCGGCCTTGCCGCGCCGCTTGGTGGAGTCGGGGGGGCCCGAGGTGTAGTCAAACGACGTGGGTCTCAGGGGCACGGCGCAGCGGATCGACCGCGATACGGCGCTCGCGAGCTCGGCGTCGCGCTGCCACACGGATGGCGTTGCGCCGGCGGTACGCATGACGAGCACAAAGCCGTTGCCCGCCATCGGGAATACCTGGTACAGCGCGACGCCGACGAATCGGGGCGTTTGGCATTGCATCAAGAACGTGCCCTGAATCGGTGAGCTAGGCTGGCCGCACTGCACCGGCACGCGTCCCATCTGTGTCAGGGTGGCCATGGCGGCAGCCTGCGGCGTGGAGTACCAGCGGCCATAGGTCGCGCTGGCTCGCATTTCGCCCGACACGCCCACGATGAAATAGCTCGCTAAGGCCTGCCCGTCGGCACGCTGCATGTCGGCGCCAAAGGCACTGCCCGCCGGGTTCTCGCCAGTGAACGACCAGTCAGGCGGTGCGAGCGCCTTGCAGAATTTGCCGCTGCGCGACTGCACCTTCACCGGCCCCTGGGCGGCGACGCTAAACGCGGCGCCAGCGAGCACAACGCACACACCGGTACGCAGCATGTCTCACTCCCTCAGTCCGGCCCCCGGCCGGAGCATCTCGTCGGCGCGAACAGCTGCGCCATGACCTGCGACCCGCCTGCATCATTGCGCGCCCAGACCAGCACGAGGCCGCCGCCCGAGACCGCACCAGCCAGCGCGTCTAGCGGCGCGGACGTGGGCAGCGACTGCCCGATCGGGTCGCCATGCTCGCCGATGCGCTGCAAGGTGATCGTGCCGGCCGCTGCCGCGAGCAGGGCCGCTTCGCCGCTCGAGAGCGAAACACCCCCTAGGGGCGTGAGCGCCAGCGAGGCCGACCGGCCCGCCGGATCACCGCCATTGTTGAACTGCTGCAGGGACACCGCCGCACCCGCCTGCGCCGGTCCGCTCACGACCACCAGGCCGCGCTCGTCCTGCAGCAGCACCGAACCGGGAGGCAACGCGCCCGGCACGCCCAGGAAGTCCGGCGTGGCCAGCGGACGGCGCACATCGATCTGGGTGAGCTGGGTGTAGTCCTGCAGCCCGGGCGCCGGCGTGCGCCACGGCGTCGTGGCGACCCAGCCGCCACGCCGCAGCGTGATCAGCTGCTCGCCCTCGACGCGGACGCCGTTGACGGCACCGAGGGAATCGATCTTCACCAAGTCCCCCAGCGGCACGCCGCCGGCCCTGACCCTTTGTACCCAGAGTTCCGGCTTCACCCGGCCCACCAGGTGCCAGCCACCGAGGAACGAGCCGTCGTCGAAGCCGGCCAACACGGGGAAGTGGAAGATGCCCGGAAAGCTGCGCACGTTGACGGTCTGGGTGCCGATCGTGATCTCTCCGGGAAGCGCGGCGCCGTCCTGGAACAGGCGCGCCAGGACAGGATTCACCACCACGAAGGGGTTGGCCGGATCGATGACACGGCTGACCGCGTAGGCCACGACGATGCGGCCGGATGGCTGGATGAGCACGGCGACGTCCTGCGGCGCCACGTCGTCGGCGTACGGCAGATCGGCTGGCGGACCCAGCGCGCGTCCGCCGGCACCGAAGCGCTGCCACTGCAGGCGCCACGAGACCAGCGTGTCGGACGGCGTGCGCGACAGCCAGGCCACCGCGATGCCGCCGTCGTGCAAGAGCCCGGCGAACCGCACCTGCTGCTGCGTGCCCGCACCCAGGCTGTTCACGGTGAAGGACTGCCTCGCCGTGAACCCCGCCGCCGCCAGGCACGCGTCGTCCCTTCGTCGCAGGACCTGGGCCTGCAGGCCCGCCATCACGGCCGCGGAATCGCTGCTTGCGTCGCTATCGCCGCTGCCACTGCTGGCGGTACTGCTGGCGCTGGCCTGGCCGCTGATGCCGGCCGGTCCGCTACCGCCACCACCGCCGCAGGCCACGAGGCCCACGACGGCCGCCTGGAAGCCCCAACGCGCCAGACGGCGCGCCAACCCGGATGCGATGTGTGCCATGGCGGAGACCTCCGCGCCCGTGCGCAATGCGTCCACTGTAGGCAGCTGGCAGGCCGCGGGGGCAGCAGCCTTGTCGGCAGCGCATGTAAGGTCGCTCGGCCGTGGCTGAGAACAGACAGGCCGCCGGCGTGCTTGGCGTGGCGCACGGCGTCTGGCCGCCGGATCGGTCCCGATCGCCGTGACGCTGCAAGCGTCCTGTCGAGCCATCCATCCAGCCATCCGAAGTAACCTGTCGCCGAGGGCTTCAACGTCCTGACCCGACACCGGCGAACCGGCTCGCAGCGAACGCCCACGTCAGCCGCGAGGCATCGGGTCCCCGTTCGTCGCTGAAAGGCTGCCCCTTGGCCCCGCCGCTCCAGGCATGCGCCAGGCCACGGACTTCCACCAAGGTGGCAACGAGGCTGCGGCCTCGGGAAAAGCTCGTCACCGCCATCGGGTAGCGCTTGCCGCGCTGCTGGATGCGTCGGGTGCCCGCCTTTGCACCGGCAGCGTCGGCCCAGATCCGCACGGCAGCCTGGCCATTGCTCGGCGCGACCACGTCGTCCCGGCCACCGTGGATGACCAGGAGCGGCGGCCTCGCCGTCGTTTCCGTCGGCGCCGCCAGGAGCGGTGCCGATCCGCGGTGGCCACGCATGGCCTGGACGGCGGAGACCGCGGACGACGCCGTGCCCGGCGGGATGCCGGAATGCATGATCACCGCCTTGAAACGCCCGGGCTCGTGGGCTGCCAGCAGGGCGGCCATGCTCCCTCCGGCCGACAGCCCGGCCACGGCGATGCGCTCCCTGTCCACGCCATACAGCAGGCAGACCTGCTCGATGGCTTTCACGATCAGCGCCACTTCCGCGCGGGCGCGGCCATTGCGCGTGTCGTACCAGTTCCAGCAGCCTTGCACGTTGCTCATGCGGTCCTGCTCGGGGTACAGCACCAGGAAGCGATGCTGCCGGGCGATGCGGTTCATGCGCGTACTGGCGGCGAAGGTGCTCGCGTCCTGGCCGCAGCCATGCAGCATGACCAGCAGAGGCAGCTTCTCGAGCACACCGACCCCCGGCGGCCGGTACAGGCGAAAGCGCCTCGCCCCGGCGGCGCCCATCGCGACGCCGGCGATCCAATCGCCCTCCACATCCGGTCGCCTGGTGCGGCTGAGAGCCGGAAGGACGGGGTTCAGGCGCTTGGCCTGCCGGGCGGGCGCCAGGCTGCGTGTCACGAGCTTGGTCCACGCCAGAAAAGGACTTCGTCGAGGCATCGGGGCATTCTGCAGGCAAGCCAGGCGTGCGGAACCGAACCCTACCGACTGGTACATGTCCGCCCGGCGGGCCTCCCGCCACCGGTGGCTCAGCCGGACGGGCGAAGCCGCAACAGCAGGTCCGACACGCGCCCGCGGGCCGGTCCCTAGGTGGAGCGATGGGCGACGCCTGGCGTCAGGCCAGGTCAACGCGATCAGTAACTTCGCAACGTGGGTCCCGCCTCCCCTCGCCGCCGTGGCGACGTAAACTGGGACGGACCCTCCAGGAGCTGAGCCATGCAAGGCATTGATCGTGATCAGGTCGTCGCAGTGCTGAACCGCTTGCTCGAAGCCGAGCTCGCAGGTGTCGTCCGCTACACGCACTATTCGTTCCTGGTCTTCGGCTTCGGCCGCATCCCGATCGTCTCCTGGTTGCGCGAGCAGGCCGCTGAATCCCTGCTACACGCTCAGCAGGTCGGCGAGTGGATCACCACCCTGGGCTCCTACCCGTCGCTCACCATCGGGCCGCTGCTCGACACGCACAAGCACGACATCGCGGCCATCCTGCGGGAATCGCTCGAAACGGAAAGTGCCGCGCTGGCGTTGTACCGCGAGCTTCTGGGGCTCGTCGAAGGGCGCTCGGTCGCCCTGGAGGAGTTCGCGCGGCAGATGCTCTATGCCGAAGAGCTCCATGCGGCGGACGTCGACAAGATGTTGCGCAAGCCGGGCGACGTCGCGGCATTCGCAAAAGGATCGGGCTGACCCCGGCGTGTCGATTGCTCCCGCGGGTTCGAGCGTTCCACTGCGAGGTCCGCTGACGCCCCAAGCAATGGTGCGGGGGTAGTCGGGCGGGGGGACCTCGGCACCTGGACGCCTGCGGGCGTTCACGCAACTTTGCACAGGGGACACCGGACGGGCGTCCGCATTCAGGATCGGTTCATACGCGCTCCCGCACCATGAAGCCTCCTCACACAAGGAGTCTTTCATGCACAGCATCCTCTCCGCCAAGTCCCTTCTCGCCGCGGCCATTGCGCTCGGCAGCCTTGCCGCTGTGACGGGGGCACACGCCCAGGGCCCATCGAACGGATTCGTTTCCGTGACCGTGGGAACGCCCGTGCGCCAGGTGCAGCCCGTGGCGGTACACGTCGAACCCACGCGCGCCTACATCCCGTCGGGGCCTGTGCACGGGCAGCCGCGCTATGTGCAAGCGCCCGAACGGCGCGACCACGTGCGCGGGCCGTGGGGCGACACCGACCGCGATGGCATCCCGAATCGCTATGACCGGCATGACGACCGGCGCGTCGCGGCTACGGGCCCTTGGGGCGACGCCGATCGCGACGGCGTCCTGAACCGCTACGACCGCGCGCCTTACAACCCGCGCTTCCGCTGAACCATCACGGGCACGCCGGGCGTCGTCACCCGCAACTCTCGCCCGTTTCATGGGAGAGGCGCAGGTGGCGCCCGGCGCGGATGGTCGCTCGTGGCCGGAACGGCCATGGCCTATGCTGCCGGCGTGCACCAAGGCAGCCCACCCGATCACCGCCGATTCCTCGCCGATATCCGGACCAACCGGTCCAACCGGGCGATCCTGGATGCGTGGGATGCACTGGGCCTTCCGGACGGCTGGCTGGTCGCAGGCTGCCTGTTCCAGACCGTGTGGAACCTCGTGTCGGGCCGCGCGCCGGAGGACGGCATCAAGGATTACGACATCTTCTACTTCGACGCCGAGGACCTCTCGGCCGCGGCCGAAGCGCGCGTACAGGCACGGGTCGATGGTGTGCTCGGATCCCTGGGTGTCCCGATCGAAGTGAAGAACCAGGCGCGGGTGCACCTCTGGTACGAGGAGCACTTCGGCTACCCCTACCAGACGCTCGCCAGTTCGGCACAGGGCATCGACCGGTTCCTGGTTCCCTCGACGTGCGTCGGCGTGCGTCCAGTGGCCGGCAGGGACGAGGTCTACGCGCCCAACGGGCTGGCGATTCTCTACGCCGGCGTGCTCACGCTGAACCCGCTCGTTCCTCACGTGCAGCTGTTCCGCGACAAGGCGCAGTCGTATCGCAACCGCTGGGAGTGGCTGCAGGTGCAGGACACCCGATGAAAGGTTCCGTGTGCAGTAAGATCGTCCGCCGTCAGCTCCACGCCTCGCTGCAATGAGGCCAGCCGTCCTTTGGCCCGTCGGCGGAACAGCATGAGCAAACCAATCAAAGATGCGAGCTCGCCGGGGGACGCGCTTCTGTCCGAAGCGCACAGGCTGCGCCATTTCGTCGTCCTCGTCGAGGAACGACACTACGGCAACGCAGCCGAGCGGCTCGGGATGGACCAGCCGGCCCTTAGCCGCTCGATCGTGCGCCTGGAGCAAGCCGTGGGCGCGCAACTGCTGGTGCGTTCGGCGCGATCCATCGCCTTGACGCCCGCCGGCGAGATCTTCGAGAAGGATGCGCGCGCACTGATCGCTCAGGCACAGCTATCCAGCAGCGTCGTCCGCCGCGTGCAGGACGGCGAGATCGGCAACCTGCGCCTGGGGTTCACCCCCGTGGCCATGTTCTGGGCCCTCCCCGATGCGGTGCGTCAGCTGCGCGTGCGCTACCCCGACATCCGGATCCTGATGCAGGAGGCGCAGAGCTACGAGCACGTGGAGCACTTGCGCGAAGGCAGCATCGACGTTGCCTTCGTCAATGGCGATGTGTTGAACAAGGGGGAATTCCAGACCCTGGTGCTGGAGCGCGCGCGCGTGCTGGCCGCGGTCCCCGCGAGCTGGCCCATCGCCAAGTCGAAGCGCCTGCGGCTCATCGACCTGTCGGACCAGCCCTTCATCATCGTCCCGAAGGAAACCAGCCCGACCACGCACCAGGCGACCCTGGCAGCGTGCCGCGCCGCGGGCTTCGTTCCCACGATCGTGCCGGGCGACAACACCGAGGTGTTGAGCCGGCTGGGCATGGTGGCCAGCGGCTTCGGCGTGATGCTGACCTCCGAGTACACGCGTGCATTGCCGGTCGAGGGCGTGGTCTACATCCCGGTGACGGACCTGCCCGAGTACCTCCACTGGCAGCTGGTGATGGCTTGGGACCCCCGAGCGGAGACGACCGCCGTGCGTGCGCTGGCCGACATCTGCGCCAGCATCCCCAAGAGCCGGATCAAGCGGGCCGCCTGGCGCGGCGGCCATCCCTCGGCAGCCGGCTAGGCGCTGGTTCTCACCGCAGGAACAGAACCGTATCGACGGCGGTCGGGGCGCGTGCGCCGTCGTGCACGATGATCGGGTTGACGTCGATCGCATCGATGTCGTCGGCCAGGTCGCGCACCAGACGGGCGAAGCGCGCCACCGTGGGCGCGATCACGGCCGGATCCACCTTCGGCCGGCCGCCCGTGCCATCGAGCAGCGATTGGTGGACCAACCGCTCCAGCATGTCGTGGACATCCAGGTCGCCATCGGCCAGGCGGACCTGCACGTCGTCCCAGGCTTCGGTGAGCACCCCGCCGATGCCGAGCGTGATGACCATCCCGAAGGTCGCATCGCGCTTGGCCCCGAGCAACAGTTCGACGCCGGCGGGCACCTGTTCCTGCAGGACGACGTCCGCATCCGGCAGCTGCAGGCGGCGGGCCAGCGCCAGGAGATCGTCAACTGCGGCGCAGACGGACTCACTCGTCGCCAGTCCCAGGCGTACGCCGCCGGCGCGGGCCTTGTGCACCAGGGCATCCGAACGCAACTTGGCGACGACCGGCAGGCGCAGCACGTCGAGGGCCGCTCGCGCGGCGGCCGGCGAGTCGACCACCTGCTCGCGGACCACATCGATGCCATAGGCGCGCAGGACCTGCTTGCCGCCGACCTCGTCGATGACCTTGCGACCGGCTTCCCGGGCGCAGGAGAGCACCGCGCGAGCAGCAGCCACATCGGGAACAACATCGCCGGACCGCCCGGGTTGCCGCGTCCCGGCCTGGAGGCCGGGGACGATCGCTTGCGAGAGCCGTTCCGCATCGGGAAAGCACGGCACGTTCAGGGCATTGAGGTGGCGCGTCGCCTGGTCACCGCCGCCGAACCAGACCACGAACAAGGGCTTCTCGAGCCTGCGCGCCTCATCGGCCAGCACCTCGGCGATCTCCATCTGCCGCCGCTCGAACGAGCCCACCGCGACGATGGTGATGTCGCTGTGGGGATTGCGGTCGAAGAGCTGCAGCATGGCTCGCAGCCGGTCGAGGTGGTGGAACGGGCCGCCGCTGACGTCGAGCGGATTCTGCGCACCGAGAAACGCCGGCAGCAGCGGTTCGAGTCCCGCCAGCACGGCTTCGTCGAACGCGGCCAGTCCCATGCCCGCCTTCTCCAGTGCGTCGGTCAACATGATGCCAACCCCACCCGACATGGAGAGGATCGACGCGCGACGACCGAAGGGGTGCGGGTACGCCACGAGGACGCGCCCGATATCGAGTAGGTGGGTATAGCCACGCGCGCGCGCCACGCCCAGCTCCTGCAGCACGCCGTCGTACACCCGGTCTTCCCCCGACAGGCTGGCCGTGTGCGCCGCCGCGGCCTTGGCGCCCGACGCCGTGGCACCGCTCTTGAGGAGGACGATGCGCTTGCCAAGCCGCCGCGCCTTGTGCGCGGCCTGGATGAACAGCGACGGCCGGCGCAGCCCCTCGACGTAGCACAGCACGGTGTTGAACTGCGGTGAGTCGAGCAAGGCGTCGACCACCATCTCGAGCGTGACGCCGATCTCGTTGCCCGAGTTGTACAACCGGCCCACCGGCAGTCCCGAGCGCTGGCCGTCGTAGTACATGGCGGCGCCGACCGCGCCGCTTTGCGACACGATCGCGACCGGTCCGTCACGCAGGACCAGGCCCTTCTGGTCCAGCACCGGCGAGAAGGTCGCGGTGAAGCCGTTTCGGGTGTTGATGATGCCGTTGGTGTTCGGTCCGACGAGGCGAATGCCGGCGTCCCGCGCGATGCGGCTGACCCTTTCCTGCAGCTGCGCACCCTCGGCACCGATCTCCGCGAAGCCCGAGTTGCCGAACATGGCGGCGGGAATCTTCAGCGCGGCGCATTGCTCCAGCACGTCGATCGACGCGGCGGCGGAAACGAGGACGATGGCGATGTCCACGCGCTCGGGCAGGTCCAGCAGCGACTTGTAGGCCCGGCGTCCCTGCACCTCGGCGCGGTTCGGGTTGACGAGATAGACGTTGCCCGCATAGCCGTAGTCGAGCAGGAACTGCAGCAGGCGGCCGCCCGGAAGCCTGATGTCGTCGGACGCGCCGACGACGGCCACCGACCGCGGCTCGTACAACTGTTCGAGCCATCCGGCCGCCATTCCAGCTTCCACCTCATCCATGTGCGTCAGGTCTCCAGTTCGCCCGCCTGGAAACGGCGGATCGCTTCCTTCAGTCCGTGCTCGTCGATCGCCGCCCGGAGTCTCTGGACGGCCGGCGATCGATGCAGGAGCGCGTCGGTCTGCGCTCCCATGAGAGCGCCCTCGCGCAAACCGGCCAGTTCGACCATCCGGTTGATCGCCTGCTTGCGCAACCGCGCAACGTCGGGCGGCATGCGTGCCATGCGCGTGGCCACCTCCAGCGCCTCGCCGAACAGGCGGTCCGGTTCGACCGCGAAGTTGGCCCAGCCCCAATCCACGGCGGTGGCGCCGCTGATGGTGTGTCCCGGAATCAGCGCCATCTGCTTGGCCCGCTTCGGCCCCACCAGGTGCACCCACAGCGGCTCGATGAATCCCCCGCCCAGCGGCATCGTCGAGTAGCCGATGCGCGCGTCGCTGGCCACGATGGTGACGTCGGCCAGCGTGCACAGGATCGTGGCGGCGGCCAGGCAATGGCCATGCACCGCGGCGACCACCGGCTTGGGACTGTCCCACACCTCCAGGAACCGGCCCAGGCGGCGCTCCAGGTCGATCGCATCGCTCACCGGGTCGGGTGCCCAGCCGAAGCCCGCGCCCCCGCGCTCCACGTCGAATCCGGAGCTGAAGGACACGCCGCGCCCGGCAAGCACGATGACCCGCGTGGCGTCGTCCTGCGCCAATGCGCGCAGCGTGGAGGCGATCTCATCCAGCATCAGCCGGCTGATGGCATTGAGCCGCTCGGGCCGGTTGAGCCAGACGACGGCGACGCGCCCGCACTTCTCGAGCTGCAACGTCTGGAGCGTTGGCGTTGGCGTTGGCGTTGGCGTTGGCGTTGGCGTTGGCGTCGATGACAACTTGCCCTCCTCTGCCCACGGGCGACCTTGTGATAATTACATCGTAGCATGTATGATCAGGCATCACAGGAGCACTCGCCCCCATGCCCATGCAAGTCCCACCCGGCCAGCCCCGGCAGATCCAGGTCGCCGGCACACGGATCGAACTGTGGGAGGGCGGTTCAGGGCACCCTCTCCTGCTGCTGCATCCGGGCGACGGCTTCGATCCGCAGGCGCCTTACGTGGCCGAACTCGCAGCGCGGTACCGCGTCATCGCTCCGTCCTGCCCCGGTTTCGGCCACTCCGAACGACCCGGGCACATGAAGTCGGTCGATGACCTGTCGTACTTCTACCTGGACCTGCTCGAAGCGCTGGACCTGAAGGACCTCCTCGTCGTCGGCTTCTCGTTCGGCGGATGGCTCGCCGCCGAGATCGCGGTGAAGAGCACCTCGCGCATGGCCGCGCTCTGCCTGGTCGACACGCTGGGCGCCAAGTTCAGCGACGCCATGACGCGCGACATCACCGACCTGTTGTCCTGGCCGCTCTACCAGCACCCGAAGTGGATCTACCACCACGAGAAGTTCCGCAACCGCAGCTACAAGGACCTGCCCGACGAGGCCGCCACGGTGCTCGCGCGCAACCACGAATCCTTCGGCCTGTTCGGCTGGTCGCCGACGCTGCACAGCCGGCACATGCACCATCGCCTGCACCGCATCAAGGTCCCGACGCAGCTGATCTGGGGCGCGCAGGACCGCGTGGTCTCCGTCGACTACGGCCTGCGGTGGCAGCAGGCCATTCCCGACGCCCGGATGGATGTGATCGAGAACGCGGGGCACTACCCGCAGATCGAGCAGCCCGGCCGGTTCGTCGGCGTGCTGGAGCAATTCGTCAACAACATCGCCGGGCGCTGAGCGCACAGGCACTCCGCTGGAGAAAGCGCATGCAAAGCTGGTACTTCTCGGAACAGTCCTATGCGCCGGCATGGGACGAGCCGGTCAGCCCGAAGGTCACGTCCCCTAGCAGGCTCGTCAACCCCGAGACGGCGCACCGTCTGCTGCGCGAGTACATCGCCGAGTGCAAGCTCGCCGACGAACTGGGCATGAACATCATGACCAACGAGCACCATGCGACCTACACCTGCATGAGCGTCTCGAGCCTGATGACCCTGGCCGTGCTCGCCACGCACACCAGGCATGCGCGCCTGCTCGCGCTCGGCGTCCCGATCATGAACCGCATGGACCCGTACCGGGTCGCGGAGGAGGCAGCCTACGTCGACGTGCTGTCGCGGGGCCGCCTGGAACTGGGCCTCATCAAGGGCTCCACCTTCGAGCTGTACATGTCCAATTCCAACCCGGTGACGTCGGGCGCACGGTACTGGGAGGCGCACGACCTGATCGTGGCGGCGCTGGCGAAGAAGGACGGCCCGATCAGCTACGAGAGCGACAACTACAACTACCGCTACCTGAACGTCATCCCCGGCTGCTACCAGCAGCCCACCCCGCCGATCTGGATGACGACCCTGTCGCCCTTCACCGCCCGCGAAGCGGCGCAACGGGGCTACGTCATCGCCATCACCGCGGTGGCACGTGCCGCGCGCGCGTGTTTTCCGGCGTATCGCGAGGAGTACCAGCGCGTCCATGGCCGGCCGGCGCCGCTCGACCGCCTCTGCTACCTCGGCCAGGTCGTGGTGGCCAGGGACGAAGGGACAGCCCTCGAACGCGCCCGCAAGTTGCTGCGCTTCAACGAGACGTCGGAGCGGATCGACGCCCGCTTCATCAACCCGCCGGGGATGATGCCCCCGGCGGAGAACGCGCGGCTGCTGAAGGCCGGCACGACGACGACCCACCGCAACAAGACGCTGCCTGACGGCACGCCGATGTCGGACCCGCCGACGCCGCGGGAGCAGATCATCAACCATGTGCTCTTCGCTGGCACGCCCGACCAGGTCTACGACCAGATCAAGACCTTCTACGACTCGGTGGGCGGGTTCGGCAATCTGCTGGTGCAGCTTGGCGGCCCCATGAGCCACGAGGAGATCTGCGACAGCCTGACCCTGTATGCGACCGAGGTCATGCCCCGTCTGCAGGAACTGACCCGGTCCCACGAGGCGGCCGTCGCCTGAGCGCCATGAAGAAGCCCTGCGCGACCCTGGCCATCGCCATGCTTGCCTGGTTCTCGTTGTTCACGGGGGACGCCCAGGCGCAGTTTCCGGATCGGCCGATCCGCATCGTCGTGCCCTACGCGCCCGGCGGATCGACGGACATTGCCGCCCGCCTGGTGGCAGATGCCCTGGGCAAGAGCCTCAACACCTCCGTGATCGTGCAGAACCAGCCCGGCGCGAGCGGCAACATAGGAGCGGCCGCCGTGGCAAGGGCCACGCCGGACGGCTACACGCTGCTCTTCGTCGGCAGCGGGATTGCCTCGGCGCCGAGCATGAAGGAGGTGCCCTTCGATCTGCGCAAGGACCTGGCGCCGATCAGCCGCGTGGTCAGCAGCCAGTTCTCCATCCTGGTCAATCCCAGCCTGAACATCCACACGCTGCAGGAGTTCCTGGACTACGCGCGCGCCAACCCCAGCAGCCTGAACATGGCCTGTTCGGGCACGCTGACGGCCGCGCACTTCGCACTGGAATCGTTCCGGCAAGCGGCCAAGCTCGACTTCCAGACCATCCAGTTCAATGGCAACGCACCCGCCGCGCTCGCCATGATGTCCGGGCAGCCGCCCGCCGGCATCGATGCGGCCTTTTCGGCGAAGAACGCCGTCACGGCCGGCAAGCTGCGCGCGCTGGCCGTCACGGGCTCGAAGCGCTCGCCGTCGCTGCCGGGCGTGCCCACCGTGGCGGAGGCCGGCATCCCCGGCTTCGAAGCGGGGTTCTCGCTGGTGATGTTCGCGCCCGGCGCAACGCCGAAGGCCCTGGTCGACCGCATCCACCAAGCCCTGGTGGCTGCGCTCAAGGATCCGGCCGTGGTTCAGAAACTCGAAGCGCAGGGTTTCGACCTGATCGGCAGCAGCCCGGCCGATTTCGCGCGTGAACTCGAAGCCGACATCAAGGCCAACGAGGCCTTCATCACCGGCCTGCGTAGAGCCGGCGTGATCCAGTAGGCACCGGGATGGACGGCACCCGGACACTGGAGGGCTTTCGCCAGGAGGTGCGTGACTTCCTGGCGGCCAACCTCCGCCCCGAGCTTGCCGAGCGGGTGAAGGCGGGCTACTACCTCGCCAAACCCGAACTCGACGCATGGCATCGCGCGCTGTACGAGCGCGGCTGGTCGGGCACCAACTGGCCGCAGGAGCATGGCGGTCCCGGCTGGACGCCGATGCAAAAGTACATCTTCGAGGACGAGTGTGCCAAGGCCGGCGCACCCATCCTGATCATGATGGGGCTGAACCAGGTGGGCGCGCTGCTGATGGCGGCCGGCACCGACGAACAGAAAGCGCGCCACCTGCCCGGCATCCTGGACGGCAGCGATCTCTGGTGCCAGGGACTGTCGGAGCCGAACTCGGGGTCGGACCTGGCCAGCCTCCAATGCGCGGCCTGGCGCGAGGGCGACGACTACGTCGTCGAGGGCAGCAAGATCTGGACGACCGCGGCGCACTGGGCGAACTGGTGTTTCCTGCTGGTCCGCACCAGCAGCGACGGACCGAAGCAGGAGGGCATCACCATCCTGCTGCTCGACATGAAGACGCCGGGCATCACGATCCGTCCCATCATCGGCCTGGACGGCATGCATTCGCTCAACCAGCTGTTCCTCGACAAGGTGCGGATCCCCGTGTCGTGCCGGGTCGGCGAGGAGGGCAAGGGCTGGCCCCTGATGAAGTACTTCCTGGGCCATGAACGCCTCTCGGCGGCCGGCATCTGGAAATGCAAGGCGCACTTCGCGCGGCTGACCACGATCGCCCGCAGCACGCTGCGCGATGGCCGTCCGCTCGTCGACAACCCGCGCTTTCGCGACCGCATGGCCTGGCTGGAGATCCGGATGCGGGCCCTCGAGGTCCTCCTGCTGTCGATCATCAACGACTCCGCCAAGGCCAAGGGGGCCGAAGGCGCCATGATCAAGCTGCGCGGCACACAACTGCAGCAGGAGATGCTGGCGATGATGAGCGAAGCTGCCGGCCAGTACGCCGTTCCCTTCCATCCCGAGATCCTGCGCACGGGCTGGACGGAGGAACCCGTCGGCCCGGACTTCGCCACCACGGCGACGCCCTTCTATCTGTTCTGGCGCAAGTCGACCATCTCCGGCGGGTCGAGCGAGATCATGCGCAACGTCATCGCACAGGCGCTGTTCCAATGAGCGGCCTCGACTTGCGGATCGAGCTGAGCCCTGAACAGGGCATGCTGCAGGACGCGGCCGCTCGCTACATGGAGAAGGCCTACGGCTTCCAGGAGCGCCAGCGCATCGTCGCTTCGGGCGCGGAACTGGATGAAGGCAAATGGCAGGACTACGCGCGGATGGGCTGGCTGGGCCTGCCCCTGCCGGAGGCGGTCGGCGGCAGCGGCGGCAGCGCGCTCGACCTGTTCCTGCTGGCCCAGGCCTTCGGCAGGTCGCTTGCGGTGGAACCGTACCTGGCCACGGTGGTCCTGGGGGCCATGACCGTCGCCGCGGCGGGGACCGACCAGCAGCGTGCGCGCATCCTGCCCGGCGTCGCGGCCGGCAGGACGCTGCTGGGTTGGGCCTGCGCCGAACCGGATGGCGGCTACGACCTTGTCGACGTGCAGACGCAGGCCAGGGAGAGTGGTGCCGGCTTCGCCCTGACCGGCGACAAGAGCGTCGTGCTCGGCGCAGCGTCGGCGCACCACCTGGTGGTCAGTGCACGCACCGCCGGACCGCGGCATGGGAGGACTGGCGTTTCGCTGTTCCTCGTGGATCGCTGCGCGCCCGGCGTGACCTTGCGGCCCTACCGGACCATCGACGGACGCCGTGCCGCCGAAGTGAAGCTGGATGGCGTCCGGGTCGGCAGAAACGACGTGCTGGGCGAGTTGCACGGCGCTGCCGCGCACATCGAACGCGCGCGTGCGCTGGGCACCATCACGTTGCTGGGTGAAGCGGTGGGCTGCCTCGAAGGCGCACTCGCCTGCACCATCGAGTACCACAAGAACCGACAGCAGTTCGGCAAGCCGCTGTCCAGCTTCCAGGCCCTGCGCCATCGCGTGGCCGACCTGTACGTGGCCAAGGAGGAGACGCGCGCGCTGTGCCTTCTCGCCGCGCATGCCTGGACCGCGGACGACCCCGGCGCGGCCCAGGCGATCGCCGGCGCCAAGGCATGGGTCGGCCAGACCGGCCGCCACGCGGCCGAAGAGGCGGTGCAGCTGCACGGCGCCATCGCCATCACGGACGAGTACGTGGTCGGCCACTACCTGAAGCGCATCGTCGCCATCGACCGCATGTTCGGCGACACCGGCACGGCGCTGGACGAGTATCTCGAGCTGGGCCAGGGCTTCGCGGGAGCGCCGGGCGAAGCGCAGGACAGCGCGGCCAGCGCACGCACATGACGACTGCTGCCGACACGCCCGGAATCGTCGAATGCGGCAGGCCCGAGGAGGACGTGCGCGGCTTCCGGCGTGCGCTCGGCCATTTCGCGACGGGCGTGACCATCATCACCGCGCAGTGCGAGGGGCACCTCGCAGGCATGACGGCGAACTCGTTTTCTTCCGTTTCCCTCGATCCCCCGCTGGTGCTCTGGTCGATCGACAAGGGTTCGCACAGTCTGTCGCTGTTCGAGCAGGCGACCTGCTTTGCCGTCAACGTGCTGGCGGCGGACCAGCTGGAGCTGGCGGGCCGGTTCGCGCGCTCGGGAGCCGACAAGTTCGCCGGCGTGGGATGGCATCCCGGTCTCGGCGGCGCGCCGTGCCTGCCGGGGGCCTCGGCCACGTTCGAATGCCGCAAGCATTCGGTGATCGATGCCGGCGACCACTTCATCCTGCTCGGCAAGGTCGAGCGCTACCAGCGCGCCGACCGCGATCCGCTGCTGTTCGCGCACGGGCGCTTCGCCCTCTCGGTGGACTACCCGGTCATCGCCAGGGAGGCCGCAAGCCCTGCGACATCCACCAGCGACCAGCCCACCATGCTGGGGCTGCTATGGGACGCCTTCACGGGCATGTCGCACGGCTTCCAGGCGGAGCGCGATGCGCTCGGCCTCTCGGTGAGCCAGGGCCGGGTGTTGTCGCTGATCGAGCGCTACCCCGGCGCCGGACCCGAGCTGGTGGCACGCAAGGCCTACGTCAGTCCGCAAGGCCTCGAGGACGCGGTGCAGGCGCTGGTGGCCGCGGGCTTCCTCACGGTCAACCGGAACGGCTGCTGGAATCTCACGGTCAGCGGACGCGAGCACGTCGCCTTGCGTCGCAAGCGTGCCGCCGCCACCGAGGCATCCCAGCTCAAGGCCTTCAGCGCCGCCGAACTGGAAGCGACCTGCAAGGTGCTGAGGGCGCTCGGCTCCGAGGTGCCCGTCGCCTCTAGCGGGCCAGCAACCTGAGGTCGTAGAAGCGGTCGGCGGTGCGGGCGAACAGGTCCGTCTTCTCGTCCTCGCCGGCTCCGGCCACCATGCGCTTGAAAGCGTTCCAGATCACGCCGTAGCTGCAGGTCGCGCGGTCCGGCGGGAAATTGCTTTCGAACATGCAGCGGCGACTGCCGAAGGCTTCGATGCAGGTCTCGACGTACGGCTTCCAGGCCTCGACGAGGTCGTGCGAGGTCGGCGGCCGGTCGCGCTCGTTGAAGCCGAAACCGCCGACGACCATGCCGAGCCCGCCAAGCTTGATCGAGACGTTCGGGCAGCCGGCGAGTTCGACGATCGCCCGCTTCCATGCAGGGAACAGTTCTTCGCGGCGCCCGGCATAGCGCCCGATGCCCAGGGGTGTCCCCGCGTGGTCGAGGACGATGGGCGTGCCGGGGAATGCCCGCGCCAGGTCGGTGAGTTCGGCGATCTGGGTTTGGTAGAGCCAGGCGTCGAAGCGCAGGCCCAAGGGAGCCAGCAGCGCGAATCCTTCGCGAAACGTCTTGTCCGCCAGCAGCCCGGGCGGCCGGTCGGCATGGGGCGGCGCGAGCACGGGGTCGCTGTCCCAGGCGGAGATCTGGCGAACGCCCTTGAAGCGCGAACCGCCGGCCAGCACCAGGGCCTCCAGCACGGGCCGGGCGCGCGCGCCCAGGTGCAGCGATCCGAAGCCGACGATCCCGGCGCAGAACCGTGTCGCTCCATAGGCGCCGCTCGCACCCAGCGCCGCGACACCGTTGGCGAACTCGACTTCCCCGACGGAACGCAGTTCGACCGGCCCGTCGGACCGGTACATGGAGCGGCAGTCGACATAGACCGTGCCGACCACGTTGTGCCGCGCCGCCTTCACGTCGCCGAGCATGTCCTCGAACATGTAGCGCGGCCGCGGCGAATCCCAGATGTGGTGGTGCGCGTCGATGATGGGTAGTTGCGGCTCGAGCGCTTCTTCCTCATGCAGCGCCAGCCAGTCGTTGCGGTAGGCGGCGTAGGAGCCACTGGTGACGACGCCTCCCGGCGAGACGCGCGCTCCGCGCAACTCAGGGCGTTCCTGCTGCATCGCTCGCGCGCGTCACTTGCCGGCGCGGGACACCGCGTCGAGGTAGGCCTTGGCTCCCGGTTCGATCAGGCCCTTGGTGCCGACGAAGACCAGGCGTGCGCCCTGCGCCACGACCTCGGAGACATTGTCGAAGTCGCCGCCGGCGCCGGCGTGCCGGCCCGCCGCGCGAATGCGTGCGATCGAGCGGCGGACCGTGGTCACCACTTCGGGATGCCGCTTGTCGCCGCCGAGGCCCATGCTCTTGGACAGGTCGACCCGCGCGATGAAGAACACGTCGATGCCCTCCACCGCGAGGATGTCGTCCAGGTTGGCGACCGCCGTCGCCGACTCGAGCATGACGATGATCGCAATGTCCTGCCAGCGGTCCGGCAATGCGTAGCGGACCACGTCGACGATGCGCCGCGCCGTTGCGGCGTCGTCCACGTGCGGCACCATGATGCCGGCCACCTTGCAATCGAGATAGCGCGTGACGAGTGCCTCGTCGAATTTCTCCGGACGCACGATCGCGGCAATGCCCGACGCCCGCGCCGCTCGGGCCAGCTCCTCGATCCGCTCCACCGAAGCGGAGGTGTGTTCGCAGTCGAGCATGACCGCATCGAAGCCGAGGGTGGCCAGGTGCTCGACCAGGGTGGGCGAATTGAAGGTGAGGTTGACCATGACGGCGGTGCCGCCGCCAGCAAGGACCTTCTTCAGGCTGGACAAGCGCTCACTCCGCCACCTTGATGCCGGCGCCCTTGATGACCTTCTCGTAGCGGGCGCTGTCGGCCCTCATGATGGCCGCAAACTGCTCGGGGCTGGAGACGAACGGTTCCGCCCCCTGGGCGGCGATCTTGTCGGCCATGTCGGGCGTGACCAGGATCTTCGCGATGTCCGAGGACAGCCTGTTCACGATGTCCTTGGGCGTTCCGGCGGGCGCGAGCAACGCATACCAGAACCGCATGTCGAAGCCCGGCAGGCCTGCTTCCGAGAACGTCGGCACGTTCGGCAATGCAGGGCCGCGGGTGTTGCCGGAGATGGCGATCGCCTTGAGCTTGCCGGCATTGATGTGGGGAATCACCGTCAGCGGGGACGTCCAGCCGATGTCCACGTGGCCGCCGAGCAGGTCGGTCACGGCCGGTCCCGAGCCCTTGTAAGGGATGTGCGTCAGCTTCACACCCGTCAGGGAGCTGAACAGTTCGGCGGCGAGATGGGTCGGTCCGCCTGCGCTGGAGGTGGCGTACGTGAGCGGCTTCGTCTTGGCCAGCGCGACCAGTTCCTTGACGTTGGTGGCCGGCACCTTGGGACTGGCGACCAGGATCAGTTCGCTGCTCGCAATGGTTGCGACCGGCGCGAAGTCCTTGAACGTGTCGTACGGAAGGTTGTGGATCAACAGGCCGTTGAGGACGTGGGTGGTCGAAACCAGCAGGAGGGTGTAGCCATCCGGCGGGGACTTCACCAGCATCTCGGATCCGATGACCGTGTTCGCACCCGGGCGAGGCTCCACGAGCACGGGCTGCCCCAGGCTCTCGGACAGCTTCACGCCGACAATGCGCGCCATGGCGTCCACGCTGCTTCCCGTGGCGTAAGGCGTGATGATGCGCAGCGGCTTGTTCGGGAACCCCTGCTGGGCGCCGGCACTGCCGGCACCTAGCAGCACCGCAGCGGCCATCAGCGCCGGTGCCATAGCGATCAGGCGTCTCCTCATGCGATCTCCTCGAGACAGATGTGGCACGTCCACAGCACTACCAACGCCCGCGCCGACGCTCGATTCTAGCCCTACGGGGCGGTCATCGTGTCAGCTTTTACATTGATCCATGTTCAACCTGCTCACGCCCTGTGGGGCGCAGGTCGTCCCGGTTCGACCGGACGATCCCCTACGCCCGCCGGTCGGGCTCACCCTGCTATCGCAATGTCGCGAAGCCGTACCAGATCCCCACGCTGATGAGCGTGATGGCCACGGCCATCGTCAAAGCATGCCGTGACAGTTGGCGCGACGCATGGCTGCCGGCAAAGGTGCCTGCAAGCACGAGCGCGGCGAGCGTCATGGCCAGCGCAAAGTCGATGCGCCCCGCCACCGCATGCACGACGGTTGCCGAAATCGAGATCGGCACCTGCACCGCGAGCCCCAGCGCGATTGCCAGCCGCACTGGGACATGCAAGACCAGCAGCAGCGGCACCAGCATCGCGGGGCCGCCGGTACCGGAGATGGCCGAGCCATAACCGACCAGAAGACCAAGGCCACCGAGCTGGCCGGGTGCTAGCTGGCGTTCGCTTGCGGTCAAGCTTGGCGTCCTCAGGGCCTGCAGCCCGGAGCCAAGAGAGAGCAGTGCAATGAAGGTCCGGATCGGACCAGGCCCCAGCCACTGCACCGTGGCCGCACCTGCCACCGCACCTGCGGACGCTGCGAGACAGAGCGGCAGCGCCGACCGGCGCGCCGCATCGTCGAGGTGGCGCAAGTGCTGGACGGCTGCGAGCACACCGCCGAGCAGGAAGGCAAACATCGAGGCGGCAACCGCGCGATCGACCGGTACCTGCGCGAACTCGGTGAGGGCCGGCACCAGCAGCACGCCACCGATGCCTGTCAGGCCGATCAGCGTGCCGGCCACACCCGCAGCCGCAGCGACGGCAAGGCTCACCATCGGCGGCGCTAGGTTCCCCCGAGGGGGCGCACCGCTTCCTGTAGCCGGGCGCGCGTGTCCGATGACGCTTGGTAGGGGTCCGCACGTTCGGCATTCAGGCGAAGCAACTGGTTGAGCTGCCCGCCTTGCGTCATGCCGTCACCCAGTGGCACGTCTTCCACGGAGAGCATCAATGACTTCGTGCGTCGCACGGCCCAGGCCGCACGCTCGTTGAGCACTTCCGCGAACGCCTTGACCGCCTGATCCAGCGCGCCCGGCTCGGCAAGCCGGTTGACGAGACCGAAGCGATCCCAGTCCTCTGCCGAATAGACATCGCCGGTCATCGCGATCTCCAGCGCGCGTCGCCGACCCAGCTGGCGCATCAGCAGCACCGAGTTGAGCGCCGCCGGAAAGCCGTAGGTGATCTCCACGTTGGCAAACCGCGCATCGCGCTCGGCCACCAGGAAATCGCAGGCCAGTGCCATCGCCTGCCCGCCCCCGAAGGCGAAGCCGTGCACCGCGGCGATCGTCGGCTTGGGCGAGTTGATCAGGCGCCGCAGGGTGTCGGTGAACGACTCGACGCTGCGCTCCAGCGACGCATCGTCCAGCCGCAGGCGTTCGGAGTCGGCCGTGCCGACGTCCTTGCGGTCGCGCCCGGAGGTGAAACAGGCGCCGGCGCCACCGACCACGATCGTGCGCACCGCGTCGTCGGCGATGGCGCGGTCGAGTTGCACGTTGAACTCGGCGAGCATCGCGTCGCTCATCGCATTGCGCTTGCCCGGCCGGTTGAGCGTGAGCCTGGCCGTCGCGCCTTCGCGCGTGGCTAGGACGAGTGGGTCGACGGTCATGCCGTCTTCCTTTCCCCTGCAGGCCAGGGATGCCTGATGGCGCCTCGGGCCAGCGCCGACTCCAGAGTTCGGGCATCCATGCCCGCTCCACGCAGCACTTCGAGCGTGTGTTCACCGCGCAGCGGCGGCGCGGTCAGCGGTGGCAGCAAGGTCAGCGACGAGTCGAAACCTGCGCCCGGGACGCACACCTTGCGCCCGTCGGCATTCGCAAGTTCCACTTCAGGCCAGCGCGCGCGGTCGTTCTTGACCGCCTCATAAGCTGCGGCGGGCGACAGCGCCTCGGCCGCCGGAACCTCATGGACGCGGAAGAACGCTTCCCACTGGACGGCCTCGCGCCGCGCCAGCACGGGTGCGAGCCAGGCATGCACGTCTTCGACCGCGCGATCGCGCAAGAGATGGGCCAGGCGCTCGACCTCGGGCGCCTCGACGCCGTCGGCCCGCATGGCGCGCAGGAAGGCACTGTTCTGCGCCTCGCTGTTGCAGACGATCGCCAGGTACCCCTTGGCCGTCTCGAAGGTGCCCGACAACGGGTTGCCGGAGAATGCCGTGGAACGCGTCGCCTTGCGCGCGATGCCGCTCACCGCATGGCTGGCGAAGGTCTGGGCGCTCAGCGTGAGCGCCACCTCGTGCATTGCCACGTCGAGCCATTCGCCGCGCCGGCGTACCTGGCCGTCGAGCCGGTCTCGCGCTCGACGATGCAGCGCCGCAATGATGCCGAGCGCGGCCTGCGTGCCAGTGGCGTAGTCGATGATCGGCAGTCCGATGCGCTGCGGCCGGCCCTGCGCATCGGCATTGGCCGCCATCAGCCCGCTTGCCGCCTGGATCACGTGGTCATAGGCGCGCCGGCCGGCGCGCTCGCCGGTCTGCCCATAGCCGGTGATGGAGCAGACGATCAGCTCCGGGTGCCGCTCGACCAGCTCCTGCGGATCGAAGCCCAGGCTGGCCAGCTTGCCGGGACGGAAGTTCTCCACCAGCACATCGGCGGAAGCAATCAGCCGACCCAGCGCGGCCCGCACCTCGGGATCGCGGGCATCGACGGCGATGGACTTCTTGCCCGCGGCCTGCATCACGAAACCCTCGCCCAGTTCGAACGCCGCGAGCTTGGGATCCTGGACGGTGCTGCGGATGATGTCGCATTCGTCGTGCCGTTCGATCCGGATCACCTCGGCCCCGAGGACGGCGAGGATGTAGGTCGCATAGGGCCCCGCCAGGATATGGGTCCAGTCGACGATGCGCACGCCGGCCAGCGGCGGCCGGGCAGCCGCTTGGATGTCTTGGTTCATGGTCGATTACGGCAGCTTGACGCCGCTGTCGCGGACGTAGCGTTCCCATTTGGCGATCTCGTCGGCGACGAATTTCTGCGCCGTGGCGCGTTCCCCGTCGACCTCCAGGCCGCTGCTCGCCTGCCGCAGCTTGATCCCCTCGGGCGAGCGAAGCATGCGCCGGGCGGCGGCATTGAGCTTCTCGATCACGGCCGGGGGCGTGCCGGCTGGAACGAAGACCACGTTCCACGACAGGAAGTCCATGTCCAGCCCCTGCTCGATCGCCGTGGGGACGCCGGGCAAGCCCGGCAGCCGCTGCTTCGCGGCGACCGCCACCGGCCGGACCCGGCCGTCCGCCACCAATGGTCCCGCCGCCCCCATGTCGGCGATCGCCAGCGTGATCTGCCGGCCCGCCAGGTCGGTGAGCGACTGGCCGTTGCCCTTGTAGCTGACGCTCACAAGGTCGACGCCGCTCTGGCGTTTGAGCAGTTCGCAAGCCACCAGCGTCACGGCATTGCCGGTGCCGCAGCTGGCCCCGCGCGGTTCGGACTTGGCGGATGCCAACGCCTTCTGCACCGTCTCGCCAGCTATGCCAGGCGCGGCAAAGATCACCGGCGGCGAGGCGAAGACCACCGCAACGGCCTCGAAATTCTCGGCCTTGTACGCGATGCGGTCGACGAACAGCGCATAGTTGGCCGCGTTGGCGGTCCCGCTACCCATCAGGACGGTGTAGCCATCGGCAGGCGCCTTGGCCGCCTGCTGCGTGCCGACCATCGCATTGGCCCCGGGCCGGTTCTCGACCACGACGGTGGCGCCAGTCTCTTCCTGGATGAACTTCGCGTACAGGCGCGAGATGATGTCGGTCGTGCTGCCAGGCCCGAAAGGCGCCACGATGGTGATCGGCTTTGCCGGCCAGGGGTCGGCGGCATGGACACCGCCAGCTGCCAGCACCAAGCCGGCCAGAAGCGCAGCGCAGGAACGGATTCGTGTCCTCATCGTCTGGTCCCCCAAGTGACGTTCATGGTGAGCAAGGGTAAGCACCTTCCACCCGACCTGCCATAAACTTGTGCAAGCCTGCCATCCCGGAATGGAATACCCATGCGTGTGGACGACCTGCGCAACTTCGTCGCCGTGGCCGACGCCGGCTCCCTGGCGCGCGCGGCCAATGACCTGGGCGCCAGCCAGCCCACGCTGTCGAAATCACTGGCGCGGCTCGAGCGCGCATTGCGCGTGCAGCTGGTCGAGCGCCATGCGCGCGGCGTGCGCCTGACGGCCGCAGGCGCCACGTTGCTGCTGCACGCCCGCCATGTGGATGTCGACGTCCGGGACGCGCTGGCGGCGCTCCGGGACCTGCGCCAGGGCGAGTCCGGCAGCGTGCGCATCGGCATCGGGGTCGGCATTCCGCAGGCCCTGACGGCAGCGGCGTGCCAGCCGCTGATTGCCTCGGGGCGAATTTCGATCGAGATCCAGGGTGGCATGTCCGACTCCCTGTTCCAGGCCGTGCTCTCGGGCCAGGCGGACTTCGCGCTCACCGGCGTGCGCCCGCCGGAAGGGGCGCGGCTCGCATGGACGCCGCTGTTTCGCGACCCGATGGTCGCAGTGGCGCATCGCTCGCATCCGCTGGCCGCGGCACGCAAGGTCAGCTGGTCCATGCTCGCCAAGGAGGCCTGGATCGTGCCGAATCTCGGAACCATCACCCGTGACTGGTTCGAGCAGCAGTTCCGCGACCGTGCGCTCGCGCCGCCGGCGCGCCTCGTCAGCCTGCGCGGCTACCCCACTTTCTACGAGCTTGCGGCCGACGGCTCCGCGCTGTTGCTGGTGGCGCTCTCGCTCGCGCGCGCCGGGCGGGATGCGCAGTTCGTCGAGATCAAACGTCCCCCGGACTGGCGATCCGAGCGTGTGGTCGGCCTGCTGGCGCGAGAGGGCGGCTACGCAAGCGCGGCGGCCGCGCGCGCAATGAAGGCCGTCACGACTGCGGCCCAACGGATGTTCCGCGGCACGGCGCTGTGATCCGCTGGTGAGCCCGCTTCCTGCGGCAGCGCTTGGGTGAGGACTTTCCAGTCCTGAGTCGCGTCCTGCGTCAGCGGAGCACGTAGCCAGCAAGAACTGACTGGACTTCGTAGATGCTCAGTCGCTTGTTGAATTGCTTTTGAATCGGGTTTGGGGTGCCCGAAATCCAGATCTTCAACTCCGCGTCGAGGTCGAACGTTCCGGCCGTCTCGACGCTGAAATGGGTGATGCTCTTGTACGGGATCGAGTGGTACTCGACCTTGCTGCCGGTGAGCCCTTGCTTGTCGACAAGGACGAAGCGCTTGTCGGTGAAGACGAAATAATCCCGGATCAGCTGGTAGGCGTGCTGGACCGACTCCCCGGGTGCAAGGATCTGCGCAAATTCCTGCTGGATCCTGGCCGGGTCGATCTTCGACGCATTTCCCATCACCCCATCAAAAAGTCCCATATCGCCTCCGAACTGATGATGGTTTATACGTCAGGGCCGCCCGACACCAAGCAGCCATCGCAAGCCCTGCGGCCACGGTCGGGCCGTTCGCTGCGCAAGCTCTCCAAGGCGGCAGGCCTGCCGCCAGCAGCCCGGCCGCTAGACGTCGATCCGGTAGATGCGGCGCGCGTTCTCGACGAACAGCTGCGCCCGCTCTTCTGCGCTGAAGCCGGCCACGCACGCGGCAAAGCCGTCGAAGATGTCCTGGAACGACGCGCACAGGCTGTCCACGGGGTAGTTGCTGCCGAACATGCAGCGCTCCACCCCGAACAGGTCGATCACCTCCAGCACGACACGCCGGTTCGCGTCCAGTCGCCACGTCCCGCCCGGTTCGCCGATGCCGCTGATCTTGATGGCGACATGGGGGTGCGCCGCCATTGCGGCGAGCGCGGTGCGCCAGGCACGCAGGCCTTCGTCGCCGCGGTCCGAGGGCATGCCCGCGTGGTTGATGACGATGCGCACGCCCGGGAAGTCGCCGGCCACGCGCGCCGCCTCCGGCAGGTGCCACCACGGCGTTTGCAGTTCATAGTGCAGGCCCAGCGGCTCCAGCCGCGCATAGCCTTCCAGCCAGGCAGCATCCGTCATGCCGCCCGGGGGGCCGCCGGGCGCCGGGTTGGCGCGCGGCTTCTGGCGCACACCCCGCACGAAATCGAAAGCAGCCAGCTGCTCCAGCGTGCGCGCCGCGTCCGGCTGGTGCAGCCAGACCTGGCCGATGGCGACGGACGGCAGGCCGCTGCGCTCGCGCTGGGAAGCGATGAAGCGCATCTCCCCCACCGGATCGCGCGGATCCCACTCGGCCTCCACGTGCACGCTGCCGAGCAGGTCGACACCCGCCGTGTCGCGCCGGTAGTCCGCCGGCAGATAGGGCCGCTTCAACGCGGAGTGGTCGCCGTAGCGATGGGGCGGCTGCCCCGCGTCGTTCAGCCAGGGGTAGTAGTGCGCTTCCGGATCGAGGAAGTGGTGATGGGTGTCGATGACGGACAGCACGCGACCCTTACTTGACCCACTTCTCCACCACGTCCTTGGGAATTTCGGCGCCGTGGTACTTCTTGAAGATCTCGTTCAGCTTGCCGTTGGCATGGTTGGCCTTGACCCAGTCGTTGATCCAGGCCAACAGGCGCGGATCGTCCTTGCGCACGCCGATGCCGAGGTCGTTGACGCGCAGCACGAATTTCTGCTCGAGCTGGCGTTGGGGCGCCTTCTGCACCATCGTCTGAAACAGGGCGTTCGACGTGCCCACCAGGTCGGCCTGGCCGGTCACCACGGCCGTGATCACCCCGGCATCGTCGTCGTAGCGCACCACGGTCGCACCCTTCGCGTTCTGCGTGAGGTCGGTGTCCTGCGTGGTGCTGCGGTTGACGGCGACGCTCTTGCCGGCCAGGTCGGCCATGCTCTTGACGTTGATGCCCTTCACGCCGCCCACCAGCGAGATCTGCGGCGCGTACGGCACCGAGTAGTCGATCACCTTGGCGCGCTCCGGCGTCCAGGCCAGGGTGGAAATGATGATGTCCGCCTTCCCGGTCTGCAGGTTCGGAATGCGGGTGGCGCCGACGGTAGGCACCACTTCGAGGGCGACCCCGAGGTCCTTGGCCAGCAGCACGGCCACGTCATAGTCCGAGCCGGTCGGCTTCATGTTCGCGTCGGTCATCCCCGAAGGCGGCACGGCCAGGTCGACCGACACGCGGATCTTCTTGGCCGCGCGGATGTTGTCGAGCGTGTCGGCGTGGGCGCCGACGAATGCGGTGGACAAGGCGGCCAGCAGCAGTGCGCGGCGGAACAGGTTCTCGAGTCTCATGTTGTCTCCAGTCGTTGCGGGGAAGGAACTCTCAAAGGCCGGCGCCGAGGAACTGCTGCAGTTCCGCCGTCTGCGGCCGGTCGAACATGCCGGGGCCGCCCTGCTCCCAGACGCGGCCCTTGTGCATGAACAGCGTGGTGTGCGCGACGTTGCGCGCGAAAGCCATCTCGTGGGTGACCAGCACCATGGTCATCCCGCCGGCCGCCAGGTCGGCCATCACCTTGAGGACCTCGCCCGTGAGCTGGGGGTCGAGGGCCGACGTCACTTCGTCGAACAGCATCACCTGCGGCTCCATGGCCAGGGAGCGCGCAATGGCCACCCGCTGCTGCTGGCCGCCCGAGAGTTGCTCGGGGTAGCTTGCGGCCTTGTCGGACAGGCCCACCTGCGCCAGCACGCGGGCGGTCAGCTCGTTCGCTTCGGCGCGCGTCTTGCCCTTGCTGTGCCGCGGCGCCAGGGCAATGTTCTCGGCCGCCGTGAGGTGCGGGAACAGGTTGTAGCTCTGGAAGACGATGCCCACGTCGCGGCGCAGCTGGCGCAGATCGAGCCTGGGATCGCTCACCTCGTGCCCGCACACCTGGATGCGGCCCTGGTCGATGCGCTCCAGGCGGTCGATGCAACGCAGCGCCGTGCTCTTGCCGGAGCCGCTGCGGCCGATGATGGCGAACACTTCGCCCTTGTTGACGCTGAAGCTCACGCCGTCGAGCACCTTCAGCGCCCCGAAACTCTTGTGCACGTTGTCGAGCAGGATGATGCTCATGCCGTGGCAACCTCCACGCGATGGGCCACCAGCAGGCGGCGTTCCAGTTGCCGGCTCCACCACGACAGCGGGAAGCACAGCAGGAAGTAGAGACCCGCCACCAGCATGTAGACCAGGAACGGCTCGAACAGCGAGTTGTTGACCACCTGGCCGGCGCGGGCCAGCTCGACGAAGCCGACCACCGAAGCCAGCGACGTGTTCTTGACGATCTGCACCATGAAGCCCACCGTGGGCGGGGTCGCGATGCGCAGCGCCTGCGGCAGCACCACCAGCCCCATCCGCTGGACCCTCGACAGCGCCAGGCACTCGGCGGCCTCCCACTGGGTGCGCGGCACGGCCTGGATGCAGCCGCGCCAGATCTCACCGATGTAGGCGCTGACGTAGATCGTCATCGAGATGCCTGCCGCCACCAGCGCCGGCAGGCTCAGGCCGGCGATGCTGAGGCCGAAGTACGACAGGAACATCAGGATCAGCAGCGGCGTGCCCTGCACCAATTGCACATAGGCCGTCGAGAGCCAGCGCAGCGCCCGGACGGGCGAGATGCGGCACAGCGCCACGATGAATCCGAGCAGCCCGCCGCCGGCGAACGCGATCAGCGACAGCACCAGGGTCCAGCCGGCCCCTTGCAGCAGGAACACCAGGTGGTTCGCGTTGAAGGCGATGGTCACAGCGGCGTTCCCAGCTTGCGGCGGCGGGTGAACAGCGCCTGGCCGGTGACCCAGAAGGCACCGCGCATCAGGAGCGACAACAGCAGGTAGAACACCGCCACCACAGCATAGGTTTCGAAGGAGCG
Organism: Ramlibacter pinisoli; assembly: GCF_009758015.1. Classification (NCBI taxonomy): domain Bacteria; kingdom Pseudomonadati; phylum Pseudomonadota; class Betaproteobacteria; order Burkholderiales; family Comamonadaceae; genus Ramlibacter; species Ramlibacter pinisoli. The sequence goes on from NZ_WSEL01000009.1 coordinate 1,155,326, forward strand.
GAAGGTGTCGGACTGCACCCGGTTCGCGATGGCCGTGAGCTCTTCCGCCGAGATCTGCGACGTGATGGACGTGGCCAGCATGAGCAGCACGAACTGGCTGGTGAGCGCGGGATAGACCCGCTCCATCGCCGGTCGCAGGATGACGTGCCAGTAGATCTGCGCGCGGGAGAGCGCCAGGCATTCCGCGGCCTCGATCTGGCTCCTGTGGATCGACTCGATGCCGGCGCGCATGATCTCGGTGGTGTAGGCCCCCACGTTGATGACCATCGCCAGCACCGCGGCAATGAAGGCCGGCACCTTCAGCCCGATGCTGGCCAGCCCGAAGTACACCAGGAAGATCTGCACCAGCAGGGGCGTGTTGCGGATGGCCTCCACGTAGACCGCACAGGAGCGCGCCACCAGCCGGTTGCTGCTGCCGCGCCCGATGGCGCACAACGTGCCGATGACCAGGCCGAGCAGCGTCGCGGCCACCGACAACTTGACGGTCAGCCAGGCGCCGTGCAGGAACAGCGGCCATTGGGCCAGGACGCTGGTGAAATCGAACTTGTAGGTCACTGCTCGGCCGCCGGCGGGCATGCAAGGGCGCAGGGCGGTGCCACCTGCTGCACTTGTTCGAGTTCGTGCAGCCGCGGGATCGAGGCCTGGGCGCCCGCCCGGGTGACGCAGAGCGTGGCAGCCTGGATCCCCCGCATGACCGCGGAGTCGGTGGAATGGCCGGCGGCTCGCGCGGCGCACATCGCGCCGATGAACGTGTCGCCCGCGGCCGTGGTGTCGACCGTCTTGACCGCAATCGCGCCGAAGTGTCGGCAGCCGTCCTCATCCGCGACGACCACCCCCTGGCTGCCCAAGGTCACGATCGCCGTCGAGGGCCCGCGCCGGCGGATCGCGGTCGCAGCCTTCGCCGCGCTGGCCGGATCCACCACGGGCAGGCCCGCCAGATCCGCGGCCTCGATCTCGTTCATCACGATGATGTCGACCAGCGACCAGAGCTCTTCGGGCAGCTTGCAGACGGGTGCCGGGTTCAGCACCACGATCGCCTTCCTCGCCCGCATGGCCTTGGCCGCACGAACGACCTCGGGCATCGGAACTTCGCACTGCAGGAGCAGGAATTGCCCGGCGACCGCTCGTCCCAGGACTTCGTGGTCCGCCTTCAGCAACTCGTTGGCGCCGGGAACGAGGGTGATGCGGTTCTCGCCCTCCGCATCGACCATGACGACGGCGACACCGGTGCTGTCGCCCGCGGCGCGGACATGGGTCACGTCGATCCCATCCGCGGCAAGCGCGTTGCGCAAGGCCGTGCCGAAGTCGTCCTGCCCCACGCATCCCACCATGGCGACGCTTGCGCCTTGGCGGGCGCAAGCGACGGCCTGGTTCGCACCCTTGCCGCCGGGGTTCGCCATGAACCCTGCCCCCCGCAGCGTCTCGCCGCCGCGCGGCGCTCTCTCCACACGGACCATGAGGTCCATGTTCAGGCTGCCGAAGACGACGATCAGGGGATCGGCTCGCGTCATGGGATCGGCTTGTCAGGAGACCCGCTGCGTCGGGCGCGGCCGGCTGCGCCCTTGCGCATCCGCGACCGCAGCGTCTTCACGCAGGTTCGCGCCGATCTCGAAGTGCTCGGTCAGCAGCGCATCCGCTTCGGACGGGTTCTTGCGCCGGATCGCCTGCAGGATGGCCTCGTGGTGGCCGATGAGATAGGTGTCCACATCGGGGACGTTGGCAATCACCTGCCTGCGTTCCATGTGCGACTCCTGCAGCAGCTTGGCGACCGCGGCGTAGACGCTGGAGAGCGCCGGCGAGTGGGACGCCTCCACGATCATCGTGTGGAAGTGAAAGTCCGCCTCGCCGCCCCGCACGGGATCGGCGATGGTTTCCTTGATGGCCTGCAGGGCCTGCGACAGCCTTTCCAGGTCCGGCGCGAGGGCGCGTGAGCACGCCAGGCGGATCGCCTGCCGCTCGATCGCGATGCGCGCCTGCATCACGTCATCGACCGCGCCCGCCTGCTGGGCCAGGACCAGGCTGAAGTAGTCGGCCAGGGCCGTGAAGTTCGGCTCCCGGACAACCGTTCCGTAGCCGCGCCTGATCTCGACCGCACCCAGCGTGGACAACGCCGTCAGGGCCTCGCGGATGACCGGACGGCTGACGCCGAGTGCGCTGGCGAGGTCACGTTCCGGCAACAGCCGGTCGCCGGTCTTCAGGCGGCCCGTCACCAGCTGGTCGCGAAGGAACGACAGGACGCGGTCGTATCCGTCCTGGTTCGTGTCGTCCTGCTGGACGATCTTGATCGGCTTGCTCATCGCGTGACCGGCTCCCCAGCAGGGGCGGCGCCTACCTGGTTCCTTGCGTCAAGGCCCGTGCCTCTTCACGCTCGAGGTCGCCGAGCTTCTCCACGCGACGGCGGAAATGCTCCTCCGTGCTGAACTCCGCTGCCAGGAATGTTTCGATGACGTCCCGGGCCACCTGCGGCCCGATGATCCATGCGCCGATGCACAGGACATTGACGTCGTCATGCTCCACGGCCTGGCGGGCCACGAACGTGTCGTGGCACACCGCGGCACGGATGCCAGGCATCTTGTTGGCCGCGATGCAGGCACCCGCACCGGTGCCGCAGACGAGGATGACCCGCTTGACCTTTCCCTCACGAATGAGGGAGATTGCCTTGCGCGTGACATCCGGAAAGTCGACGGGCGAGTCCGAGTTCGCCCCGACGTCGACGACTTCATCGCAGTGTTGCGCGAGGACACCGGAAACGAACCCCTTCAGGAGGAACCCGGCGTGGTCGTTCGCGAGGCCGATCGCCGGCCAGCGCGGCACCGCGATCGCGTGCGGTGAGCGTGCTTCGTCTCTGGACATTGGAATCCTCTCCTTCCAGCAACAAGGCTGGCGTCGACGTCTGCGGCGGCGGCACGGCTGGTTGCCTTACCGTGGTAAGACCAAGGATAGACCAGCGATTTCACGGGTGTCAACGGTGGCTACGCCTAGCCGGCAGCCGCCCCTGTGATCGAGGAACACGGCCATCCCGCATCCAGGGATCCGGGACCTCATAGACGACTGACGGGATGAGCCGCGCCCCTGGCGAGGCGGGTGGTTCGGGCGCTGGTCGGGCCCGGATGTCCGGCTGGCGGATGCAGGCATCCCATGTCGGGAGGCGAGCGAATGGGCGTCGCCCAGGCGTGCAGCAGCGCCACGCTCTCCGCACTGCACCCGGAGCCACGCACCACCGATTCCCGTTGCCGCAAAAAACAAAGCCGGCCAACGTGAGTTGACCGGCTTCATCAATGTTCTGGTGCCCAGGAAGGGACTCGAACCCCCACGAAGTTACTCGCTAGTACCTGAAACTAGTGCGTCTACCAATTCCGCCACCTGGGCATTTCAGGAAGAGGTGGATTCTATATTGATCAGCCACCATCTTCAGCTGCCATGTCCGCTTCCGACCCGATGACAGACAGCGATCACTCGCGCGGTCTCGTCGTTCAGTCGCCGGCAACGCGCCGGGCCAGGTGGGCGAGTGCCTCTTCCACCTGGTCCACCAGCACCAGGCACAGGTCTCCGGGTTGCAGCCGCGCGAGTGCGGCGTCGATGGCGACGAACTCGCCGCGGATTTCCTCGACATGCGTGGTGCGGCTCGCGCCTTGCAGCCCCTCGCGCAGCAGCGCCATCACCTCGCCGTCGGCGCGCCCGCGCTGGGCCGCGTCCTGGTACAGGAGGACGTCGTCGAAGGCGGCGCCCAGGATCAACGTCTGGTCGCGGATGTCCTGGTCGCGCCGGTCGCCGGCGGCGCTGATGACCACCGAGCGGCGTTTCGCCGGCATCGCATCGACCGCGGCCACCAGCGCGCGCATCGCGTCGGGGTTGTGACCATAGTCGGCGATCACGGTCGCGCCCTGGTAGTCCATCACGTTGAAGCGAGCGGGCGCGTTGTGCGCGTCGTTGACGAAAGTCGCGAGGCCGTTGCGGATGGCGTCGAACGGCAGGCCCGCGCCCCAGGCGGCGGCCACCGCCGCCATGACGTTCTCGACCTGGAAGCCGATCGTGCCGTTGCGGGTGATCGGGATGGCGGCCAGGGGGATGTGCGCGCGCTGGCTGCCCTCCGCGGCGACCACGGAGCCTCCGTCCAGCGCCCGGTCGATGTAGACCTTGCGCCCGCCCTGGGCGCGATGCGCCACCATGACGGCGTTGTGGCGGTCGGCGGCGAAGAAGATCACCTTGCCCGGGCAGGCGTCGGCCATCGCCGCGACGATGGGATCGGCCGCGTTCAGCACCGCATAGCCTTCCTTGGGCGTCACGTTCTGCACGATCACGCGCTTGAGGACGGCCAGGTCCTCCACGGTGGTGATGTAGTTCAGCCCCAGGTGGTCCCCGTCGCCCACATTGGTGACAACTGCCACCTGGCAGTGGTCGAAGCCCAGGCCTTCGCGCAGGAGGCCGCCGCGCGCGGTCTCGAACACCGCCGCCTCGACGTCGGGATGCATCAGCACGCTGCGCGCGCTCTTCGGCCCGCTGCAGTCGCCGGAGTCGATCTGCCGGCCGTCGACGTAGACGCCATCGGTGTTGGTCATGCCCACCGTCAGTCCGCTGCTGGCGAACAGGTGCGCGATCAGGCGCGCCGTGGTCGTCTTGCCGTTGGTACCGGTGACCGCGACCACCGGGATGCGGCCGTCGTGGCCGGGTTCGAACAGGTGGTGGATGATGGCCTCGCCGACGTGGCGCGGCCGGCCATAGGACGGCGACAGGTGCATGCGCAGCCCCGGCGCGGCGTTGACCTCGACGATGCCGCCGCCCTGCTCCTCCAGGGGTCTGAGCACGCTCTCGCACACCATGTCGACACCGCACACGTGCAGGCCCACCATCTGCGCCGCGGCGATCGCGCGCTCGGCGACCTCGGGGTGCACGTCGTCGGTCACGTCGGTGGCGGTGCCGCCGGTGGACAGGTTCGCGTTGTGGCGCATCCGCACGCGCTGGCCGCGCGCCGGCACGCTGCCGATCGTCAGGCCCTGCTCGGCGAGCAGTGCGATGGCGATGTCGTCGATGCGGATCTTGGTCAGCGAGGTGGCGTGGCCATCGCCGCGGCGCGGGTCGGCGTTGACCTTGGCGACCAGTTGCTCCACCGTGTGCTCGCCGTCTCCCAGCACCAGCGGCGGCTCGCGCCGCGCGGCAGCGACCAGTCGGTCGCCCACCACCAGCAGGCGGTAGTCGCTGCCGGGCAGGAACTTCTCGACCATCACCTCGCCGATCTCGGCCGCAGCCTTGTAGGCCAGCGCCATCGCGTCGCGGCTGGTGAGGTTGACCGTGATGCCCTTGCCCTGGTTGCCGTCCCGGGGCTTGACCACCACGGGCAGGCCGACCTCGAGCGCGGCGGCCCAGGCGTCGACCTCGTCGGCCACCGGCCGGCCGATGGGCACCGGCACGCCGGCGGCGTGCAACAGCTGCTTGGTCAGCTCCTTGTCCTGCGCGATCGACTCGGACACCGCGCTGGTCTGGTCGACCTCGGCGGCCCAGATGCGGCGCTGGTGCTTGCCCCAGCCGAACTGCACCAGGCTGCCCTCGGTCAGGCGCCGCCACGGGATGCCGCGCGCCGCCCCCGCCTGCACGATGGAGCCCGTGCTGGGGCCCAGGCGCACGTCCTCGTCGGTGTCGCGCAGACGGGCGATCGCCGCGTCGACGTCGAACCCGGCCTCGGGGTCCAGCGCGGCCGTGATCAGCTGCTGCGCGAGCTCGAAGGCCAGGCGGCCGACGGCCTCCTCGCAGTATTCGACGACGACCTGGTAGACGTGGGGTTCGACCGTGGCCTGCGTGCGGCTGAAGCTGACCGGGCAGCCGGCTTCTTCCTGCAGCGCGAGTGCCGCGGCCTCGAGCACATGGGCGAGCGACACCGCGCCGCCGGTGCGCAAGGCGCCGATGGCCGGAAACAGCTTGCGCAGCCGGGCCTCGAAGCCGGGGCGCCCGGTCATCGCGGTTTCGTCGGCCGCGCACGACACGACGGCCTCGATGGCCGTGTGGCGGCTCCACAGGTTGGGCCCGCGCAGCGCGCGAAGGCGGGAAATGTCCATGGCTAGCTCAAACTCAGGCGGGCTGCGCGGAAGGGATGCCGTGGGCGTCGAAGGTCTCGATGCCGGCGATGATCAGGTCGGGCGGGATCTCCAGCGCCCAGGCGGCGGCGATCACGGCGAGCAGGGACTCGTCGGACAGGCCACCACGCGCCAGGCGCGCCGCGGGCGGCAGCCGCGTCTCGGCGCTGCCGGTGGCCAGCACGGGGCTGCCGTCCTGCAGGGTGACGGCGCGACCGCCGCGCGCGCCGCTGCGGCGGTGCGCCAGCAGCGCCGGCACCTGCGGATCGGTGGCGTACAGGATCACCTCGCCGTCGCACAAGGTCCCCAGCGCGGCGACGCGTTCGTCGGCGGCGTTGAGCACCGCGACCCCGTCGTCCAGCACCACGTCGACCTGGGTACGCAGCACCTTGGCCATCTGCTCGATCGATTGCACGTCGAACTCGGCCAGCGTGCCGGCGCCGTCGAAATCCGTGACCACGCCGACCGTGCAGCGGTCGTAGGCCAGGCCGTCGCGCAGCATGGCGCGGGCATCGTTCTCGAACACCGCGGCCTGCACGTTGCGATTGACCAGCAGGCGGTGCGCCACGTCCCAGCGGCGCGCGTCGCCGGCCGCCAGCCGGCGGCGGTCGAGGTACAGGCCGTCGGCGCAGGCCAGGCCCACGCGCTGGCCGCGCAGCTGGGCGAGCCAGCCGACCAGCCGCGCGATGCGGGTGGTGTCGCGCGTGCCGGCGATGCCGACGATGGGGATGCGGCCGGCGTGCGCATGGTCGCCATTGCCGGGGAACAGCGCGTCGACGATGGCCCGGCCCACCGGGCGCGGCTTGCCGACGGCGGGTTTCAGGTGCGCCAGCAGGCCGGGGCCGGCGTTGACCTCGACGATCGCACCCCCCTGTTCGTGCAGCGGGCGGCCGATGTCCTGGGCCACGAGGTCGACGCCGGCGATGTCCAGGCCGACGATGCGCGCGGCCAGTGCGACCACGTGCTCGACCTCGGGGTGGACCTGGTCGGTGCAGTCGATCGCGACGTTGCCATTGCGCTGGATCAGCACCTTGCGCCCCGCCTCGGGCACGGCCGCAGGCGAGAGGCCTTGCCGCGCCAGGTCGCCCAGGACGGACTCGTCTTCCTCGAGCACCAGGCGGTTCAGCGGGTGGTCCTCGCTGACGCCGCGGCGCGGGTCGCTGTTGATCTGCGCGTCGACCAGCTGGGCCACGGTGCAGCGGCCGTCGCCCGTGACCCAGGCGGTTTCGCCGCGGGCGGCCGCCACCACCTTGTCGCCGAGCACCAGCAGGCGGTGCTCGTCGCCGGAGACGTAGCGCTCGACCAGCACCTCGCTGCCATGGCGCGCGGCGACCTCGAAGGCGGCCTCGACGTCCGCCCGGGTGCGCAGGTCCAGCATGACGCCGCGGCCGTGGTTGCCGTCGCTGGGCTTCACCACCACCGGCAGGCCGATGTCCTGCGCCGCCTCCCAGGCCTCGGCTGGCGATCCGGCGGCGCGGCCTTCCGGCACCGGCACGCCGCAGGCGGCGATCAGGCGCTTGGTCAGGTCCTTGTCGCGCGCGATGCCCTGGGCGATGGCGCTGGTGTGGTCGGTCTGTGCGGTCCAGATGCGGCGCTGGCGCGCGCCGTGCCCCAGCTGCACCAGGTTGCCGTCGTTCAGGCGGATGTGCGGAATGTGCCGGTCGGTCGCCGCGGCGACGATGGCCGCGGTGCTGGGGCCGAGGTAGGAGTCGTCGACCTGCTCGCGCACCTGCGCGACCGCGGCCGCGACATCGAAGGATTCGTCGTTGATCGCCGCCATCAGCAGGCGATGGCCCTGCGCCAGCGCGCTGCGCGCGACCTGCTCGTCGCGGGCACGGAACACCATGCGGTAGACGCCGGGTCGCGAGGTGCTGCGCGTCTGACCGAAGCCGGTGGGCATGCCGGCCAGGTTCAGCAGCTCGATGACCACGTGCTCCAGCACGTGGCCGGCCCAGGTGCCCTCCTGCAGGCGCTGCAGGAAGCCGCCGCGCTCCCCGACGCCGCAGTGGTGCTCGATCAGCGCCGGCAGCAGCGCGGTGAGGCGCTCATTGAAGCCGGGCAGCAGGTTCGAGGGCCAGTCTTCCAGTTCGCCGAGGTCCAGCCAGACCTCGAGCACCGGGCGGTAGGTCCACACGTTGGGGCCGCGCAGGTAGTTGATGCGCAGCAGTTGGATGTCGTTCTTCTTGCTCATGAGCGGAGCGCGGCCGGGTGATCAGCCGGGGGATCAATTGTGCGCCTGATGAGACGGGGGCCCGATTGGGCGAAAATCCGCGCCCAGGCAGGGCGCGAGGCCCCGGCTTCCCAACGAGCGTCGAATGCAACCTACTTCTCCAGCCGCCACAGTGCCGGGCCTGCCACCGGACTGGCGACAGGCGCTCGCCGACAGGCTAGCCAGCAACGAGAACGTCCTGGCGACGCTTCAGGTTGACATCAGCCCGGCCATGAATTTCCACGACGGCGCGCTGGCCATGAGCGATCGCCGCCTGCTGGCCTGGGACGCAGGCCGCTGGTCGGAGTGGCCGTTGGCCGCAGGCCTGCAGCTGCGCCAGGGCGACCACGCCGGCATCGGCACCCTGGAACTGCTGGACGACCAGGGGCGGCTCGCCCTGTGGCGCTTCACGCTGGCCCAGCAGCGCGCGGTGCTGGACTTCGTCGCCCGCTTCGAGCGCCTGCAGTCGGGCAAGCCCGCTCCGGGGGAAGCCACTGACGAGGACGAGGCCGACGAGGCGGACACCCGCCCCCCTTCGACCTGGGTGCTGCTGCGCCTGGGCCGTTTCGCCCGCCCCTACCGCAAGCAGCTCGCGATCGGGTTCGGACTGACGCTCGCGTCCACGGCCGCGACGCTCGTGCCGCCCTACCTGACCATCCCGCTGATGGACAAGGTGCTGATCCCGTTCCAGAACGGGCAGCGCATCGACCCGGGCTTCGTGTTGCTGCTGCTGTCGGGCCTGCTGGGTTCGGCGCTGCTGGCCTGGAGCCTGGGCTGGGCGCGGACCTGGCTGCTGGCCCTGGTGTCCGAGCGCATCGCGGCCGACCTGCGCACCACGGCCTTCGAGCACCTGCTGCAACTGTCGCTTGACTACTTCGGTGCCAAGCGCACCGGCGACCTGGTCGCGCGGATCGGCTCCGAGACCGACCGCATCTCGGTCTTCCTGTCGCTGCACGCCCTGGACTTCGCCACCGACGTGCTGATGTTCGCCATGACCGCGGCGATCCTCTTCTCGATCAATCCCTGGCTGGCATTGGTGACGCTGCTGCCGCTGCCGTTCATCGCGTGGATGATCCACGTGGTGCGCGATCGCCTGCGCACCGGCTTCGAGAAGATCGACCGCGTCTGGGGCGACGTGACCAGCGTGCTGGCCGATACCATCCCCGGCATCCGCGTGGTCAAGGCCTTCGCGCAGGAGCGGCGCGAGGCGCAGCGCTTCCGCGAGGCCAACCAGGCGAACCTCGCCGTCAATGACAAGCTCAACAAGACCTGGAGCCTGTTCTCGCCCACGGTGTCGCTGCTGACCGACGTGGGCCTGCTGGTGGTCTGGGCCTTCGGCATCTGGCTGGTCAGCCGCAGCGAGATCACGGTGGGCGTGCTGACGGCGTTCATCGCCTACATCGGGCGCTTCTACACGCGGCTCGATTCGATGAGCCGCATCGTCTCGGTCACGCAGAAGGCGGCCGCCGGCGCCAAGCGCATCTTCGACATCCTGGACCATGTGTCCAACGTGCCCGAGCCGGCGAATCCGGTGCAGATCGGAACGCTGGAGGGCGCGATCGAGATGCGGGGCCTGGGCTTTCGCTATGGCAACCGCAGCGTGATCCGCGACCTCGACCTCGCGATCCGCCCCGGCGAGATGATCGGCCTGGTGGGCCACAGCGGCTCGGGCAAGAGCACGCTGGTCAACCTGATCTGCCGCTTCTACGACGTGAGCGACGGCGCGATCCGGGTCGACGGCACCGACATCCGCCGCTTCGGCGTGGCCGACTACCGGCGCCACATCGGCCTGGTGCTGCAGGAGCCCTTCCTGTTCTTCGGCACCATCGCCGAGAACATCGCCTATGGCCGGCCGGACGCGACCCGGGCCGAGATCGTGGCCGCGGCGCGCGCCGCGCACGCGCACGAGTTCATCCTGCGCCTGCCGCTGGGCTACGACTCGATGGTGGGCGAGCGCGGCCAGGGCCTGTCCGGCGGCGAACGCCAGCGCATCTCGATCGCCCGCGCGCTGCTGATCGACCCGCGCATCCTGATCCTCGACGAGGCCACCTCCAGCGTCGACACCGAGACCGAAAAGGAGATCCAGAAGGCGCTGGACAACCTGGTGCAGGGGCGCACCACGATCGCCATCGCGCACCGGCTGTCGACCTTGCGCCGCGCCGACCGGCTGGTGGTGATGGACCGGGGCCGGGTGGTCGAGGTGGGCCCGCACGACGAGCTGATCGCCCGGCAGGGCGCCTATTGGCGGCTGTACGAAGCGCAGGCGCGCCAGGTCGACGAGGAAGACAGTGGCGAGGACCTGCGCCTGCCGGCGCCCGCGCATGCGGCGCATCCCGCGGGGCAATGACGATGGTCCGACTCGAACGCAATCGCTTTGGTCGCCTGGTGCTGACGCTGGCCGACGGCACGGTGCACGAGGGCGTCGTGCCGGTGCGGGCCTTCCCGCTGGCCGCGCCTGAGGAGGGCGTGTCGCTGGTGGGCGCCGAGGGGCGCGAGCTCGCCTGGGTGCCTCACCTGGATGAGCTGCAGCCCCAGGACCGTGCGCTGATCGACGACGAACTGGCAGGCCGCGAGTTCGTGCCGACGGTGCAGCGCATCGAGGCTGTGTCCAGCTTCTCGACGCCCAGCACGTGGAGCGTGGTGACGGACCGCGGGTCGACGCGCTTCGTGCTGAAAGGCGAGGAGGACATCCGGCAGCTGGGCAATGGGGCGCTGCTGATTGCGAGCGCGGAGGGGATCAACTTCCGGATTGCGGATCGGTGGGGATTGGACCGGAAGTCGCGGGGGGTGTTGGAGAGGTTCCTGTAGGCTGCCTCGGCCTGGCGTCGGCGCTACACTCAGCAGAAGCCTTCTTCCGCACCGCTCTCGCCTGCCGCATGCGCCGACGCGACCTGCTCTTCTCCTCGCTTCTCACTGGGACAACGATGCGCCTGGCCGCACAAACGCCCACCCGGGGTCGGCTCGTCATCGTCGGCGGCGCCGAGGACCGCGTGCAGGACCGATTGATCCTGCGGCGCTTCCTCCAGCATGCAGGCGGACCGCAGGCCCGCGTCCGGTTGCTGACCGCGGCCAGCTCCGTTCCACTGGTGGTCGCCGCGAGCTACCGGCAGGCATTCGCCGAGCTCGGCGCGGGCGACTGTGAACTGTTGCCGCTCCTCGAGCGCGACGCTGCGTTCCTGCCCGAAGTCGTGCAGGCCATCCTGGACGCGGATGCCATCTTCATCAGCGGCGGCAACCAGTCGCGACTGATGGACGTCCTGCGCGAGACGCCTGCGATGGCCGCCCTGCACCACGCCCATCGGCACCTCGGGCGCTGCATCGGTGGCACGAGCGCCGGGGCGGCGGCAATGTCGCGCCACATGATCGTGCAAGGCCCTGCCATGCGCCATCCTCGCAAGGACGTGGTCGGCACGGGCGTCGGGCTCGGCCTCCTGCCGGCGGCGATCGTCGACCAGCACTTCTCGCAACGGGGACGGCTCGCGCGCCTGCTCTCGGCGCTCGCCCAGCGCCCCGACCTGCTCGGCGTGGGGGTCGACGAGGACACCGCCCTGGTCGTCGAGAGCCAGGAGGCGATCGAGATCATCGGCAGCGGCGCCGTCACGCTCGTGGACGCCTCTTCCGCGCACACCAACCTCGCCGAGCTCGAGCCGGAGAGCCAGATCGAGATGCTGGGTCTGCAGGTGCACACCCTGCCGGCGGGCCGCCGCTATCCGGTGCGACCCGCGCGGCAGAACGCGACGTGGCCGCCGGGGCTGCGGGAAGCGGTGCAGCGACTCGTCGAGCAGGTGCCGCTGCCGTCCTGAGAGAGTGGCCAGCCGCGGAGCAGCGCAAGGCGCTCAGCGGGTCTGGGTCACGGCTGCATCTGACCGAAGGCAGACCTCACCGGTGTCGCGATAGCCTCGGCTAGCAAGAAAGCGCGATGTGCCCCTGGCAGTGCCTCAACGCTGCGGCTTGGTGTTCACGGGGATGCACAGTCCTGCCGTCAGAAGGGCGAGCAGGACGTGGCTGACGTACAGCGGCACGAAGCTGGCGTGCGTGAGGTTACCGTGACCAAGCAGGAGGACGGTGACCGCGACGCCCATCACCGATCCGATCTGGCGCGTGGCCTGGTTCACGGCACTGCCGACGGCGAACTGGCCGGGCGGCAAGCGGTTCACGGCGGCAGCCGAGAGCGAGGGCAAGACCATGCCAATGCTGGAGCCGCTCAGGATCAGCCCGGGCAGCCAATGCGTGAGGTACGCCGGCTCCGCTCCCGGCACGAGCAGGAACCACGATCCGGCGCACGCGTAGAGAAGTCCACCGCCGACCAGGAACGGACGATGGCCGATCCTGCCTGCCAGCCGCCCGGACAGGATCGCGAAGGGGATCACCAGCAAGGGTCCCGGCGTGATGGCCAGGCCGGCTGTGCGCAAGGGGTAGTGCCACACCTGGGTCAGGTAGAAGAAGAAGGCGAAGAACATCATCGAGAACGCGATGCCGAAGCTCAGGGTCGCGACGTTCGTGAAGGCGTACGTCCGATTCCTGAACAGGCCCAGGTCGACCAGCGGTGCGGGCGCGGTGCGAGCCCACAGGACGAACAGGACGAGCGCCGCCACACCGGCGACCGCCGCCGCGCCGAGTTCCGCGGCGGTCCACCGCGGCGACTCCATCTGCACGATGCTCAAGGCGATGGCGCCGACGCCCAGGATCAGCAATGCCATGCCGACCCCATCCACCGGCCGCTGCCGTTCGGGCTTTCTGGCTTCCTGCAGCAATGCGGCGCCGCGCCACAAGGACAGGGCCCCCAACGGCAGGTTCAGGTAGAAGGCCCAGCGCCACCCCAGCGTTTCGACCACCAGCGACCCCAGGCTGGGCCCGACCGCAGCAGCCAGGCCGCCGACAGCACCCCACAGGCTCACCGTCACCGCCCGCTTGTGCTGCGGGAAGGCGTCGAGCACGAGAGACAGGGAGGCCGGCGTCAGCAGCGCGGCGCCCACGGCCTGCAGGACACGGGCGGCAACGAGCCAAGCCACGCTCCCGGCCAGGCCGCACGCAGCCGAAGCGACGAGAAAGAGGACCACGCCCAGGAGGAACACCTTCTTGCGGCCGTGCGTGTCGGCCACTCCGCCGGCGGGGATCAGCATCGCGGCATAGACCACCGTGTAGCCGTTCAGGACCCACGACATGTCGGCTGCCGAGGTGCCGGGGAAGCTGGCGCCGATGGCCCCGAAAGCGGCGAACAGCAGCGTCGAGTCAAGCGACACCAGGAACACGGCAATGCTGGAGATCCAGAAGATCGTCCACGGGGACAAGGTGGGCGCCGCCAGTGTCCCGGCCGTAGCGTGCGCGGCGGGGCGTGTCATTGCGTGACTCCCGACCACGCCGCGAAGTGCTCCTGCAGTGAACGGCCGACTCTCGCCCTGGCCTCGGCCGCCGCCGCGGGACCGAACGCCATGCCTTCCACGGAAAAGAACGTGACGTCGTGCAGGCCGATGATGCCCAGGATGGCTCGCAGGTAGGGCGTCAGGAAGTCGGGCTGGCGCGTGCCCTCCCCCGAGAACCGGCCGCCCGAGGACACGGCGACCAGCACCGGACGGTCGCGCAGCAAGCCAACCTTGCCCAGCCTGCTCACGTCGAAGGTGCGCCGCACGCGCACGACATGGTCGATCCACAGCTTCAGCGCAGCGGGGACGGTGAAGTTGTGCATCGGCGTGCCGATGACGACGACGTCGGCGCTTTCCAGCTCCCGGATCAGGACTTCGGATCGCGATGCCGTCCCGCTGCTGGAAACATCGGCCGACCCGTGCTGGGACTGCGCGTAGTCCCCATCGATGCCCAGCAGGGTACCGTCACCGGCATGACGTTCGACGACCGTTGCCGCCGGATCGGCCTGCACCAGGTGATGGACGATGTCCTGGGCGAGCCGATGGCTCTCGGAGGCAGGGCCACGAGGGCTGCAGCTGACATGGAGGATGTTCATCGTTGAGTCTTCCGGTTGGGGATTGCGGGTGAGGCATTGACTCTACGAAGCGCATGGTCCACGACCAAGATCCAAGAAGCGAGATTGCGATTGGTCCATGATCGCGGCAGATCGCGCCACCCCATGAACGTCAAGAGCACCACTGTCCCGCCGCTGGACCCCAATGCAGCCGAGCCGTACTACCGGCAGATCTACGAGCGGTTCCGTGGCGCCATCAACCATGGAGTCCTCGAGCCGGGCGACCGGATTCCCTCGGCCCGGGCGCTGGCGCAGGAGCTGGGCCTGGCCAGAGGCACGATCGACGCGGCCTATTCGCTCCTGGCAGCAGAGGGGTACATCCAGGCACGTGGCCAAGCCGGCACGGTGGTGACGCCGGGGCTCAAGCCAAGAGCGCCTGTCGCCACCCCGTCGGCACGCGTCCAGGTCAGCGAACCACCCAGCTTCCGGCCCGACTCGGTGCTGCCCTTTCAGATGGGCCTGCCCGCGCTGGATTCGTTCCCGCGCAAGATCTGGGCGCGCCTGGGCGCGCGGTGCGTCCGCGCGATGCAACCTTCCGACATGGCCCACCCTCCGGTGTACGGCTTGCCCGGACTCCGGACGCAGATCGCCGGCTACCTGCAGGTGTCGCGGGGCATCGACTGCTCTCCTTCGCAGGTCTTCGTGACGTCGGGGTACCGCCACACGATCGGGTTGATCGCGCACGCGCTGCTCAAGGCGGGAGACCGGGTCTGGCTGGAAGACCCTGGCTACCCGCCGACCCGGCAACTGCTGGGCCACCTGAACATCGCGGCTGTCCCGGTACCCGTCGACAACGAGGGCATGGTCATTCACCAGGCAGTGAAGGCGGCGCCGCGGGCGCGCGCTGCCGTGGTCACGCCGGCGCACCAGAGCCCGCTGTGCGTGTCCTTGTCGCTGCGGCGGCGCCTGGCGCTGCTGGACTGGGCGACGCGCAACCAGTCCTTGATCATCGAAGACGACTACGACGGCGAGTACCGCTATGCGAGCCGTCCCCTTCCTGCGCTCAAGAGCCTCGACCGTGACGGACGCGTCCTCTACGCGGGCACGTTCAGCAAGGTGCTGTTTCCCGGCATCCGGCTCGCATACGTCGTCGTGCCCGAAGCGCTGGTGGAGCGGTTCGGCCAGATCAGCCAGGCCTTCGCAGGCAGCTGTCCGGAGCTGACGCAATCGATCGTCACGGCCTTCCTGGAGGAAGGCCACTTCGCGCGCCACATCCAACGCATGCGCAAGCTTTACGCCGAACGCCGGGAAGCGACAGCGGCCGGCCTCAGCGGCGTGCTGGGAAAGTTCATGCGCGTCGATCCGCAGCCGGGAGGCATGCACCTGGTCTTGCGGCTGCAGGGCCAACGCTCGGATCGCCGGCTGGTCGCGCGCATGCTGGCAGAAGGCCTGTATGGCGAGGCACTGACCGACTGGACGGCGCAAGGCGACGGGCCGCCGGCGGTGCTTCTCAACTTCACGAACATCGACTCCCAGCGGACGGCGGAGAGGCACGCAACGCGCATCCTGGAACTGGTTCGTGGGTCGCGCTAACCGCACCGCAAGCAGCGGTCTTGGCCTAGTCCACAAAGCCATTCATGGCCCTTCCTGACCGGGCCAAGATCCCGCACGATCGAGTCCTTCAACCACCAAGGATTCCCCGTGACCCATCGCATCGACTATGCCAAGGCATCACCCGACGGCTTCAAGGCCTTCGGGGCCGTCTACGCAACGCTCCTGAAGGGCAGCCTGCCCAAGGCACTGATCGACCTCGTGTACTTGCGCGTCTCCCTGATCAACGGCTGCGCCTACTGCATCGACATGCATACCCGCGACCTGCTCAAGGGCGGCCTCCCGGTGGAAAAGCTGGTGCTGGTGCCGGTGTGGCGCGAGACCGGCGAAGTGTTCAGCACCCGCGAGCGCGTCGCCCTCGCCTGGACCGAAGCCGTGACGCTGGTGGCCGACACCGGTGTTCCGGATGCGGTCTACCAGGCAACGCTGGCGGAGTTCGAGGACAAGGAACTGGCCGAGCTGACGTACGCCATCGGCCTGATGAACGCCTTCAACCGCTTCGGCGTCGCATTTCGCTCGACACCGGCAGCTGCCAAGGCTTGAGGTGCGCGACGTGGCACACATGGCATGGCCGCTGCTTTGCATCGCCGGCATCCTGGAGATCGCATTCGCCTTCAGCATGAAGGCGTCGGAGGGCTTCACGAGGGTGACGCCGGCGCTGTGCACCGTCGCGACCGGACTGGCGAGCGTCTTTCTCCTGTCGGCATCCTTGCGCACGCTCCCGATGGGAACCGGCTACGCCGTCTGGACCGGGATCGGCGCAGCGGGGACCGCAATGGTCGGGATGGCCGTTCTGGGTGAGTCGGCGTCGCCGGTGCGGGTGCTCTGCATTGCCTTGATCCTCGCGGGCGTCATGGGCCTCAAGC
This sequence comes from Ramlibacter pinisoli, assembly GCF_009758015.1. Lineage (NCBI taxonomy): Bacteria > Pseudomonadati > Pseudomonadota > Betaproteobacteria > Burkholderiales > Comamonadaceae > Ramlibacter > Ramlibacter pinisoli. Next base: position 1,171,997 of record NZ_WSEL01000009.1, read on the forward strand.
TGGTATCCGCCGATTGAGCGCACGACAACAGCGCAGTGACACTGCTCGATCGGCGTCTGCTCCTGGCTGACAGCTGCCCTCATCACGCGGCGTTCTCCACCACCTATGGCCCGCCGACAGGTGCAACCCGGTCCAGGCGATTGCGGCGGGCCCTCTTCGCCTCCCGAGGCTTCTGAAGGGTCTCTCTCGAGGATTCGGACCCGATCGAGGTAAAATCTCCGGCCAGTCACCTCACCTCCGGCCAGAGCCGGAGCGTCTCGATGTCCTCCGCACCTCATACAAACGTCATCTCTGATGACGGGCTGCGCTATTCCCGGGGCAAGCCCCCAGGTGGCGCGATCCTGTCCTCAGCCCGCCCGGGTTTCATGAGCTGCTTCAAGTGTGGCGGCTTCCGGCCGCTGGCCGAGCTTGCCTCCAAGCGCATTCTTGGCGCGAACCATAAGGTCTGCAAAGAGGGCTGCAAGCGCTGACCGCTCCTTGCAACCGAGGGCCGCTGCGCCGCCGCCATACGTGCGCAGTAGCTCCAGCCTGATCGGGTTCCGCTGCCTGCCAGCAGACGTCCGTGCTGCATCCCCTCGCGCTGAGGGTCGGCTCGACGCAGATCCAACCCTCTGTCCCAGTTGCGGACGACTCCCGGTCCTCCTGCCCGCCTCCCCGGTGCGCACTATTGCGCGCCATCATTTAGAAAGGCTCTTCCATGAGCACCAAGATCTACGTGGGCAACCTGCCCTACTCCGTGACCGACTCCATCCTCGAGAGCAACTTTGCCGAGTTCGGCAGCGTTTCCTCCGCAAAGGTCATGATGGACCGTGAAACGGGCCGCTCCAAAGGGTTCGCTTTTGTCGAAATGGCGTCCGCGGAAGCCGCCCAGGCCGCCATCAAGGCGCTGGACGGCAGGTCCGTGGATGGACGCTCGATCACCGTGAACCTGGCCCGTCCTCGTGAAGAAGGCCGTGGCCCGGCTGGGTACGGTGCAGAGGGCTTCAAGGCAACCAGGCGAGCGGACGTTGGCTATGGCAATGGCGGCTACGGCGGTGGTCGCTACTAACGCCGTCGCTTCCAGCAAAGAACCGGCTCAGCCGGTTTTTTTCGTTTGGACCAGGCGCTGACCAGTCCGATCGGCTCAGCGAGCTCCATTCCTTTGGTCGCTCTTGGGGCGGGAGGACTCTGCTGGCCTTTCAATGATTCGGGGTAGCCCCCGGCGCACAGAGGCGCGGGCTGTCGGAACTGCACCGCGCAAAGATGGCTGCTCCTGGCCGGAAGCCGCCGTGCCGCTTCGAAGCGTCTCGTGCAGTGCGCTGGCCTAGGAGCAGCATGAACGGCCCGCAGTTGGCTTGCCCGTACGCGATGCGGGCATCGCCAAGTCTTCGAGAATCGTGCAGTCCGCGGCAGGCCCGCCAACGCACGCGGCATTGCAGCTCAGGACGAACTTGGAGAGGCTGGCTTCCAGCGCCTGCAGTTCGGCAAGCTTCTTCTGCACCTCCTGCAGGTGCAGCTGTGCGATGTCGCGAACTTCGACGCAGTCCCGATCAGGCTGGTGCACCAGCCCCACGAGTTCCCGGACCTGCTCAATCGTGAAGCCAAAATCGCGGCAGCGCCGGATGAAGGTGAGCCGCTGAATGGCTGCTTCGTCGTAATGACGCTGATTACCCTCGGACCTCAGCGCGGCAGGCAGCAGTCCGATCTCCTCGTAGTACCGGATCGTGGGCACGCTGCAGCCGGTCTGCTTCGAAGCGGCTCCGATGGACAGGGGTAAGACTGCGCTCATGGTCTCTATCGTAGTCACGGAAACGCCTAAGACATTCTGGCCAAGCAGCCAGCAGGCTGAACTCGAGCGTGCAGGCGAACGGGCGTGCCTGGGTCTTGACCATTCATGCCGTCTCTTTCCCGCAATCGGACGCAGCGCTGGAGCATCCGCAGCCCCCCGCAAGTGGGGAGGCGGATCGCCGGCGGCGCCGCACGAACAGGACGGCCCCGGCCGCCGCCGTGCCCACAGCGGCCACCGGGAGCCACGATCCGGCGTACGCGGACAAGATGCCCATGCTTGCGGCGAACAAGCCGGAGCCGATGTTCAGCGCCGCCATGCCGCTGACGATAGGCGCGGCGCAGCAGGCCGCGCAGGCCACTCCGGCTCCCAGGACGAGTTTCCACGGTTTCATCGATCAAGTGTTCAGAATGCATGGGTAAACCACCCACGCGCCGAACGGTAGGACCTCAAGTTGCTTGAGGGTCAAGCGGTGACGGCACTTTTTTTGGAGACGAGGCCTGCGACACAATGAACCGCATGGATGTGCTCAAGACCGTCGGCCTGTTCGTCCTGACCGCGATCGCGGAGATCGTCGGCTGCTACCTGCCGTATTTGTGGCTGAAGCGGGACCGCTCCGCCTGGTTGCTAGTACCGGCCGCGGCGAGCCTGGCGGTGTTCGCCTGGCTCCTCTCATTGCATCCGACGGCCGCAGGTCGGGTGTACGCCGCTTATGGTGGCGTCTACATCGGCGTGGCGATCCTGTGGCTATGGGGGGTGGACGGCATTCGCCCCACCACGACCGACTGGATTGGAGTGACCGTGAGTCTGGCCGGGATGGCGATCATCATCTTCGGTCCTCGGCCGGCATCGTAAGTGCGAGGGCTGGCACCAACAACGGGATCGCCGGAAGCCATCACGGCTGCTAACGGCCAGAAGCGGAAGTGGAGAGCCTGTTGCCTCGCGCTATGCTCATGTCCATGAAGAGGGCGTCGGTCATAGTTGCTTTCCTGAGCCTTGTCTCCGTTGCGGCAGCGCAAGTCCCTGTCACTGACACTCTTCCTGCAAAGCGACCTATGACCAGGCTTCTGCCCGCAGGCACTCCGCCACCGAGTGATTTCCCGCCTCCAATGATTGATCCACCGTGTGCGCAGACAGGGCGCTGTTCTGCGGAACAACTCCAATCTTGGTACGGCGTGGGACCGCAGGCTGCTTCCCCGGCCTCCGCTCCTTCCATCGGAGTCTTGAAACGGCCGCGGCACTGATTGATGGACGGGGCGGATGACGTCTTGGCACAGGACAACGGCTGCTTCGGGTCTACAGGGACTTCCCACCAAAGCAAGTGCTTTTGGCGTGATCTCGCTTTCTGACGAGCATCTTGGAGAACGACACCGAGGCAGGGCAGACTGCACATCTACAGGCGGGCTTGTGCCGGCGCGTTGCCGGGGCCCCAGATACGAACCGCGCAGCAGGGCTCCATTCGATTGAAGTGGTCAGGCGAACCTGCCACGGACCCAAAGCCGAGTTCACCTGCTGCCGGTCTGACCTGTGGTGAGCATCTCCAATCGCACGTCCGAGTTGATGGGGGGCGTAGGTTCTGCGGCTGCAGCTATGCGAGTTGGGCAGCTGGCGGCTTAGGCTGACGCGCTGCAGGTATCTGCGGCAAGTAGTCTGCGTCGAAGGTAGTCCCGTGGGTCATGATCGTCCAGAGGACTCTCGCGTTTTTGTTCGCCAGTGCGACGGTGGCCTTTTGCCAGCCGGCTCGGGCCTTGAGTTGCAGCAGCCACCTACTCAATCGGTCGGTTCGCTTGTTGGCCGTCATCACTGCGGCTTTTGCCCCCTGGATCAGCAGGGTACGAAGGTAGTCGTCGCCGCGCTTGGTGATGCCTCCAAGGCTAACCTTGCCTCCAGAGGAGTTCTGGCTGGGAACTAATCCAAGCCACGCGCCGAACTGGCGGGCGTTGCGGAACTGAGTGAAATCGCCGACGCCGGCGATGATGGCCGAGGCGGTGATTGGACCAATCCCCTGGAGCTGTAAAGCTTTCTTGGCACGGACGTCGGTCCTCACATGGACGTCGATCTGCTGATCACACCAGGCAAGCTGGGCATCCAGCTCTACCCAATGAGCGTGTGCGCGTTCGAGCGCGAGGCGCACCAAGCCGGGTAACTCGTTGCTGCCGTCTTCGAGCACCTCGATCAGCACGCGACGCAGCGTCTCCGGCCTCTTGGGAAAGACAAGGCCGAACTCGGTTAGCAGACCCCGTATGCGATTGATGCAGGCGCTTCGCTCTTCCTTGTAGCCTTCGCGCAAACGATGCAGGGCCACCTGTCCCTGGCGCTCTGTGGTTTTGACAGGCACGAAGTGCATGTGCGGGCGACTGGCCGCTTCGCAGATAGCGGCCGCGTCATTGGCGTCGTTCTTGCCGCTCTTGCCTGCCAGCCGATACGGTGCGACGAAGTGAGCGGCGATCAAACGCGCATCCAGACCCATCGCAAGCATGCGTCGAGCAATGTGGTGCGCGCCACCGCAGGCCTCCGTTGCAACCAGGCAGCCCACCGGCAGATCCGCGCACCAGGCCAGGAACCGCTCAGGCGACATCGGCTTGGCGAAAACAACCTCACCGGACCGATCCACCGCATGCACCTGGTACACCCGCTTCGAGAGGTCGACGCCGACACGCACGACCCGGGCTGCTGCACATTCGTTCATGGCACATCCTTTCCTCGAGAGATTGACTTCGACGTGCCAATCTAGGCGGTGGGACATGCCTCAGCGATCACGGGAAGTCCCTTCGCATTCGTTTGCTGACGTACCCAAGGGAAGTTGAGCAGACGGGGGAGGAATTGGCCTTACGATGCTTCGCGCTCTAGTCGGCGCGGCGCTCGACGACTCGGTCGCATGGCCTTGCAGCACAAGCAAGCCGGACTCGCCAAGCGGGCTCGAGGGCGCGCCGGCGCCGACGGGACTTTCATGCCGTGCACACGACGACCGGCGCAGCCCGATTTCGATATCTTCGCGCAGAATCGGCCTCGATCCTACTTTCACGCGCGTGCCATGCAATGCCTGCTTCGGGCCTGCACCGACGACACCCTGCCCGCCGAGTGGCCCGCGAGGCCGCTGTGCGGCGGCGTGCAGGGGTCTAGGCGCGTGCGGCTCGCGTTGGCCTGCGTCGCGTTGCTGCAGGCAGCCGTTACCCACGCCCATGTCTACGGAATCGACCGCCGCGTGCAACGCGACGCCGACACGCTGCCGTACCGGGCGGTCGGCACGCTCGTCGAGCCGCGCACGGGCAGCGGCGGCACGGCTTTCCTCGTCGGGCGCTGCCATGTCGTCAGCGCGCACCACGTACCGTACGCCGCCGGCGCGTGGCGCGACCCGGCGAACCTGTGGAGCTTAGCCCGGCGGGCGCGCTTCCAGGCCCGCCCGCAGCCGGGCAAGGCACGGGTGTTCGCGTCGACCACGATCGCGACCGTCGTCGACGCCGGGCGCTTCACCGAAGACGATTTCGCCGGCGCCGCGGGCGACTGGGCGATCCTGCGCCTCGACAACTGCCTCGGCGACCGCTACGGCTGGCTGCGCGTCGACCGCTACACGACGCCGGAAAGCCTGCCCGGCAAGACGCTGACGAGCATTGGCTACCCCCGCTCGCGCGCTCGCCGGCCCGGCGTGACCGTCGAGACCGATTGCCGGGCACGCGACTTCGGCCCCGCGCCCGGCATCTTCGGCGTCGACTGCGCGTTCGAGAATGGCATGTCGGGCGGGCCGCTGCTCGCGCGCCAGCCCGACGGCACGTGGCGCGTGGTCGGCGTGATCTCGCAGTCGCTGGGCACCGGGTCTCCGACCAGGTACTCGATGGCGAACCGCAACCAGGCGGTGCACGTCTCAGCATTCCGCAAGGCACTGGACCGCGCGCTCGGCGCCGAGACGCGGCGGACGGCGCCGGCGGCAAAGCGGCCCTGATCGAGCTTCTTGCCCATGGCAGAGTGGAACGAACGAGAACACGAATGGCTTGCTCAGGCAGTCCCTGCCGAAGGGCCTGGACATGGCGTCCACCAGGACGGCAAATTGGTTCCCATTCCGAGCAGTGCGGCGGAAGCTCCGTCCACGCAGTGATGCTGGTTTCGGCCAGAAACAGCCCCCGCCGCCGGTGAGGATCGCGACGACGGCGCATTCGTACGGCAGCGAAGACCAGCCTCCCGCGCAAGTGCCGATCGCTGCAGTTTGAGCAGCGTCAAAATCAGACCGGGCGAGCCCGGGATTGGCATCCCAGCCGGTGCGCGCCGCCGCCCGGGCCGCAAGGGGTCGCGGAATCCGAGGCCGATGGCTAGGCAGCCACCTGGAGCTAATGACCAGCTAGGTTGCGGCTCACCCAGACCAACCGCATCGGCGAGACGATCCGCGCCCCTAGAATGACCGCGGCCGCACCCGTGCGCTCAAGGAGAGGCAGATGGCCGAACTCCAGCAGGACGTTCGTTTTTGTACGAGCAGCGATGGCACCAGCATCGCTTACGCGACCATGGGCAGCGGACTCCCGCTCGTCAGACCAGCCCACTTCCTCACGCACCTGGAGTTCGATCTCGAGAGCCCGGTCATGCAGCCCTGGCTCGTCGAGCTCAGCAGGCACAACATGCTGCTGCGGTACGACGGCCGCGGAACCGGACTTTCCAGTCGAGACCCTCCCGAAATCTCCTTCGAGACCGCAATTGCGGATCTCGAGGCGGTGGTGGATGGGGCCGGCGTGGATCGCTTCGCACTCTTTGGGTGTTCACAGGGATGTGCAACGTCGATCGCGTATGCGGCGCGGCATCCTGAACGAGTCACCCGTCTCGTCGTCTATGGCGGATACGCGCGCGGGTTCCTGAAGCGCAATCCGACGGAGCAACAGCGCCGCGAACTCCAGGCATTGCTCGATCTGATGAAGGTCGGGTGGGGTCGCGAGAACCCGGCTTACCGTCAGATCTTCACGTCGCAGTTCATTCCCGACGCGAGCGCCAAGCAGGCCGCCTGGTTCAATGAGCAGGAGCGCATGTCGGCCACACCAGAGTGTGCGGTCCGCCTGCTCGAGTCTTGGGGAGCGATCGATGTCTCCGATCTTGCACGGCAAATCAAGTGCCCGACCCTCGTCCTTCACCTGCGCCAGGACATGCGTACTCCAGTGGATGAAGGGCGCCTGGTGGCAAGCCTGATTCCGGGTGCGCGGTTCGTCTCCGTCGAAGGGCGCAATCATGTGTTGCTCAAGGGCGAGGCCTGTTTCGGCAAGGTGTTCTCGGCTCTGCAGGACTTCGTGAACCCCGGCCTGAGATCGACTGAAATCACGCCGGCGGCCTCAAGCGCAGATCTCAAGCAACGGCTCGTCGCGATCCTTGCGGCAGACGTCGCTGGCTATTCGCGGCTGATGGCGCGGAATGAACTCGGGACCCTGAACGCGCTGGATCGCGCGCGCAGCATCTTCAACACCCTGATTGAATTGAACCAGGGTCGCGTCGTCGACATGGCAGGGGATTCGCTTCTTGCCGTCTTCGACACAGCGAACGGCGCGCTTGGCGCCGCCATCCAGGCGCAGCGCGCACTCGCTTCCAGACCAGGGAGCCCCGAGGATGACCGGATGAGTTTCCGGATCGGCGTCCATATCGGGGACATCATCGAGAAGCTCGACGGCACCGTCTACGGGGACGGCGTCAACGTGGCGGCCAGACTGCAGGGTCTTGCCGAGCCCGGGGGCATCATGGTGTCCGACCTGATCTATTCCGTGGTTCGCGGCGACATGAAGGCAGCCCTTGTCGACGCCGGCGTTCACGCGGTCAAGAACATTGCGCATCCGATTCCCGCGTTTCGGGTGCGCATGACGCCCGGCATCGGCGCGCAGTGAGCCGGCAGTTGATTGACACCCCCTTCCGGCTTCCTCAGGCCTCGCCGGGCTTCCAGTCCGGAATGCAGCCACCGAGCGTCGGGTGGTCCATCTCATCCCATTGCGCTGGATGGATTCGACGTTCTGTCGAACTTCAGGGGATGCCGGGAATGTCCTTGCACTGCCGGTCAAGGTCCCAAAAATGAGCCCTCTGGCTTTCTGCCAGAGGGCTCAACGGTCAGGCTGAAGAAACTTGCAAAGAACGCCTGCCACTGTCGATGATGCGTCGGACTCTCGGGTGGAGTTGGCCTGATCGCGGGTTTGTCCCTAAGGCGCCTCGATGGTCGGCAGAGCTCAACAAGCGAGGATGGGCAGGCAGGACCGAGCGGCTGCTTTGCTTGTAGTCCAAGTGTCGGCCGCATGAGGCACTCACCAGACTCACACTCTGGCGTATGCCGCACCTTCAGCTTCCTTGAACCGGCAACGCAACATACGACGGCAAGCAATCGGCCACAAGCAGCCACCGCACATTCGCTCGAATACTCCTGACGCATTCGCGTTAGATGTGTTCGCGGCGGGACTCGGGAATCCGAGCCGAGTGATATCTGCGGGGATATCAGACACCGTCTTTGGAAGTGCAGATGGGGGCGGACGTAAGCGTGGGCGGCGGCTGAGGCATTGCTGTTATGTCCGCGCCTTCGAGGCTCACTTCCGCCGCGTACCCGCCCTAACCAGTCCGCCAAAGCGGAACAATTGGATCGCAGTCTCCCGCTGGCCTGCCGAGGGGGAGGCTCCTTCCCCACCGCAGGCCAGCGGACGCCTGCTCGGCTTGCCGCCCCTTGTGCCAAGTGACAGACTCTCGGCCGATCCGGTGGTGGTAACGGGCAGGCCGCGAGGCTCGCATTCGCGAGTGGAAGGCTTTTCAGCGCGAGTGGGATGCCGGCTTCCCTATGGACGATCATGACGCGCGGGACCACCTTTGATGCAGATCACGTGCCGCAGATACCGGTTGCGCACCTACCCGCGCCAGCAGCGGCGTAGCTGCAGCGGCGAACTACTTCCTTCTTTCACCTCGGACGTGCGATTGAAGATGCTCACCACAGGTCAGACCGGCAGCAGGCGAACTCGGCTTTGGGTCCGTGGCAGGCTCGCCTGACCACTTCTTTCGAATGGAGCCCTGCTGCGCGGTTCGTATCTGGGGCCCCGGCAATTCAGCCGGCACAAGACCGCCTGTAGATGTGCAGTCTGCCCTGCCCGGTGTCGTCTCTACGAACACGTCGGAAGTGAGTTCGACACCATCAAAGCGCTTGCTTTGGCGGGAAGTCCCTGTAGACCCATAGCAGCCGTCGCACAGTGACGGTATCCACGCCGAACCCCCATAGGTCCCTCATATGTGCGCTGGTTACGCATGCGAAGAGCTCGTGGCACCCGGTCCGTTCACCAGTAACCCAGCACTTTCCACCAGGCGACTCCGACCACGGCATAGATGATCAGCTCGACCACGCTCATCACGAAGCCCACGCGCCACCAGTTGCCCAGCGTGACATAGCCACTGCCGAAGACGATAGGCGAGGTCCCGGTCGCATAGTGCGTCAGCGTCATCATGATGGTCGAACTGGCCACCATCATGAGCATGAAGGGCGCCAGGTACTCGGGTGGAATCAGCTGGGCACCGACCGTCACAAAAGCGAGGAACATGGCGCTGATGTGCGCCGTCGTGCTGGCGAACAGGTAGTGCGAATAGACCAAGGCCAGCGCCAGCACCGCGGCGATGGCGCCCCAGCCCATTCCGCTCGCGACGATCATGTCCTTCATGCCTTCGGAGAACCACTTGATGACCCCGAGCTTGTTCAGCTGTTCGGCCAGCATCACCAGGGCGCCGAACCAGATCAGCGTATCCCAGGCGCTCTTTTCCGACAGCACGTCGTCCCAGTCGATCGTGCCGGTGATGATCAGGATGAACAAGCCGACGAAGGCGACCACCGTTGGATCCAGTGTCAACGCATTCCCGAAGATCATCGCCGGTACGTTGGCCCACAGCAGCAGCAGCAGCGCGAACGTCCCGATCATGACTTTCTCCTTCGGGGACACCGGGCCCATGCGCTCCAGTGCGCTGCGCGCATAGCCTATCGCATCTGGCGTCGCCTTTAACTGCGGCGGGGACAGCAAGTAGATGAGCGCAGGCATCAGGAGCATGCACAGGAGCCCGGGCACCAGCATGCACAGCGCCCAGTCCGTCCACGACAGTTGCAGCTTCATGTTGGTGGCCTTGGCCACGTAGTCCACGACCAGGGGATTCGGCGCGGTGGCGGTGATGAACATCCCGGACGAGATCGTGTTGGCGTGGTAGTTGACCAGCGCCAAGTAGGTGCCGACCTTGCCCTCGGTGCCCGTCTCCGGATCCGACTGGAAGGAACTGGAGATGGATTTCATGATCGGGTGCACGATGCCGCCGCCCCGCGCGGTGTTGCTCGGCGTGAACGGGGCCAGCAGCAGGTCGCAGATGGCCAGGCCGTAACCGATGCCGATGGTGCGCTTGCCCAGCATCGAGATGAAGATCAGGCCTAGGCGACTGCCCAGGCCGGTCTTCTTCAGCCCGCGCGAGATCAGCACCGCGGCGACGATCAGCCAGATGAGCGGACTGTCGAAACTGCTGAGCGCATCGGCGACCGCGTCCTTGGAAGAATTCGACGTCACCTGCGCCAGCGAGACGATCACGATGGCCATCAAGGCCATCACCCCGATGGGCATCACCTTCAGGATGATCGCCACGATCGTGGTCAGGAAGATCGCGACCAGCGTCCAGGCGTTGGGCTTGAGTCCCTCCGGCGTGGGCACCAGCAGCAGGATGACCAGTACTGCCGTCGTGACCAGCGCCGGCACCAGCCGGAAGGGCACCGCCTCTTCGAAGTAGCGGAGCATGGCAATCAGTTTGGCTAGCATCGTGCGACTCCCTTCGGAACTGGCGCCATCGGTTCGATGGACATGCGGCGAGGATCGCCCGCGGCGGTGGAAGAAATGCAGGGCACTGGCACCACTCCTTCGCATCCCCGATCGCAGGGCCTCCCGCTCCCACACGACCGCCACCCCGATCTTGGCCCGCGTCGGTCTCCTGCGCTCGGACTGCCACGTGTCCAAGCCTAAGACGGCGGCATGTGTTGGCCCATGGGACCTTGGGTCAATAGCTCGGCTGGGAACCCGGATTGAGCCAGCGCAAAGTGCGGCGCCGCCGGCGCGGGTCTCGCGCGTGTCGCCGTCGATCCTCACGGAGCTTGTGCGTCGCCACTCAGGCCCGTCCAGAGTCCATGAAGTCGGGCAGCCTCACTTGCGCGTGGCTTGCAACACCCGCTTGCGTAGCTCGCTTTCCCACAGGACGACGCTGGCCAACGCGACGCAGGTCAGCCACTGATCGGCCGTGAGCGCCACGGTGCCGAAGGCGATGTTGAGAAAATCTACATGGACGACGGCGACCTGCAGCAGCACTGACAGGCCCACCGTGCACCAGAGCCAGGGGTTCACAAACAGATGCTCGAAGGCGCTTGTCGTCTCCGAACGGGCCGCGAAGCAGTTGAAGAGCTGCGCCAGCACGAGCACGGTGAACGCCGCGGTGCGCGCGTTGTCGAGATCGCGGGTGCCTTCGATCAGGCCACCGGGCAGGTATAGGTCGAGCGCCAGCAGCGTGACGGAGGCCATCACCACCCCGGCGATCATCACCTCAGCCCACATGCGGGTATCGATGATCCGGTCGGTCAGGCGACGCGGCTGACGCGCCATGACGTCATGGGTCGGCGGATCGATGCCCATTGCGAGCGCAGGCCCGGAGTCGGTGATGAGGTTGATCCACAGGATCTGCGTGGCGAGCAGCGGAAGGACGACCGCATCCGCGCTGGCATCAGCCAAGCCGATCGAGCCGGCGAGCACCACCCCGAGGAACACGGTCAGCACCTCGCCCATGTTCGACGAGAGCAAGTAACGCAGGAACTTGCGGATGTTGTCGAAGATGACGCGCCCTTCGCGCACCGCATCGACGATCGTTGCGAAGTTGTCGTCGGCGAGGATCATCCTCGCCGCCTGCTTGGTGACCTCAGTGCCCGTGACGCCCATCGCGACACCTATGTCGGCCGACTTCAGCGCCGGCGCGTCGTTCACGCCGTCGCCGGTCATTGCAACGACGTGCCCGTCGGCCTGCAGCGCATCCACGATGCGCAGCTTGTGCTGGGGCGCGACGCGCGCGTAGACCGACGTAGAGCGCACGGCCTGCGCGAAGCCCTTGTCATCCAACTTGTCGAGCTCCAGCCCGGTGAGCGCCTGCGCCCCCGGCTCGACGATACCGAGGTCCGATGCGATGCGCGCGGCGGTGCGCGGATGATCCCCCGTGATCATGATCACCCGCAGTCCCGCACGACGCGCCTCCCGGATCGCAACGGCGGCCTCTTCGCGAGGAGGATCGATGATGCCCACCGTGCCGGCAAAGATGAGGTCGCGCTCCAGCGCCGCGTCGTCTCCGCCGTCCTCGCCCGGCTTGAGCGGCCGATAGGCGACGGCCAGCGTACGCAATGCCGCATCTGAGAGCCTGTCTACGCCGGCCAGGATTCGATCGCGCCACAAATCGTCCATGGCGATCACGTCCATGCCGCTCCTCACCCGCGAGCAGCGACCGAGCAGGACGTCGGGTGCCCCCTTGCTGATGAGCACCAGCGCGTCGCCGTGCTCGTGGTCCACCTCGATCGTGGACATCATCTTGCGTTCGGAGGTGAAAGGAATTTCGCGGACCCGGTCAAAACGCCGCGCTCGCCGCGCGGACACGCCGAGCTTGCGCTCCGCAACCAGGAACGCCGCCTCCGTCGGATCGCCCTGGATCTCCCAGATCCTCGCATCCGTCTGCCGCAGGTCGGCGTTGCCAGCCAGGCTGCCGCCGCTGAGCACCACGATCATCTCGGCCAGTGCGCGCTCGTCATCGCCGTGCTCGTGCTCGACCCGGCCCTGCGGCGTGTAGCCCACTCCGCTCACGCGAGCGCCGCCCGACGCGGTCATCACGCGCTCGATGGTCATTTCTGACCGGGTCAGGGTGCCCGTCTTGTCCGAGCAGATCACCGAAGCCGATCCCAGGGTCTCCACTGACGAGAGGTCCTTCACAATGGCCTTGCGCCCGGCCATGCGCTGCACGCCCAGTGCCAGCACGACCGACAGGATCGCGGGCAGGCCTTCGGGAACGGCCGCCACCGCGAGCGACACTCCTAGCAGCAGCACGGTGATGAGGGAGGCGCCGCGAACGCCGGAGACGAGCACGATGGTGGCCATCACCACGAGTGCGATCACCACAACGGCGACCCCGAGCATGCGCCCGACGCGCGCCACCTCGTCCTGCAGCGGCGTGCGCTCCTCTTCGGTCGCCTCGAGCAGGTGGGCGATCTGGCCCATTTCGCTCTGCATCCCCGTCGCGGTGACGACCGCGCGGCCGGTGCCCTGCACGATGGCTGTTCCCCCGAACACCATGTCGAGCCGGTCCCCGAGCGCGGCCGGGGCGGATAGGGTGGACGCATCTTTGAGTACGGCCATGCTTTCGCCGGTCAGCGAGGCTTCTTGCACACGCAGGGACGCGACCTGGACCAAGCGCGCATCGGCGCCCACCGCGTCGCCTTCCCCGAGAACCAGCAGGTCCCCCCGGACGATCTGTGCGCTGGGTATGCGGTGCAGTTGGCCATCGCGCATCACTGCGGAGGTCACCGCGGTCATCCGGGCGAGCGCGGCCACCGCACTCTGGGCCTTGGCTTCCTGCAAGTAGCCGAGCGTCGCGTTCACGACCACGACCATCGCGATGACGATGGAGTCCACTGGGGCGTGGACGCGTCCCTCGATCCACCAGGCGACAAGCGAGACTCCAATCGCGGCCAGCAGCAGGTACACCAGCGGGTTCTGGAAATGCGCCAGGATCCGCTGCCAGGTCGGCACAGCCGGCGCGGCACGGAGTTCGTTGGGGCCGTCAGCGGCTAGTCGGCGGGCGGCCTCACTGGCACTGAGTCCCTGCTCCACGTCGGTGTCGAGCGCGCAGATCACCGCGGCGATCTCCGCCGTAGAAGGATCCTGGAGAGAGATTCCTGGATTCATGCCCGTCAGGAGGAGGGACAACGCTCACGGAGCGACGGGGCGGTCTCGCTCAGTCGGGGTCGAAGACCTTGAGCGGCCGGCCAACAACCTCGGTGCGCAACAGCGGGCGCGCGGAGGGCGGTGGTTCTGTCTGGTCGTCATGCGCGTTGTCTCTGCCACAAACCGCTACCCTCCGCATGTTCGCGCAGCCGCGCGCGGCACACCATGGGACGTTGGGTCAATGACGGCTCAGCGGCCGGCGATCGAGCTTGTGGCCTGCTCGCCTGGAGGCTGTGAATGGGTGTCGCCAACTCCAGGACCCAAGGCTACGAATCGCGCTGTCTGGCGCAGGCGAAGGCAACCGGCCGGCATTGCGCCTGTCTCCCCCGCCAAAAATCACCATCGAGGCGGCGGGCTTAGGGACAAACCCGCAATCAGACCACCTCCACCCGAGAGTCCGACGCTCTCCACCCGTCACGCCTTGATTGTGTCCATCACTGGTCCTGCTAAGTTCAACTCTGACCAAACCAGGGGGGCGGCTGCTCATGGCCGGAAGCAGCCCCCGGTTCACACTTCGGCAAGGGGGTCGACCGGATCGGCCGTCGCGGCACAATCCGCGGGCCATGCGTCAAGGCAAACAGCTGTTGCTGAAAGTGGTTGCCGTCACCTGCCTCGTGCTGGGCGTGATCGGCGTGTTCGTGCCCGTTATGCCCACGGTGCCCTTCATCCTGGCCGCAGCTTGGGCTGCGTCCCGCAGTTCGCCGAGGCTGAATGCCTGGCTGGAAGGACACCAGCGGTACGGACCGATGATCCGGAACTGGCGTGAAGGCGGCATAGTGGGCCGCTCCGCGAAATGGGCTGCGACGACGACGATGCTCGTCAGTGTCCTGTTCATCCTGATTGCCGTCCCCAACCGTTGGATCGCCGGGCTGTCCGGCGCCTGCATGGGATGCGTGCTGCTTTGGCTGTGGCGGCGGCCCGAACGTTGAGGACGGTCAGTCGGCGACGTCTCGCCAAGTGGAGGCCAGGGGCTACACGACCAAGGAACCGAAGCGGTCCATCTGATGGACGGCCGCTTGGCCGCCAGCGGAAGTCGTGAAGTCAGAGCTCCTCCTTCGTGAAGCCTGGGCCAAGCTCCACGTCCGCTCCCGCCCAATAGCTGCCACCGAAGGACGTTCCACGACGCTCCCTACTGCAACCAGGTGACGGCGAAGTGAGCAAGTCCCCAAAGACCGCATTCCAACGCAACGAGCAACGTCAGGTAGACAACGATGAGCGCCAATGGCGTGACACCCTCGAAATCATGGCCACCTCCGCGTTTGTTCCGCACCAGCGGGGGAGCACCGTTGTTGCGAATTGGTGGCCAACTCGCTGGCCTGAGCCAGCGGCGGCGAACGGGCGCGCATGCATTCTGGCAACACTTGCGGGGGCATTGCCGCGCAGCTGTGACGGACCGCCCCTGCTGGCCTAGACTCCTCACCATGAACCGCCCGCTGATTCCGACGCCACCGTTGCCGCACACCCTGCGGCGCGGTCGTGCGCTCGCACATTCCTGAGCCCGGCGGTTCACCCTTCCCCTCTCGCGCAATTCCAACCGCCGGGCCTCGCAAGCGCAACGTCCCCGCATGCGCGTGCCCTGCGCACGCCGTGCCTTGTTTGCCAAGGAGCCCTGCATGGCCGCCGTTTTCGCGCCCGAGCGCATCCTTACCCAGATCGACTATGTCCGCATCACGCGGCTCCTGAATGCCGAGCGCGCCGCCGGCAGCGCGGACGCGCTCGACGAACTGCTCGCACTTAGCGAGCTGGTCGCTTCGCCCGCAGTCCGCCCCGACGTCGTGACGATGTACAGCCAGGTCGTCGTCTCCGACGAAGCGAGCAGCACGCGCAGGATGATTTGCCTGTGCTATCCCGCCGACGCGGATCCGCCGGCAGGATTCATCTCCGTCCTGGCGCCCATGGGCACCGCGCTCCTGGGCCTGCGCATCGGTGACGTCGCGCGATGGACCGGACCTGGCGGCGAGTCGCATGCCGTCCGCATCGTCGAGATGCTGTTCCAGCCGGAAGCCTCCGGCGACTACACCTCGTGAGGACAGCCATGATGCAAGAACGAATCCATGAATGGCATTCGCCGCGCAGCCTGCTGGTGCTGCACGACCTCACGCCGCAAGCCGGCCACGCCGCATGGCGCGCTGGCGTGATCGCCCGCGACCAGGGCGCGGACCTTTGCCTGCTGCATGCGGCGAGCGAGCCCGGCGCCGCTGAGAGCGCACGCATCGCGCTGGAGCGTGTCGCCGGCGGCCTCGCCGCACGCCTGGGCGTGCAAGCCGAGGTGCGGGTGGTCCATGGCGATCCCGTGCGCGCCGTTATGCAGGCGGCGGGGAGCGCGGACCTGGTGGTGCTGGCCGCCCGGCGCTCCAACGTCCTGCGCGAGTGGTTGTTCGGCACGCCGGCCGAGCGCCTGATCCGCCTGTGCGGCCGTCCGCTGCTGGTCGTGAAGAGGCCGGCCATCGCGGGTTACCGGCGCGTGCTGGTGCCGGTCGACTTCGGGCCCGCTGCCGCGCCCGCCATCGCGGCCGCCGCCAGCTTGTCGCGCTCCACGGCGATCGAGGTGTTTCATTCGGTGGCCGTGCGGGATGAAGTGACGATGCGCACGGCCGACGTGCCGGAGGCAGCTGTCCGTGAGGACCGGCAGCGCAACGCCGACCACGCCCGGGCTCGGATCCGCGAGCTGATCGGGACGGTGTCCGGGGCGAGGTCGTCGGCCATCCCGTCGCTCGCGTTCGGCCATGCCTCCAGCATGGTGTTGGCCAAGGAGCAGGCGATGCGTGCCGACCTCGTGGTCATCGGCAAGCGGCGGCGCGGCCTGCTCGCCGACTTTTTCCTCGGCAGCGTGACACAGCGCGTCCTGGGTGCCGGGTCAGCCGATGTGCTGGTGCTGCCGGCAGCACGGAAGGAACCCGGGCCGGTCCAGCGCTTCAGGAATCTGCTGGCCTGAGAACGGTGGCAGGCCCCGCCTACACATGGCACTCATGTCGCCCTGGTGGCTGGTTGCCGCCCCCTTCCGAGCCAGACAAGCTCATGGCGTCGCGCACCTTGTCCTCGAAGATGCGCAAGCTCCGCTCATGGCGGCGGAACGCCAGGCCGTCCACCAAGGACCCTTCCGCCCGAAGCCCCTAGGGTCTCGCCAGCGCGTCGCTGATGCAGCCACGGAGCCAGCGCAGCCCCTCGTCCTGGTCGGTGCGTTGCGACCAGGCCATCTGCGTGCGGAACGGCGGCAGCTCGACCGGTGGCGTCGCGACATGCAAGGTGGCCGCGACACCGGGTCTTCGCAGCAGGCTCTCGGGTCCGGTGTAGACCATGCGCGATCCGGCCAGCAGCGCTGGCGCGGTCGCGAAGTGGGGCACCGTCAGGACGATGCGACGCGCCTGGCCACGCACGGCCAACGCCTCGTCGATCAAGCCCAGGGCGTCGCCTTGCACCAGCACGTTCAGGTGCTCCGCGGCCAGGAAGGCCTCCACGGTCCGCGGCGGCCGGATGCCGGAGTCGCGTGCGACGGCGCAGAGGTAGCGCTCCTCCAGCAGCGGCTGGCTTTGCAGGTCGGCCGTGAGCGTATTGAAGATGCCCAGTGCGAGATCGAGCTGGCCCGAGCGCAACATGGCCGGTGCATCGGCCCGGCCGGCATGCAGGACGCGCAGCCGCAGCGACGGTGCCTCCTGCCGGATGCGCGGCAGGACCCGGGGCAGCACCAGCATGGCGGCATGGTCCGACGCGCCGATGTGCACGCTGCGCTCGGAGGTCGCCGGATCGAAGCGGCCGCCGTGCGACAGCAGGCGGCCCACTTGCGCCAGGATGGACCGCACCTCGGGCAGGGCCGCCAGCGCGACGGGCGTCGCTTCCATCGCGCGGCCCTGCCGCACCAGGATCGGATCGCCGAACGCCTCGCGCAGCCGGCCCAGCGCGTGCGACAGGGCCGGCTGGCTCAGGTGCAGCCGGCGCGCCGCGCGCGAGACGCTGGCTTCGGCCACGATGGCCTCGAAGACGACAAGCAGGTTCAGGTCGATGCGGCGCAAGCTCATGGGGCGAGATCATCCATCCATCGCGTGCATGGCCGGTGCATCGGAAACCAGCATTTCCCAACCGCGGCGGGCGCCGCTAAGGTGGTGGACGTCCAGACACGAGGAGACACGATGACGATATTCACCGGCGCGGGCAATGCCCGCCGCCGCCTGCTGATGGCCGGAGCCCTGCTGGCCACCGGCGTCGCCCACGCGCAAGCCCCGGCCGCGCGCCCGATCAAGCTGGTCGTTCCGTTCGCGGCGGGCGGTTCCACCGACGCCATCGCGCGCCTGGTCGGCCAGAAGCTCGGGGAAGGCCTCGGGCAGCCTGTCGTGGTGGAGAACCGGCCCGGCGCCGCCGGGGCCATCGCCAGCGAACAGGTCGCCAAGGCGCCCGGCGACGGCCTCACGCTGCTGCTGGCGACCACCAGCACGCATTCCATCCTGCCGGTGGCCAACCCGAAGCTGGCGTACGACGCGGTTGCGGACTTCGCGCCGGTTGGCCTGGTGGCACGGGCGCCCAACGTCCTGGTGGCCAGCCCGAAGTCCGGGGCCGCGACGATGAAGGACCTGGTGCAACTGGCGAAGTCCAAGCCGGGCGCGCTGAGCTTCGCCTCCAGCGGCAACGGCACCATCACGCACCTGGTGGCCGAGGCGTTCAACGCCGCCGCCGGCATCCAGGCCGTGCATATCCCGTACAAGACCGGCGTGCAGGCGCTGGCGGACGTGGTGTCGGGGCAGGTCGACTACCAGTTCGACTCGATCGTCTGGACCCTGCCGCAGGTGCGGGCCGGCAAGATCCGCGGGCTGGCGGTCACGGGCATCAAGCGCTCGGCGCTCGCGCCCGACCTGCCGACCGTCGCCGAGTCGGGCCTGGCCGGCTTCGAAGGCGTGACCTGGTTCGCGCTGGTCGCCCCCGCGACCACGCCCAGGGACGTGGTCGCCCGCCTCAATGGCGAACTGAACAAGGCGCTGCAGTCGACCGACGTGCAGGACAAGCTGGCCGCCCAGGGCGCCGAGCCGGCACCCGGCACCCCCGACGACCTGGCTCGCGTGATGCGAGAGGACCGCGTCCGGTGGGGCAAGGTGGCGCGCGACGCAGGAGTGAAATTCGAATGAACCGTTTCCGTGAACTGGTCGCCTCCGAGCGACCCCTGGTGCTGCCCGGTGCGCATGACGCGCTGTCGGCGCTTCTCATCCGGCAGACGGGATTCAAGGCCTTCTTCATCGGTGGCTTCCCGGTCGCGGGCGTGCGCCACGGCCTTCCCGACCTGGGCCTGCTGGGCCTGCGCGAATTCGCCGATGCCTACCGCGACATCCTGGCGGTCACGGACCTGCCGGCGCTGGTGGACGCCGACAACGGCTACGGCGACGTGAAGAACGTCGTGCACACGGTGCGTACGCTGGAAGCGCTCGGCGCCCAGGCGCTGTTCTTCGAGGACCAGGTCAGTCCCAAGCGTTGCGGCCACATCGCGGGCAAGGCCATCGTGCCGGCGCAGGAGATGGCGGCCAAGATCCGCGCGGCGGCGTCCGAGCGCAGCAATCCCGACACCTTCCTGATCGCCCGCACCGACGCGCGCGAGGTGGTCGGCCTGGACGAGGCGCTGCGCCGCGGCGAGCAGTACCTGCGCGCCGGCGCGGACGGCCTGTTCATCGAGTCGCCGATGAGCGTGGAGGAGATGGCCCGCATCGGCCGGGAGTTCGACGTCCCGTTGCTGGCCAACATGCTCGAGGGCGGCCGCACGCCCATCCTGCGGCCGGCGCAGCTCGAGGAGCTGGGCTTCCGCATCGTGATCTACGGTATCTCGCTGCTGATGCGGGCCACCGCCTCCATGCGCGAGACGCTGGCCGACATCGCGTCTGGCGAGTTGCGGCTGAGCGGCACGGGGGTCAGTTTCGACGACTACAAGCGCATCGTCGGGATCGACGAATGGACGCGGATCGAAGACAGCTACAAAGCGTAGCCGGTCGTGCAGTGCCTCGGCATCGGGGCTGCTGGTCGGCAAGAGGGAACGACTGCTCAATCGCCCAGCAACTCGCCCAGTGGTTTCAAGTTGTCGACACGGTCGCACACCGCCTTGATGATCATCATCACTGGCACGCCCAACAGCAGGCCCCACACTCCCCAGAGCCAAGCCCAGAACAGCACGCCTACAAACACCGATACAGCGTTGATGCTGCTTGCGGCGCTAGTCAGCCAGGGGACTATGAGGTTACCCGTCATGGTGTGGATGACGAGTGAGGCGCCCACTACCATGGTCGGCAGTTCGGCATCGCCGGTCTGCAGGAAAGCCGCGGCTCCGCTGCAGACGGCAATGAGGATGGAGCCCAAGTAGGGAACCAGATTCAGGAGGCCGGCTGCCACCCCCCAAGCGGCGGCGTGCGTCAGTCCGATCCAGGCGAACGCCGCACCGGAGACGATGCCAACGCCGAGGCTGGTGAGCAACTGCACCAGCAGGTAGCGTTGGATCTGGACGTTGATCTCGTCGAGCGCTTGTACGGTGAGCTTCTTCTGCGCCAGCCCCGGCCCAGTGATCTTGACAAGCTTGCGCCGGAAGCTGTCGCCGGACACCAGCAGGAAGTAGGTGAGGAAGGTCACCAGCACCATCTGGCCCACGGCGGTGGTCAGCCCCATGGCACCGCTCCATAGGTGCTCACGGATGTCGAACTGAGGCTTCTCGACGCGCACGCGCTGAACGCCGCTCGGCGCCCTCGAAGTGCTACGCCCGGCGGCGTCCTCCACCACCTGCGCCAGCTCGTCCGCAGCACGTTGCACCGGCTGCAGCGCCCCGTGACTCTGGCCCAACTTCTCGTTCAGCAATTGCCGCAGGCGCTGCGCCGCGACAGGCAGTGAGTTGATGATGGTGTTGGCGTCATCCGCGAGCCACCAAGCGGCACCGCCGCCGCTAACGAGCATGCCAATGACGAGCAGGGCGGCGCCCGCGGCGCGCGGAATGCGAAGTCGGGCCATCGCATCCACGATCGGCGACAGCGCGTAGTAGAAGACGAAGCTCACCAACAAGGGAATGAAGAAGGCACTGGCCCACTTCAGCATTGCCATGGCCGCAACGGTGGCCAGGATGGCGACACCAACCCTGCGCACGTCTGTGGTCGCGTGCAGCACCGTGTGCGGCGGCTCCCTCGGATCGAGCGTCTCAGGACGCGGGACCGCGAGGAGAGCCTGATCCACCTGCCGCTCTTCGATCATCAACGCCCTCGTGAGCGCACGCCAGCGTGCGAGACCGCTAAAGTATGGGCGCATCCAGAGGCGGGCGCCTGACCTACCACTGACCCGGCCAGCTCATCGCAGAACGGTCCACCCCGGCGTGCCAGCCCGTGCACAGCTTGCGATCAACGCGTGCGCGACGAGAGGTCGCGCACGCCTTCCGCCTCGAGCGGCGCAAGGACATGCATCGCAGCGCACCCAGCACGTTCTGGAGTGCCGCGGACCGTCAGGACTTGTTGGCCGGTGCCGCGGGCGCGGCCTGTTGCGGCTGCTGCGACTGTTGGGTCTTCTGCGCCGCCTGGTCGGCCTGCTGCGCCTCGTCCTTCTTCTTGGCGTGATGGGCACCCACGGCGCAGCCGGCTGCAGCGCCGACGGCTCCGTGGTTGCCGGCCACATGGCCGGCCACGCCCCCGACGGCGGCACCCTTCAGGCAGCCCTTGGCCTGGGCCATCGGTGAGGCGGCGACGAAAGCCAGCACCGAAGCGGCGACGAGGATGTTCTTGCGCATGGAGTCACTCCACATTGTTTGGATGCGCCCATGCTGGCATCGGCCCGCACCCGACCATGTGCGCGGGCAGCGGCGCTGCAGGTAGGAAACCTGGGAGCGCGCGGCCGGCGATCGACCGACGTTGGCTGACTGGAACCCGACTCGCGTGCAGGGCCGCCCCGCATCGGGACGGAGAAAGGCATCACGGGCGGCTTCTGCACGCCCGCGTAGCTGAAGCTGGCACCTTCTGCTGGAGCGCAATAGCCTTGCGTGGCCTTGATTGAGGCCCGGGGGCGGTCTACTGCACGGAGCAGGCAACAAAAGGAGAATGGACTATGGACCTGCGTCAAAACCCCGCCATCACCTTTCTTGCCGTCTTCACCTCGGAGCTGCGCAATGCACTCTCCCCCCTGACAGAGGAGCATTTCGTGGCGGAATTGAGCAGCCGCCACGATGCGTACGTCATGTACACCGAGGTACGGCTGAGCCCTAGGGAGGGCGGTGACTTTCGCATCGCTCGCTTCAAGCTCGAGGGACTTGAATTCGAGGTCAATCTCATTCAGGACCACCCGACGCCCGAAATCGCCAAGGTCTTCGGACTGAAGGTGTCTGTGCTGACGGAAGAATCGCAGATCGCCGATACGGCTCAGGAATGCGCAAAGCTGGCCTTCAGCTGGCTTGCGTACGCCACTGTCCCGGAAGCGGACGAGCTCAAGGCCAAGATCGCCCTTGCGGGCCTCGCCCCAAGCGACCTGCAGTAATGATTGCGCCCAGCCTCCTTCTTGCACCGCCCGGGGGCGAGCGCATGGGCGGCGCGGAACCCTGCGTCGCCCCCTTCGCCGCCGGACGGCAAGGGCCGGACGCTGGTGCAGGGCGCGCACCGTTGAAAGCGCGCCGGGTCGACTGTTCTACGGCCTAGGAGCTGCTGCAGGCCGTGGCGCGCCTACCGTGCGGCGTCCGCCGAGGTCGCTTGCAGGACCTGCAACAGCGCCTGGGCGCCCGCCCCCGACGAGGCCGGGTTCTGGCCGGTGACTAGCAGCCCGTCGGTGACAACATAGGACTGCCAGTCGCTGCCCTTGCTGTAGAGGGCGCCTTCGGCCTTGAGCATGTCCTCCACCAGGAACGGCACCACCTTGGTCAGGCCGACGGCCGCCTCCTCGCTGTTGGAGAAGCCCGTCACGCGCTTGCCCCTCACCAGCGGTGCGCCGTCGGGCGTCTTGACATCGCGCAGGACGCCGGGCGCATGGCACACCGCCGCCACCGGCTTGCCGGCAGCCAGCGTAGCCTCGATCAGGGCGGCGGAATCGCGGCTTTCGGCCAGGTCCCACAGCGGGCCGTGGCCGCCCGGGTAGAACACCGCGTCAAAGTCATCGGCGCGCATCGACGCGAGCGTGCGGGTGGAGGCCAGGGCCTGCATCGCCGCTTTGTCGGCGCGGAAACGCCGGGTCGCGTCGGTCTGGGCATCGGGTTCATCGCTCTTGGGGTCGAGCGGAGGCTGGCCGCCCAGCGGCGAGGCGAGCGTGATGTCGGCGTCGGCATCCTGGAACACGTAATAGGGCGCGGCCAACTCCTCGAGCCAGAAGCCGGTCTTCTTTCCGGTGTCGCCGAGCCGGTCGTGCGACGTGAGAACCATCAGGATCTTCATGAGGGGGCCTCGCGATGTAGTGGAGTTGCAGAGCTCGGGATGTCCGCACGGCGGCGGCCGCGGGAGGTCACGGATCGAAGCACAGGGTAAGCGATGCGCCACGGCCGAGCCCGCGCGGATCGGCCCGCCTCAGCAGAGCGCCCCGAGTGTCTGGCTCCAGTCTTCGATGGGCCTGCACGCTCGCGCTTCTTCTTGCCCCTCACCCTTTCGCAAACGTCGTCGGCGACCTCTGAGCCGGTTCGACTTGCATCGTCTTCGGCAGCCCCGAGCTCCAAGAGCCTCGCCCGCCGCACCGCACTATCGAGAGCGCATGAACTGGATCGCAAGGGGAACAAGCGACAGGATGACGATCCCGAGGGTTACCCAGCCGAAGTGCTGCTGGACCCATGGGATGCGACCTGTGAAGGAGCCGAGGCCGATCATGAGCGCTGACCAAAGAACACCACCCAAAGCATTGAAAGCAAGAAAGCGCCGAACCGGCATCTCCGAAAAGCCCGCAACGAAGGGGGCGATGGTCCTGACAACAGGAACGAACCGCCCGATGGTCACAGCGGATCCGCCGAATCGTGCAAAGTAGTCGCGTGTGCGCTTGAGATGGCTCGCACGAATCCATCCCCGGCGAATCACCCACGGTCCGACGGCCGTCCGCGCGACTGTGTAGTTGACTGCGTCGCCTAATACCGCAGCAACAAGGACCGTAGCCCACACAGGCCAAGGTGAGCGGCTCGCAATTGCAGCAGATGCGCCAAGCGCAAACAACAGGGAGTCACCCGGCAGGAACGGAAACACCACGACTCCGGTCTCTAGAAAGATGACCCCCGCAGCAACGATCAAGCCCAAAGTCCAGTTCGATCTCAACAGCTCCTGAACCGCTTGCGGATCGAGGAGAAGTGAGAGTGAGAAGTCCATGCGAACCTAAGTGACCAGGCGGTGTGCGCGGGAAGTCTGCGTAGGCATCCGTCGCTTCATACTCGCGACGAACCGCCACCGCTGGGCTGCGTCGGCACCTGGTCGACGGTGTGGCGGTGCGTCCGAGCCTGATTGACCGCTGGCGTGTCAGCGCCGGTCTCTCCCACGAGTGCCGGCGCCAACGAAGTCAATTGGCCGACTTCTTGGTGGCCTCCGCCTTTTCCTTTTCGACCTTCCTGGACACTTCGGCCTTTTCCTTGTCCGTTTTCGCTTCGGCCATTTCGTGCTTTCCGCGTGCATCGGCTTCGGCCTTTTCATGCGTGGCCTTGGCGTCCTTCAGACAGGTCTCGCGTTCATCGCCCTTCATCGCGCTGCACGACTTCTTGGCCTCCTTGTATTCGGCCTCAGACTGCTTCTTCATGGCCTTGGCGTCCGCCTTCGCCGCGCCGGCATTGGTCGTGGCGGTTGGCGTCTGTGCGGCTGCGATTGTCGAAAAGGCAACAGCAGCGATCATCAAAGGGAACGATTTCATGGCAACTCCAGAGTGAGACAGTCCCTTTCTATGCTCCCCCAGCCTCTAGCCAATGTAGGACGACTGTTGTCCGAGGCGCCGGACGCAGAAGTTCAATGGCGTAGGTGGGCAAGGCAGGGCCGTGACCTATTCGGCAAGCCGGCTCCTAGCCCGCAAATCTCTGCACGGCGACCCCGCACTCTTGGGAGCAGACCGCCAACAAGCGTGCGCGTTCTGTCACCTCAAGTGTCCAGGGTCCCGGCGGCCCAACTGCAGGTACCTCAGCGCCCGACCAGGAATGACGGCCCGTCGAAGGAGTGCCAGCTCCCCTGGATGGCTCCTTCCTGATGAACCTGGTCTGAGAAAGTGTGCCCAGCGCCGGCTGAGCTGCTCAACTTGCCCGCGCTACGGCCTGCTGCCAAACTGCTTGCCAGTCGGACTGGTGTAGTCCGGCAGATTTGCCGGCAAGCCAGGAAGGCACTTACGTGCGTACGAGCGCCAGCAGATTCCGCACGTCCCGGAAACCGGCTTCTGGCGCGATTGACGTCACTTCGGGCGCTGACATGGATTGGTTGAATCGAGGCATGATTTCCGCCGCCAAGGACGCCAGGACACGAGTCCTGGCGCTGTTCTACCTTCTGCACGAGCGATACGATCTCGAGGCGAAGCACGCGGGCCGGAGGTTGTGGATCGATTATTCCGAAAGCGCCGAGATTCGAGCTCTCTTGCAAGAAGTACGCACGACGCTCGAATCGGAAGGTGGATGTCCGGTGGTGGGCTTCGCCTCCGAGGCGCAGATACGGCAGTATCTCGGTGCCGTGATCGAGACCTTTGAGTCGCTACCTGGAGATTCAGCCAACAGCTGAAGTCACCGGCCGTGAGCCCGTGCACTCGGAGGAGCGAAAAGGCGGCGATGCGCGCCCGAGGCGAGACGATCCACGGTGAAAGCGTCGCGCAATCTGATGGAAAGCAGTCATGCGGGCATCCAATGTGTCATCCCAGCCACGCCGGCTCCGGAATTCGCCAGCCTCCCTTGGTGCTGCTCAAGAAATGGGCGATCCGCTGGGACGCGCTCCGTGACTGGGCCTCGCACGGTTGCCAGTCAGTTCTCCACAGGGTTCTCCACGCGCTCTGTGCAGATGCGAGGTCCGGCCTTGTGGTAGGGGTGCAGGCCCCCGGCGCGCGGTTGTTCGTTCAACGCCGCCTGCGCTGGACAGCCCCCTAGCAAGCCCCCCCCCCCGCGAAGAGGGGGCGGGTCATGACACGGCGCAAGTACGCTGGCGGGCTTTGCTCACAGAGGGGTGGCCCGGTAGATGGACGCGCAGTTTCAACGATGGCATGACGCCGAGCGCGTGGTCAGGGAGCTCGAGAAGAGGTCGATGATGGCGCAGGCCCGCGAAGGCGCTGGATCGATGACGATTCCCTTCAGTGTCCTTCGGCAGCAGCTGTTGGACGCACGGGCCGCTGCTGACCGGGCTCTTGAAGACTGCCTCCACCTCGTCAGCCGACAACGGGCAGGCGGCTGAACGCACCGGCCCGCGCGCCCCTCGTTACTGGGCCACGCGGTTGATCCGCAGCACCTGTCCCGCCGCCGTGAGGACGTACAGCTCCTTCTGTCCGTCTTCGCCGAAGGAGAGGACCGTCCCCATGTTCGCGATGGATTGCCGCTGGTCCGTGGCAGCGCCGCCGCTGAACACGAAGCTGCGCAGCCAGCCGCTGCAGAGGTCTGAATAGAAGTACCGTCCCTGCAGCTCGGGGACTGCGCTCCCGCGATAGACGAACCCGCCGATGATGGAACATCCGCCAGCCGGATCGTGCGCGTACTCCAGCACCGGCAAGGTGAAGCCGGTCTTGTCACAGGGATCCGTCCGGAAGCATGACGTCCCTTCGGTGGCATTCCAGCCGTAATTGAGCCCTGCGCTGTCAGCGGCGCTCACATCCACTTCCTCGATGCGGCCCTCTCCGACGTCGCCGATGTAGAGACGGTCGCTGGCCGGATCGAATGCGAAGCGCCAGGGGTTGCGCAGCCCATAGGCCCAGATCTCGGCGCGCCGGCCCGGCAGGCCCACGAATGGATTGGTCGAGGGGATGGTGTAGGGGGTGCCGGCGCTGGCCTGGCGCACGTCGATGCGCAGGAGCTTGCCCAGCAGCGAGTCGAGGTTCTGCGCGTTCCCGGGTGGATCGCCGTTGCCTCCGCCATCGCCGGTCCCGAGGTAGAGGAAGCCATCGGGTCCGAACCTGACCAGCCCGCCCTTGTGATTGGAGAACGCGCGGTGGGGAATCGTCAGGATGCGAAGCGGCGCCGGGTCCGCGACATCGGGATTGGCGGGTGAGACCCGGAAGCGCTCGACCGCGATGTCGCCGCTCGTCTCCGTGAAATAGACATAGAAGAACCCATTGAGGGCATATTGCGGGTCGAACGCCATCGACAGGAGACCGCCTTCGCCTGTGGTGCCGACCCGCGCCGAGATGTCCAGGAAGGGCGTGGCCGATCTCGCGCCTCCCTGCGCGACCACGATGCGGCCAGCACGCTCGACGATGAAGAGACGTGCATCCCCGTCGGGTGCGGTGGCGAAGACGGGCGTACTCAGGCCCGAGACTGCCACCGATGTGGCCAGGGGCAGGGGCTGCGGGGGAAGCGGAGCAGGACCACCACCACCACCACCACCACCACCACCACCACCACCACCACCGCCGCAAGCGGACAGCATCACCATCAGGAGCAGGTGGGTTGGCTTCATGACAATCCCCGGGGGTCGGGGAACTGTTGGCGCTGCCGCCCGGTCGAGCAGTCGGACAACGCGCAATCGCGTTGTCAGCGGTTCCAAACGCAGCGTTGCCGAGGTATCGAGGGCTCCTTCCAACCCGGCGAAGCAGCGCCATCGCGCTGGCGCGCCGCTGGACGCAGGCATGCCCAAGCTCATCCCCACGTCGACGGCACGCTGGCAATCGGGCAACTTGCCGGGTACAACCTGACCGGCATCCCCGTGAACGATGCATCGTCCGGACCCGCCAACCCTCGCTCCACATGTCAACCCCGTCCGCACGGACCGCAGGCCGACGCCGTGAGGAGGCCGCGTGAGCGGCCCCGCCGCCCGCCGAGCCGCCAGCGTGCGCGCCAAAGCGCGTGCACACCCCCCGCTGTCCAGCCAGGTGGTCCTGGTCTTTCAAGGTGGCGGAGCCCTCGGCGCCTACCAGGCCGGCGTGTATGAAGCGATGCATGAGCGCGGCATCGAGCCCGACTGGGTCATCGGCACCTCGATCGGTGCCATCAACGCGGCGATCATCGCCGGCAACCGGCCCGAGCATCGGCTCGCGCGCCTGCATGCGTTCTGGGACGGCGTCCAGAAGAGCTCGCCCCTGGACTCCTTCCTGCGTCTGTGGCCAGGGGCATCGGGCTACTTCGGGAACGTGGAAACCATCGTCCACGGAATCCCCGGGTTCTTCGCCCCGAATCCCGCGTCGTGGGTCGGTATGCACTTCCCGCTCGGGGTGGAGGGAGCCGCGTACTACAGCACGGAGCAACTGCGCTCCACGCTCGCATCCCTGGTCGATTTCGAGCTGGTCCGGGCCTGCCGCCCACGCCTGACCGTCGGCGCGGTGAATGTGCGAACGGGTGCGATGCGCTATTTCGATTCGCGCAAGGAGGCGCTGGCGCCTGACCATGTGATGGCGTCGGGCGCGCTGCCGCCCGCGTTTCCGGCGATCCGCATCGATGGCGAGCCGTACTGGGATGGCGGCATCTACTCGAACACGCCGATCGAGGCCGTGCTGGAAGACACGCCGCGCCGCGACTCGGTGATCTTCAGCGTGAACGTGTGGCGTCCGCAAGGCGACGAACCGGACACGATCTGGCGGGTGATCGGTCGCCAGAAGGACATCCAGTACGCGAGCCGCGCCGACAGCCACATCGAGAAGCAGAAGCAGCTGCACCGCCTGAGGCACGTGATCCGCGAACTGGGCAAGCAGCTGCCGCCGGCCAGGCTCCGGTCGGCCGAGGTCAAGGACCTGATGGCGTGGGGCTGTGGCACGACGATGCACGTCGTGCGCCTGCTGGCGCCGGGCCTGGACGGTGAGGACCACACCAAGGACATCGATTTCACGGCCGAGGGGATCCGCTCGCGCTGGATGGCGGGTTACTCGGACACGCTGCGCGCGATCGACCGGCGCCCCTGGGAGGGCCATGAAGACGCGATCGAAGGCGTGATCGTGCACGAACCAGGGCGCGCGCCGATCCGCTGACGTCAAGCGGGATCACGAACGCGCCGGATGTCGCGTGGCTTGCTAGATCGACGACGTGCGGCACCGTGCCGCGAGAAACCCGGTCGCCGCGCCGAGATCCAGGTCCGCCACCAGCAGGCCTTCCTGCCCGTAGGGCTGGAAGCATTGCAGGGTGCCGTCCGGCCGCGCGATGGCCGACGTGGTGCCGGAGCCCTCGCTCGCACAGTTCACCGACGCGACGTAGCACGTGTTCTCCGCGGCCCGGCAAAGGATGGCCTTCTCGTGGAACGTGTTGGCGGGATCGGCGAATGTGACGGGGCGATAGCTCCCGGGCTGGGCGATGCTCGCATGCGGATGGAAGACCACCTGCGCACCCCGACGCACGGCCCAGCGCACGGTCTCCGGGTAGCGCCAGCCCTCGTGGCAGATCACCACCCCGAAAGTCAGTGCGCCGACCCTGAAGACGCGGCGTTCCGTCGCCAGAGCGGGATAGGTCGCCTCCTCGGTGGGGTCGATCTGTCCCTTGTCCTGCCAGCCCAGGACGCAGCCGTCCGCATCGATCACGCAGGCGGTGATCTGCAAGCCGCGCCCGGTGACTCGCTCGGTTCCAAGGATGACCGCCACGCCGGCAGCCCTGGCGGCATCGGCGACCTCGGCCCAGGCGCGCTCGAGGAACACCGGATCGGGCGGCGGCGCCACGCTGCCGGGCCACCGATACCCCGGGACGAAACACTCCGGAAAGCAGATCACGAGCGCGCCTTGCCGGCCCGCCTCGCCGACGGCCTCCGTCGCCAGTCGCACGGATTCCTCCGGCGTCGATGGTGCGCGGACGTTCGCGAGGGCAATCCGGACCGTGCTCATGGGCTTGCCCCGCCCTCACCCTTGCCGGCCGCGCGAAGGGGCCGGAGCAGGTGCTGCAGCCCGTTGTGGTCGATCTCGTGCATCAAGGCAAGCAGGCGGCCCAACTGCCCGGGCGGGAAGCCTTCCCGGGCGAACCAGTTCAGGTAGTTGCCCGGCAGGTCGGCGATCAGCGTGCCCTTGTACTTGCCATAGGGCATCTCGGTCTTGAGCAGGAGGTCCAGGGGTTCCGACATGCGCAGGATTGTCGCGCCGCCGACCAGGACCGCTGGCTCCCGCAAGCGGCCGCCAGCCGCCTGGCTCAGCCGCGCGCTGGTAGCACCGTGCCCGTGCAGGGACCGAAGCCGATGCGCGCGGCACCCGCTCGCTCGCACCGGCCACGCAGGGTGACGGTGTCGCCGTCTTCCAGCCAGGTGCGGGTTTCACCACCAGGCAGCTGCACCGGGTGCTTGCCGGCCTCGGTGAGCTCGATCAGCGCCGCGGCCTGGGCCAGCGTCGGGCCGGACAGCGTGCCGCTGCCGAACAGGTCGCCGGGCCGGAGGTTGCAGCCGTTGACCGTGTGATGGGCCACCAGCTGGGCCGCCGTCCAGTAGGCGTGCCGGTAGTTCGTCGTGCTGATGCTGGCGGCAGGAATGCCGGCCTGGCCCATGCGGGCGGTCTGCAGCTCCACCTGGAGTGCGATGTCGAAGGCACCCCGGCTGCGCACCTGCGGCGAGTCGAGGTACTGCAGCGGCGACGGGTCGCCATCGGGCCGCTCCAGCGGCGCGCGGAACGGCTCCAGCGCCTCCAGCGTCACGATCCACGGCGACAGCGTGGTGGCGAAGCTCTTGGACAGGAAGGGCCCGAGCGGCTGGTATTCCCAGGCCTGGATGTCGCGCGCGGACCAGTCGTTGAGCAGGCTGATGCCGAACACGTGCTCCTCGGCGCGGTCGATCGGGATCGGCTCGCCGCGCGCGTTGCCGGCGCCGATCCAGATGCCCAGTTCCAGTTCGATGTCGAGCCGCCTGGAGGGGCCGACGGCTGGCCGTGCGGCGCCGGGCGCCATGGTCTGGCCCTGCGGACGCGCAAAGGCCTCGCCCGAGATGCCCAGGCTGGAGCTTCGGCCGTGGTAGCCGATCGGCACCCACTTGTAGTTGGGCAACAGCGGGTTGTCCGGACGGAACTGGCGGCCGATGTTGGTGGCGTGGTGGATGGACGTGTAGAAGTCCGTGTAGTCGCCCACCAGCGCCGGAACCTCGTGCTCCGCCTGCGCCTGCGGCACCAGGCAGTTCTCGAGCAGCGGCTGTTCCTTCGCGCCCTGGCGGAGCGCCCGCGACAGGGCCAGCCGCAGCTGGCTCCAGGCCGCGGGCCCGAGTGCCATCAAGCCGTTGAGCCTGTCCGCCGAAGCTGACTGCAGCGCCCGGCCTGCCATCCCCTCGAAGGGGGCGATGCGGGCCACGGCCGCCAGGTCCAGCACCTGGTTGCCGATCGCTACGCCGCCGCGCCATGGCTCGCCGGCCCCGCGCCGGCGGAAGATGCCGAAGGGAAGGTTCTGGATGGGGAAGTCCCCGGCCGGCTCGTTGGCGCTGGCCACCCAGCTGCGCAGCGCCGGATCATGGGTCTCGTTCAGGCCCGTCATGCGCCCAGCGCCTTCTCGTGCATCCAGGCTGCATGCTTGGGCGCGCGCTTGGTGCGGCTCCACTCCTCCAGCATCGCCCACTTCACCTCGGCCGCCTTGGCCGCGAGGTCCGGCGTGCTGGTGTCGGCGGCCAGCTCGAGCCGGTGGCCGTTCGGGTCGAAGAAGTAGATCGACTTGAACAGCGTGTGGTCGGTCACGCCGACCACCGGGATGCCGTCGGCCTGCAGCCGCGCCTTGACGCGTTCGAGTTCCTCGACGGAGCCGACCTCGAAGGCGATGTGCTGCACCCAGTCCGGCGTGTTGGCGTCGCGGCCCATCTGGGGCGCGTTCGGCAGCTCGAAGAACGCGAGCACGTTGCCGCCGCCGGCATCCAGGAAGATGTGCATGTACGGATCCGGCGCCTTGGTCGAGGGCACGTGGTCCTCGGCAAAGGCGAGCTGGAAGTCCATGCCCAGGTACTTGGCGTACCACTCGACGGTCTGCTTCGCGTCCTTGCAGCGGTACGCGACATGGTGGATCTTGAGGATGTTCATGGGTTGTGGAGTCAGGGCCATCAGATTTCCAGGACCAGCCGGCCGCCTGCGCAGGCGCGCGAACAGCAGGCCATCATCTTGTCGCCCGCCTGTCGCTCGGCGCGGGTGAGCACCACGTCGCGGTGGTCCACCTCGCCGGACAGCACGTGCACTTCGCAGGAGCCGCACAGGCCCTCGCCGCAGTCGCTCGGCACGTCGATGTTCGCGGCGCGCAGCGCCTCCAGCAGCGTGCGGTCGGCGGGCACGGACACGACCAGGCCCGAGTCCTTGCACTCGACCTCGAACGCCAGCTCCCGGCTGGGGTCGAGCTTGCCGGGCGCGGCCTGGAAGTGCTCGACGCGCAGCGCGTCGTCGGGCCAGGCGGCGCAGCAGGCGGCCAGTTCGTCCAGCAGCCGTGCGGGACCGCAAGCGTAGACGCGGGTGTCCGGCCGCGGTTCGGCCAGCAACGCGCGGTAGTCGGCGCGCGTGCCCTCGTCCCTGACGTGCAGGTGCAGGCGGTCGCCGTGCAGCGCCGCCAGCTCCTGCACGTAGGCCATGGTGGCACGCGACCGCCCGCTGTAGTGCAGCTCGTAGTCCATGCCCAGCTCGCGGGCGCGCCGGGCCATGGCAGCGATGGGGGTGATGCCGATGCCGCCGGCCACGAGGATCACCCGGCGGGCGCCCTCCTCCTCGAAGCGGAAGTGGTTGCGCGGCCCGCGGACCGTGAGCAGGTCGCCCGGCCTGGCGTTCGCGTGGATCCACGCCGAGCCGCCGCGGCTGGCCGGATCCCTGAGCACGGCCACCTGCAGCGCGCCGGCGTCGGCCGGATCGCCGCACAGGGAGTACTGGCGCGACAGCCCCTCCCCGCCGCACAGGAGGTCGATGTGGGCGCCGGGCGTCCAGCGTGGGAGGGCACGGCCGTCGGCCGGCGCCAGCCGCAGCTCGACGATGTCCTCGGCGACGGTGCGCACGCCCTCCACCCGCAGCGTCCGCGCGACGGCGGCCCGGGACGACTCGCCGATGCGCACCGGTTGCGACCGGCCCAGGACGGCCGGGTCGCGCCGCTCGGGGTTGAGCGCCGGGTCCCATTCCACCAGCAGGTGCTCCGGCCCGCGGAACGAGGTGTTCGACAGGTAGTGGAAGGTCTGCGGCGCCAGCGTCATGTGCGGCAGGCGCCGCGACAGCTCCTCCAGGAAGATCTGCAGCTCCATGCGCGCCAGGTTCTTGCCCATGCACTGGTGCGCGCCGTAACCGAAGGAAAGGTGGTCGCCGGCGTTGTCGCGATGGATGTCGAGCAGGTCGGCCTCGGCGAAGTGGCGGCCGTCGTGGTTGCCCGAGGCCATCACCATCAGCACCCTGGAGCCGGCCGGCAGCGTGACGCCGGCGACGTCCACGTCGCGCAGGGCCACGCGGCGCCAGGCGATGATCGATCCGGAAAAGCGCAGGCACTCCTCCACCGCGTTCGGGATCAGCGAGGGGTCCTCGCACAGCTCGCGCCACGCGGTGGGGTGCTGCAGCAGCAGGCGCACCGCGTTGGCCGTGGCGTTGGCCGTGGTCTCGTGCGCGGCGACGATGCCGGCCATCATCATCGAGTGCAGGTACGAATCCGTCACGACGTCGGGATGCTCGGCCTGCATGCGGATGCCGAACTTCATCCAGCCGGTCCCGGAGGGATCGCGCCGCATCTTCTCCAGGATGTTGCCGGCCAGCTGCCAGAAGTTGCCCACCGCGTCCGCGACCCGCAATTGCTCGTGCTCGTCGGGACGCCCCCAGGTGTTGACGGTGTGCGCGATCGAGTACTTGCGCAGCAGCGGCATGTCCTCCTCGTCCACGCCCAGGAAGTGCAGCGCGATGGTCAGCGGCACCTCCCACAGCATCTGGTCCACCAGGTCCGCGCGGCCGTCGTCGATGAACCGGTCCACGTACTCGCGCGCCAGCTTGCGCACCAGCGGCTCGTGGTGGCGCAGCGCCTCCGGCGTGAACGGCTCCAGCAACAGCCTGCGCCGCGCCATGTGGGCCGGCTCGTCCTCGTTGACCAGCGTGCGGCTCATCGCATAGCCGTACGACGCGAGCACCTGCTGCGCCGCCTCGCTGGGCGGGGTGATCTTCTCCAGCGCGTTCGACGGACTGAAGCTGCCGTGGTCGCGGAAGATGGCCTTGATGTCGTCGTAGCGCGAGACGACCCAGTAGCCCAGCGTCGGGTTGTAGAAGACCGGCTCCTGCTCGCGCGCCCAGCGCAGGTACTCCGGCGGATCCTGCAGGTAGGCGTCCTCGAACGGGTCGAAGGCGGCCGCGCGGGCGCTGACGGGGCAGCCGTTGGGCGCGCGCAGCGCAGCGTGGTCCACGGGACAGCCGGAGGTGACGGAGCGGGGAAGTGGCGCGTTCATGAGTTCTACGCTTTGCGTAATCGGTTTACGCATAATACGCGAACGGCGGCTGTCCCGCCAAGTGCTGCGTCCAGCTTTTCCGCTACGACATGAGGGAAAAACCGCTCAGGCGGCGGCGCGACGGTCGGGCTCGTGCCCCGAGGCGATGCTGATCGCCTGTGCTTCGCGGATGACCTCGGGGCAGATGCGGCCGCCCGGGCGCGCGTCGAACCCGCTGCTGGCCCCCAGCGCCGTGAGCATGGCGCTGACCTTGCCGGTCGCGTCGAAGATCGGCGCCGAGACCGCGCTGATGCCCTTGAGCATGGTGTCGTTGACGATGGCGCAACCCTGGTCCCGCACCTGGCGGCGCAGGCGCTCGATCGGCCGCGCCCCAGCCAGCAGGGCCCGCTGCTCGGCGGGGGCGGCGGCGAATTCCTCCTCCGCCTGGCGCAGCACCGCGGCTTCGTCCGAGAAGCCCAGGAACGCCTGGCCGGTCGCCGACCACAGCAGCGGCAGCACCGAGCCCGGACGCATGTTCACCGTCACCGGCAAGGCGGGCTCCTCCATGCGCAGGACCGTGGGGCCCTTGTTGCCCATCACGGCGATGAAGCAGGTGACCTGCAACTGCTCGCGCAGCCGCACCAATGCCCCCTCCCCCATGCGCACCGGGTCGCACTGGCGCAGCGCGGCCAGGCCAATGCGGATGGCTTCGCGCCCGAGGTAGTAGTGCTGGGTCGCCGCGTCCTGGGCCACCAGGCCTTCCTGCGCGAGGCTCGCGAGGTAGCGGTGGACCTTGGCCGTGCTCTCCTCGACGGAGTTGGCAAGGGAGGTCAGGCTGGCCGCGCCGCCGAGATCGGCCAGCGCCTTGAGGATGGCCATTCCCATCTCCGCCGACTGCACGCGCTGGCGGCGGTCGGCGGGCTTGGCGGCGGCGGATCGGGGCATGGACGGAGCGTAGGCGATTCGGAGCACCGCATTTTACGCTTGGCGTAGTACGATTACGCTACCGAGACATCCATCCCTAGGAGCATCCGTGATCAACAGACGACGCGCCGCCAGCCTGCTGGCCGTCTCCGCCCTGTTCGGCGGCACCGGCACCGCCTACGCGCAAACCTACCCCGCCAAGAGCATCCGTTGGGTGGTCCCCTACCCGGCCGGCGGTGGCTCGGACTTCCTGGCCCGCACCATCGGCCAGCAGCTGTCCACGCAGGCCGGCCAGACCGTGCTGGTGGACAACAAGCCGGGCGGCAACACGGCCATCGCCGCGGTGGACGTAGCGCGCTCGCCGGCCGACGGCTACACCATCCTCTCGGCCGACAACGGCACCATGGTGTTCAACCCGGCCCTGTATTCCAAGCTCACCTACAACCCCGAGAGCGACCTGGTGCCGGTGACGCTCATGGGCAAGTTCCCCATGATCCTGGTCGTGGGCCCCGGCTCCGACGCGAAGGACGCGCGCGACTTCATCGCCAAGGCCAAGGCCCGCCCCGGCAGCGTCAACTACGGTTCGGCCGGCGCCGGCAGCCCGCACCACCTGGCCATGGAACTGCTGAAGGTCCATGCCGGGCTGCACATGGTCCATATCCCGTACCGCGGCGCTGCGCCCGCCCTCGCCGACCTGGCGGGTGGGCAGGTGCCCGCCATGATGGTCGACCTGGCCGCCGGCGCGGGCTTCATCAAGGGCGGCAAGATCCGCGCGCTGGCGGTGGCCAACCCCACGCGCCTGCCGCAACTGCCGGACGTGCCCACGTTCGCCGAACTGGGCTTCAAGAACGTCGAGGCCGCCGCCCAGGTGGGCATCGTGGCGCCCGCCCGCACGCCGGCCGACGTGGTCAATGCCCTGCAGAAGCAGGTGGCCGCCGCGATCAACACGCCGGCCGTGCGCCAGAAGCTGGTGGATTTCGGCATCGAGCCGGTCGCCAGCACGCCGCAGGACTACGCAGACCTGAACCGCAGCGAAGTCGCGCGCTGGCACAAGCTGATTCGCGATCAGAAGATTTCGCTCGACTGATCGTTCGACCGGCGCCGGGCTGCCGGACCGGACGAAGCGATCCGGCGCGACAACTCGCTCCCGCGTGCCGCCAGGAAGGCCTGCAGCCGCTCGGCATGGTCCGGGAGGGCGGCGGCCCGGACCGAAGGCCGGCCGGACAGCGCGGCCCGCCAGGCCCGCACGCGGGGCGTGTGGTCGAAGCAGCCGGGTTCACCGACCGACTCGAACGCGTCGAAGTAGCGGAACACGGGGGCGAACACCGCATCCACGATGCTGAACGAGGCGCCGGCGAAGAACGGCCCTTCGGCGTCCAGCGCCTGCTCAAGCTGCCCGAAGCGCGCGCGCAGCAGGTCGCGCTGCGTCTCAAGCTGCCTCGCGTCGGCGGCTCGGTAGTAGGCGCCGATCGTGTCCAGCACGCCGGAGCCGAACTCCGTCCACGCGCGATGCCGCGCCCGCTGCAGCGCGTCCTCGGGATGCAGGCGCGGCGGCCGGGTGTCGTCGAGGTATTCGCAGATCACCGCCGACTCGAAGATCGCCTCGCCGCCGGCCAGCAGCACCGGCACCTTGCCCAGCGGCGAGATCGCGGTGAACCAGTCCGGCTTCGCGGCGAGGTCGACCCAGCGGCGGGAGAACGGCACGCCCTTCTCGGCCAGGACGATCGCCGCGCGCTGGACGTAGGGGCAAAGGACATGGCTGACCAGCGTGAGTTCCACGGTCAGCCTTTCAGCAGGCCTTCGGCCTGCAGCGCGGCCCGCACCTGGGGACGCGCACGGACACGATCGAGCCAGGCCACCACGCTGGGCCAGCTGGCCAGGCCCATGCCCACCATGGGCGCCCAACCCATGATCGTGAAGCCGTAGGCATCGGCCACGGTGAAGCGGTCGCCCACCAGCCACTCACGCCCGGCCAGCCGCGACTCCAGGTCGCCGATGCGTTGCTTGAGCTTCGCGCGCACCGCCTGGCGGGTGGAGTCCGCCGTCTCCTTGTGGAACAGCCAGGGGCTGAAGCCCTTGTGAAGCTCGCTGGAGACGAAGGTGAGCCACTGCAGGACCTCGAAGCGCTCCCGGCTGCCGGCGGGCGGCATCAAGCCGCTGGCCGGGGCCAGGTCGCCCACGTACTGCAGCAGGGCGGCCACTTCGGTGTGGCGGCTGCCGTCGTCCAGCTCCAGCATCGGCACATAGCCGCGCGGATTGATGGCGCGATAGTCGGCCCCGGCGGCCGTGCGCCCGGCGACGGTGTCGACCTGCACCAGGTCCGCGGCGATGCCGGCTTCGCGCAGGGCGATGTGCACGGCCAGGGAGCAGTAGGCGGGGGCGAAATAGAGCTTCATGGAAAAGTCCTCGCGGTAGTTGGTGGACGCCACTGTAGGATTGCAGCGACGCAATGAGAACAGGCGTTCATGAAATCACCGATTGCATCGACGCAATACAGCCTCACGGCCGCCGACCTGGCGATGGTGCTGTCCCTGGTGCGCGGCGGCACGCTGGCGGCGGCAGCGCAGCGGTGCGGCAGCGACGCCTCCACCGTGTTCCGTTCCCTGCAGCGGCTGGAGCAGCGGCTCGGCCAGCGCCTGTTCGAGCGGACCCGCCAGGGCTACCTGCCGACCGATACCGCGAGCGACGTCGCGCGCCACGCCGAACGCATCGAAACGGAACTCGAAGCGGCGCGGGCAGCGGCCTTCGCGACGGGCGCGCAGGTGTCCGGCCGGGTGCGGCTCAGCACGACCGATTCCGTCCTGCGGGGGCTGGTCCTGCCCTGCCTGCCGGCGCTGGCGCGCGCCCATCCCCTGCTCCAGCTGGAGCTGCGCGCCACCAACGAACTCCTGAGCCTGAGCAAGCGCGACGCCGACATTGCGCTGCGCGCGACGGCCAAGCCGCCGGAACACCTGGTGGGCCGGTCGCTGGGCAGGATCCAGTTCGCGGTGTGCGGCTTGCGCTCCCGCGCCACGGCCAGGACGCCGGCTTTGGAGCAACTGGACTGGATCGCGCCGGACGACGCCATGCCGGACCACCCCTCGGTGCGCTGGCGGCGCCAGCACCTGCAGAAGGTCGCGCCGCGCCACCTGGTCGACGGCATCGTCTCGGTTGCCGACGCGATCACGGCCGGGCTGGGCGTGGGCATCGTTCCCCTGTTCATGCTGGCCGTCGAACCGCAACTCAAGGCGTTGACGCCGCCGCTGGAGGGCTGCGAATCCTCCCTCTGGCTACTCGCCCATCCCGAATCGCGCCACCTGCGGCGGATTGCCGCGGTGTACCAGCACCTCGGCGACGGCATCCGGCTGCCGCAGGCGGAAGAACCCGCCGGCCGGCGCCGGACCGGCGCCGCCAGGTGAGGGGGCGCCTGCGCCCGCTCTGGGTTCTAGTCGCCGGGCGCGGCGCTGCGGCCTGCCGGGAGCTGGTAGCCGGTGACCAGCGCCCAGGCCCTCAATCCCGTCGCCACCACCGCGGCGACGATGAAAGCCAGCCCGGGCGGCAGCGCGGAGTGAACAGCCAGCACGTAGGCCCAGCCACCCAGGAAGGCGCAAACGGCATAGGGACGATGGTCGCGCAGGGCCGTCGGGATCTCGTTGCAGACCACGTCGCGCATGACCCCGCCGGCCGTGGCCGAGACGACGCCCATGAGCACGGCGACGATGGCTGGAAGGTCCTGGGCCAGTGCCAGCTGCGTGCCGCTGGCCGTGAACAGCCCGAGCCCCAGCGCGTCGGGCCACTGGATGGCCTTCTCGGTGAACTCGAAGTGGCCCGCGCGCAGGAACAGGATGGCAGCGATGGCCAGTCCGATGAGGATCCACAGCCAGGTGGGCTGCGCGACCCAGAAGAACGGGCGCCGATCCAGCAGCACGTCGCGCAATGTGCCGCCGCCGAACGCCGCCAGCCCCGTGACCACGCAGAGACCGACCACGTCGAGCCGCTTGCGGACGCCGGCCAGCAGGCCGGACAGCGCGAACGCGACGTTGGCGGTTGCCTCCACCAGCGTGTGGAACCATGTCAGGACGAGGTCGGTGTTGGCCATCGCGGCCATTGTTCACCGTTTGCGATCCGCGCAACCGGCAGCCGAACCATCGGCCGGCGTGGGGCTTGGCACGACCTGAAGGACAGCGCGTTTCAGCTGTTCCACGAGCGGTCGTGAGGTCGGCGAACGCGAGGTCCCGTGCGGCGCAGAATGGTGAGTTCGACACCACGACTGGGGAAGCAGGCCATGACCGCCATCCTGGGACTTTCGGGAAGCCTGCGCTCGGGCTCGTACAACACCGCCCTGCTGCACACGGCCGCGGCGCTCATGCCTGCGGGCTCGACGCTGGAGATCGCCACGCTGCACGGCATCCCGCTGTATGACGGGGACGTGGAGGCACGTGACGGCATCCCCGCGGCCGTGCAGGCACTCAAGGAACGCATCGTCGCCTGCGACGGTCTCCTGCTCGCCACGCCCGAATACAACAACGGCATGCCGGGCGTGCTGAAGAACGGCATCGATTGGCTGAGCCGGCCCAATGGCGATATCGCGCGGGTGTTCGGCAACCGCGCGGTCGCCGTGATCGGTGCGTCGCCGGGAGGGTTCGGCACCATCCTCGCGCAGAACGCCTGGCTGCCTGTGCTGCGCACGCTGGGCACGCGGCCGTGGTTCGGCGGCCGGCTGATGGTCTCGCGCGCGGGCCAGGTGTTCAATGAAGCCGGGGAGATGGTCGACGAGAAGGTGAAGGCGCAGCTGCAGCAGTTCCTCCACGGTTTCGTTGCTTCGCTGCAGGCGCCGCCCGCACGGCCATGAGGAGCGAACAGGCTTCATATCCCGGCGCGCACGGTTCCCCCTTTCGCCGCGCGCCTCGACGCCCCTAATGGGCCGGTGAGTGCATCGCCGCTAGCGGGCGGCGGCCCTCGCGTCCTGCGTCCGCAATCACACGGTTGCCCGGACCGCCCAGGCCCGGGCGACCATCCGGATCGATCCGTCGTCCTCTGCCGGCAGCCGCTCGCGCAGCGTGCGCCTCAGCTCGTTGCGGGCCTGCTCGTCGAGCGACATGGCATAGGCGGGCGCCGGGCCCTGGCCGCCCAGGAACGGTTCCCAGAAGTCCTCGAAGCTGGCGAACGGGGTGGCGATCTCGATGGCGGTCGTCTCCGCGGCGCCGAAGCCGGCGGCAGCGCAGGCGCCGAGCAAGGCATCCGGACGGCAGATGGGGAAGCGCCGGCCTTCGTCCCATTGCACCGCGGCGGCATCGAGCGCGACGGCCGCATCCCAGAAGTGCCGCATGAGCTCCATCCGGCCCGCGTAATCCCAGACATAGGCGCCGAAGGTCCCGCCCGGCGTGCACACCCGGGCCGATTCCCGCAGGGCCGCCGGCAGGTCCGGGAGGAAGTTCAGGACCAGGCCCGAGACGACCACGTCGACCGAGTCGTCCGGCAGCGGAATGGCGGCGGCGCTGCCCTGGCGCAGGTCGACACGATCGGCCAGCGCCTGGCGCGCCGCGGCAATGAAGCCCCCGGACGGTTCGACCCCGGTCAGTGCCGCGGGTGCGCAACGCTCGACGATGGCAGAGCACAACGCGCCGGTGCCGCAGCCCACGTCCACCCATCGCCGGCCGGGTGGCTCATCCAGCCAGGCCAGGAATGCAGGCGCGACGTGCCGGCTCCAACGGCCGACATAGCGCTCGTACGCACTGCCGACTTGCCAGTGATCGGATGGCTGCGAGCGCATGGAGAAGCCTTCGTCACGGTGGGCTGGCCAATGTACTCGCCACCCACGCTGTCTTCAACGGCAACCGGCCCATCCGCACGGCCGGCTGCAGGCACCCCATCAGGACGGGCGTGCGGCGCCGTGGCGCAGGCGCAGCGTGCTGAACACGGCCGCGCAGCCCGCCAGGACGGCCGCCGCCGCGAGCGCGACGACCGGCCCGCGGCCATCGCGCACGCCCAGCAGGCCGAAGATCACGCCCACCAGCACCGCCCCGACCGACTGGCCCGTCAGGCGCGCGGAGCCCAGCATGCCGCTGGCCGCGCCGGCGCGCGCGAGCGGGGCGCTGGTGATGATGGTGTGGTTGTTGGGCGACTGGAACAGCCCGAACCCCGCGCCGCACAGCACCAGCCGCCAGGCCATGTCCAGCCCCGACGCGTGCGCCGGCAACGCGGCCAGTGCGGCCAGGCCCAGCGCCATCGACCCCAGCCCGATGCCGCCCAGCAAGCCGCCGGGATGGCGGGCGATGAGCCGCCCGGCGATCGGCGCCAGGCACACGGTGGCCAGCGGCCAGGCGGTGATCACCAGGCCGGCCTGGAAGTAGCTGCGGCCCTCGCTTTCGAGCAACAGGAAGGGCAAGGCCACGAAGGCCAGGGTCTGCGCCGCGAAGGCGGTGACCGACGTGCACATCGACAGCGCGAAGACGGGGATGCGCAGCAGGTCCACCGGAAACAACGGACGAGGCTGGTCGAGCTGCCTGCGCACATAGAAGATGCCGACAACGATGCCGGCTGCGAGCAGCAGGATGCCGACGCCGGCCGGCGCTGCGGCGCGTTCCGTCCCGGCCCGCGCGCCGATCGCATCGGCGCCCAGGAACACCAGCGAGAACATCAGGATGTTGAGGCCGGCATCGACCAGCCGTAGCGGGCCCAACGCCGGCTGGGGGGGACTGTGCGGCAGCGACCGCCGGCCCAGCCAGAGCACCAGCACCCCGAGCGGAATGTTGACCGCGAACAGCCACTGCCAGGACGCGATCGACAGCACGGCCGCAGCGACGGTGGGACCGGCCACGGAAGATGTCGCCACCGTCACGGAATTGAGGGCGATGCCGCGCCCCAGCATGCTGGACGGATAGATCAGCCGCACCAGCGCCGCGTTGACGGACATCATGCCGGCCGCGCCGATCCCCTGGATGGCCCGTGCCGTGGCGAGCATCGGCAGGTTGACCGCGGCGATGCAGCCGAGGGACGACACCGTGAACAGACCCAGGCCCCAGAGGTAGACGCGGCGATAGCCGAGCCGCTCGCCCAGGCTCGCGAACGGCAGCAACAGGCCCAGGATGGCGAGCTGGTAGGCCGTGACCACCCAGACCGACGCCGAGGCCGACGCGCCGAGGTCGCGCGTGATGTCGGGCAGGGCCAGGTTGACGATGCTGCCGTCGATCACGGATACGGAGATGCCCAGCAGGCTCGCTGCCATCGCCCAGTAGCGCTCGGGAACCGGCAGCCCGTCGGGCACGGCCGTCCTGCGGGTCGAAACGTCCCCTCCGCTGTTGTTGTCGCTCACTGCTGAAGTCTACGTCGGGCCCATGGCGGCGACCGCGCGCTGCGGCCGTCCCGGCATCGCATGTCGCTGTCGATGAGTTCGCAGCCGGCGGCGGTGTGCAGCGAAACGAAAGTGCCACCGGAACCGGTAACGGTCGTCGCTTCGCTTCCTGCTCTGCAACATGCGGCCGCGCCTGCTTGCACTCGCCGGTCGCCGGGGGTATGAACAGGAAGGGGGACGTCATCTCCCGCCAGGAGGTCCGCATGAGATCACTGCTGCTTCCGCTGGCTGCCTGCGCCGCGCTGGGGGGCTGCTATTCGTATGCGCCGTATGGCTACGGGTATCCCTACGGCTCCCCCACGGTCTACTACCAGCAGCCGGGAACCACCAGCTCGACGGCCGGGACTGCGGGCACGACGGCCCAGGTGCAGAACGGGACGCAGGCACCGAACGGCTCGGTCCAGGTGCCGGCAGACGGGACGGCGGCCCCGAACGCACAGGTCTACACGCCTGCGCCGACGACCTACGCCTATCCCTATCCGTACGCCTACCCCTATGCGTACCCCTACTACGGCTATCCCTACTACGCCTACCCGTACTACGGGTACTCGCCGTTCTACCTGTCGGGGAGCTTTTTCTTCGGCGGCGGCCACGGTCATGGCGGACACGGACATGGCGGCCATGGCGGCCACGGGCACGGGCGACGCTAGGCCGCGTCCGCACGATTCGACAGTGCGAAACCCCCTCTCCAGGCGACTCTGAGCCGGGCCACCTCGCCCCGGCGAACCAGCTCCCCACCCGGCCCCAAAGTTGGGGAGAATCGCCCGCCGCCGAGCCAGGGTGAACCCTTGTCGCGTGGCACGGGTCGGGCCGGCGCCTGACGCCAGTTCTACTCTCAGCAGCTGCTTCCAGCCTCCCGTCCGGCCGTCACGCTGAGCCAATGGCACAGCCTGTGCAGTGAGCACGTTCTCGCTGCCACCAGGAGTTGCCATGCCCCTCTTGCGACCGTCCACGGCCCACCGTTCCGCGCTGCGCTGGCCGGCAGCCGGGCTGCTGCTGCTCGCCCTGCTGATCGCCGTCGCCCGGCCCGCGCTGGCACAGGGCACGCCATTCATGGCCCCCGTGATCCCCGCGGTGCCCGGCGTTCCACCGGGCTTCGACATCACCGGGTTCATCCAGGAAGCCACGCTGGATGCGAACGGCACGATCTGCCGGCCGACCCATCCCCGCCTGGCCGGCGGCACCGTCACGCTGAACGGCCAGAAGGTGATCATCCCCTGCAACACTGTCCTGCAGATGCCGGCGTTCACGTTGACGTGGGCCGACCTGTTCTCGGGCGGCCCCACGGACATCACGCCGGCCGGCCAGACCGGACTGGCGCTGGCGGACGCGATCGGCCCGGTCAGCGGGGCGACGGTGATGGCGACGCGGCCCGGATTCCTCACCGCGCCGGGTCCCGACGGAACCGTCCGTGCCAGCGCCCCCCTGCCCTCGT
Source organism: Ramlibacter pinisoli (assembly GCF_009758015.1). Lineage (NCBI taxonomy): Bacteria > Pseudomonadati > Pseudomonadota > Betaproteobacteria > Burkholderiales > Comamonadaceae > Ramlibacter > Ramlibacter pinisoli. Next base: position 1,215,777 of record NZ_WSEL01000009.1, read on the forward strand.
ACGAGATCCACGTCGTCGGCAACGTGGTCAACGGCCAGTACCTCGCCGGCCTGGTGTTCATCTCGCAGCAGTCGACCAATGCCGGCCAGGGCACCATCAGCTGCATCGACTACGCGACCGGCGAGGTGCAGGTCGGCGGCACGCCCGTCGATCCGACGGTGGCCCCGTACGCCTGCCCCAGCCCGCCACCGCCGGGCGTCACGCGCGTGCGGCTCAATGACGCCGTCGGCCGCTATGGCAAGAGCCACGCCGCCAGGTGCTACGGCCGCGCCGACTGCGTCGAGGAGCCCGGCTTCGATCCGCGCTTCACGCCGGACACGGACAACCCCACCGTCCATGCCTCCACCGGCTACCCGATGTGCATCCCGCGCGTGAACCCGTTCATCGCCGGGGCCGTCGATCCCGAATGCCCGCAGTCGAACCGGCCGCTCGCCCCGTACTGCAGGAGCTTTCCTGCCGAACTGGGCCTCACGCCGTTCCCGACGCCCAACATGGGCTACTGCATGACCTACGTCATGGATGCGCCCCGCACCTCGCCGCCGCCCGGCGTCACCGGTTCGTGCCCCGGGCCGGACCCGCTCTGCCCCACCGACCCGACCCGGCAGGTGCCCTTCGAGATCGGCGACAACGTCGTCTTCAACGGCACGCTGAAGACCGACAGCGCCGGCAGCTACGTCTCGGCGCACACGATGACGGCCAACCTGGGCATCTACACGCAGCCCAACCTGCCGCCGGCCTACACCTTCGTCGAGGAGGTCCTCGCGGGAACCGATGCGCGCCCCGTGGCAGGCATCAACCAGGAAGCGACCGGCCGCGTCAAGTTCGTCGGCTTCACGACCGACATCACCAATCTCGTCGACCTGTTCGCGCTGGACCAGGACCCGGTCAGCGGCGTGGTGACCGAACGGCTGCTCGGCACGCACAGCCCCGTGTCCACCCCGCTGCTGGGCCGCTTCCGCACGCCGGCCAACAACAACGGCGCGTTCCTGCCGCCGACCCGCAACTACCGGGCCGTCAGCCGCACGATGTGCGCGAACAGCTCGGGGCCCGACAGCCCCTGCACGCTCCAGCAGCGCTCGACCGAGACGTTCGCGAACGGCCTCAACGCCGGCCAGTACCTGCTGCCCAACTTCGAGTTCATCTTCCCGGAGAACCTGCTGTTCGGCGAGGCGATGGTGCCGAACAACTTCCAGGACCTGCCCTTCCTGTTCTGCGGCTCCGGGCCGGTGGACGGGCCGGGCAGCCTCTCCCCCGTGGTGGGCCAGCTCGATCCTGCGCCCTGGGCGCCGCCGATGGACGACCCCATCTTCCACGGCTCCCTGTGTCCCACCGCCCGCGGCGTCGCTGCGCGCGAGTTCCCGCCGGTGGCCGGTGCGCCGGATGTCCTGACCATCGTCGCGGCCAGCTGGGACAACCGGGCCGGCAAGGGCAAGGTGAACCTGGTCGTGACCTCCAGCAAGAGCCCCGCGCCGGCCGGCATGTTCATGACGGCCAGCCTGGTGAACGCCGGCCTGCAGCCCGGCGTGCCCGGCAGCGTCGACAACCCGATCAACGTCGGCATGGTGCTCGCGGGCAACTCGCCCGCGGCGCCGGCCGTCTGCCCGACGACGGAACCGTGCTGGCAGCTGCTGGCTCCGGGGTTCATCGTCGACCCGCAGGGCGCGGGCGGGAACGGCATCCCGACGCTGGTGCCGCCCACCCAGATCACCGTGCGCTCGAGCTACGGCGGAAAGGCCACGACGACAGCCATCACCACCCGTGCCTGCGTGCCCACGCGCCGGCTGACCTGCCTGTGACGGTGGACGATCATGACCACGATCCAGCCCGCCACTCCCCGCCCCGCCAAGCGCTCCCCTGCGGGCGCCCGGGGTGCCGCGCCCTGGCAGCGCGCCCTCCTGCTCGTGCTGGCCACGACGATGGTGGTCTCGCCGGTGTCCGCCCGCGGACCCGGGCGTCCAGGCATTGCCGACCTGGTCGAAGAACCCGACGTGCTTCCGGCACGAATCACCCGCAAGACGGCCAACCTGGCCGCCAGCCTCGATCCCACGCAACGCCTGCCGGGCAACCCCAGCGTGCCGGGCTCCAGCGTGGACGCCTCCGGCGAGCAGCCCCTCACCGTCTCCATCGACGCCATCCGCGGCTCGCCCGAGACCATGACGATGGGGCAGACCGTCATCTCCGATTCCGGCGAGCTGATGGTCCCGCTGCAGGGCGTCGCGGCAACTGCCACGGTGGGCGGCCGGCCCGCCATTCCCGCCGTCAACGCGCACATCGGCACGGTCGACCTGGTGCCGCCGCTCGTGTCCCTGAAGGCCACGCCCATTCCGCCCGTCACCGGGATCGAGCAGTTCGTGCGCGACAGGTCCGCCGCGATCGCGCTGGGCAAGGCCCTGTTCTGGGACGCCAAGGTCGGCAGTGATGGCCAGGCCTGCGCAAGCTGCCACTTCTCGGCCGGCGCGGACAACCGCCTGAAGAACCAGCTCAACCCCGGGCAGCGGGGCAGCGACAACCTCTTCAACCGCACGTTCACCGGCGAGGGCGGGCCCAACTACGTGCTCAAGCCCGAGGACTTCCCGTTCCTGCGGCTGCTCAATCCCCTCGACCGCAACTCCGCCATCACGTTCCAGACCAACGACGTCGTCTCCTCGCAGGGCACCTTCGCCGGCGACTTCATGGGCCTGGCCTCCGGCGGCACCGAGAAGTGCGGCAACCGCCCGGTCGACGAATTCAGCGTGCACGGCATCCTCACGCGCCGGGTGGCCCCGCGCAACGCCCCGACCGTGATCAACGCGGTCTTCAACTACCGCAACTTCTGGGACGGCCGCGCCAACAACACCTTCAACGGCAACAACCCGTTCGGCGAGCGCGACCCCGATGCCCGGGTGCTGCAGCGGCAGGGCCAGGGCCAGGCGGCCTGGGTCCGGATCCACCTGCCGAACGCCAGCCTGGCCTCGCAGGCGGTCGGGCCGGCGCTGAGCGACTTCGAGATGTCGTGCGCCAACAAGACCTTCCCCTACCTCGGCCGCAAGATGATCCCGCTGCGGGCCCTGTCCGGGCAGAAGGTCCACGCGGAAGACTCGGTGCTCGCGCCCCTGCGCGACTCCACGGGCGTGGGGCTGACGCAGACCTACGAGCAGATGATCAAGGCGGCCTTCCTGCCCGAGTGGTGGAGCGCGCCGGGCACCTACGCCGGTTTCAGCCAGATGGAGTCGAACTTCTCCATGCTGTGGGGCCTGGCGATCATGCTCTACGAGACGACGCTGGTCTCCGACGAGGCACCGATCGACCGCTTCGTCGGCTGGTCGGGCAGCCCGCCGGATCCGAATGCGCTGTCGGTGCAGGAACGGCGCGGACTGGCCATCTTCCGCGGCGGCAAGGCCACCTGCGTGTCGTGCCACCGCGGCGCCGAGTTCACTTCGGCGGGCTCGGGGCTGCAGCAGACCCGCGGCGAAACCAACCTGGTGGAGCAGATGTTCGTGGGCCGCGGGACGCTGGGCCTGTACGACTCGGGCTTCTACAACATCGGCGTGCGGCCGACGGCCGAGGACGTCGGGGTCGGCGGCACCGACCCGTTCGGCAACTCCCTGTCGTTCTCGCGCCAGTACCTCGCCCGGCTGGGCGGCCAGCCGGCGCCGGACCGCTTCCTGGTGGACCCCTGCCTGTTCTCGGTCAAGAGCCATGCGTTCAGCTGCTGGCTGCCGCCTTCGCCGGCGCTCTCGCGGGTCGGTGTCGACGGCGCCTTCAAGGTGCCCAGCCTGCGCAACATCGCCCTCACCCAGCCGTACTTCCACAACGGCAGCCGCTTCACCCTGGAACAGGTGGTCGAGTTCTACAACCGGGGTGGCGACCGCCGCGGGCCGGACGGCAACGACACCACCGGCTTCGGCGGCGCCACGGCACCGAACGGCGGCGGCTCGAACGTGCATCCCGCGATCCGCCCGCTGGGCCTCACGCCGGCGGAGAAGAACGACCTGGTGGCCTTCCTGCGCAATGCGCTGACCGACCGCCGCGTGGCCTGCGAGCGGGCCCCGTTCGACCACCCGGCGCTGCGCATTCCCAACGGCCATTCCGGAACCACGACCAAGCTGACCGCGGTCAGGAACGACATCAAGGCGGTCGACGAGTTCATCGACCTGCCGGAAGTCGGTGCCAAGGGTGTCGCGCCCCGCCCCTGCATGAAGGACGACCTGGGAACGCCCTTCGTCGAGGCGAAGCAGGCGGACGTCAAGGGGGACAAGAAGGACGACAAGGAGCCGAAGAAGGAGAAGTAGGGGAAGCGCCCCTCCAGCGGGGCGCCCCCTCAGCGCGAGGGCTTGCCGTGCCGGCTCGCCAGCAGGGCCGCCTCGACCCGGCTGCGCACCTGCAGCTTCTGCAGGATGTTGGTCACGTAGTGCTTGATGGTCTGCTCGGACAGGAAGATCTTCTCGCCGATCTCGCGGTTGGTGTAGCCGTCGCCGATCAGCGCCAGGATGTCGCGCTCGCGCGGGGTCAGCTCCTGCAGCGGGTCGGGCGCCTTGCCCTGGGTCAGCGAGACGAGCATCTCGCCGGCCAGCGACTGCGAGACGTAGACCTCGCCCGCGGCGGCCGCGCGCAGCACGCGGGCCAGCTCCTGCCCCGACACGCCCTTGAGCACGTAGGCCCGGGCGCCCGCCTTGAAGGCGGCGAGCAGACGGTCCTTGTCGTCGGACATGGTCAGCATGACGATGGTGGTGGCGGGGCAGGCGGTGCTGACCTTCTCGGCCGTGACGATGCCGTCCCAGCCCTCCATGCTGATGTCGAGCAGCATGAGGCGCGGCATCAGGGTGCGCGCCAGCTGGAGGGCCTGCTCGCCCGAATCGGTCTCGCCGACCACCTCCAGGTCGGCTTCGCCGGCCAGGGAGGTGACCACCCCGTGCCGGAACAGGGGGTGGTCGTCGACCACCACGACGCTGATGCGATCAACCATTGTCTTCCTCCTGCGCGCCCAGCGGCAGCACGGCCCGCACCAGGGCGCCCCGGCCCGGCGCCGATTCGACGGCCAGGGTGCCGCCCGCGATCTCCACCCGCTCGCGCATGCCGACCAGCCCGAGCCGGCCCTTGCGCGCGTAGTCGGCCGCAAGCCCCGGGCCCTCGTCCCTGACCTCGACGGTCAAGCTGTCCCGGTCGGCATGCACCTTCACCCGGCAGCCGCTGCCCTTGGCATGGCGGTAGGCATTGGCCAGCGACTCCTGCAGCACGCGACAGACGGTGATCTTGGTGCGGGCCGGGACCACCAGCCCGTGCACGTCGCACTCGACCAGCACGCTCGAGTTTGTCTTGACCTCGTAGTCGCGCACGGCCCGCGCCACCAGGTCGGCCAGCGTGAGGTTGCGCACATCCGGCAGCTGCAGGTCGGCCGAGATCGCACGCAGGTCGGCCAGGGCAGCATGCACGGCCGCGCGCACGGGCGCCAGCTGGCCCGTCACGCGGCAGCTCCTGCCATCGGCTCCGGTGCAGGCCGGGTCCTCGGTGGTCAGCTGCATCAGGGCGAACCCGAGGTCCTGGCCCGGCCCGTCGTGCAAATCGGCCGACAAGCGCTGCAGGAAGTTCTCGTTGAGGGCCGTGGCCCGCACCGCCGCGCGCCGGGCGCGATGGTGGAGGTCGGCGTTCTGCGCGTTCAGCACCGTGAGCTGCGCCAGCTTGTCACCCAGCTCGCGCTGCTGCCGCTCGATCGTCTGGCTGCCGCGCCGCACCACCACGAACAGCAGCAGGTACATGGCGGCCATGGCCCCCGCCATCTGCAACCAGCTCTGGCGCTGGGCCACGGCGACCTCGCGGTCGACCTCGTCGGCCTCCTCGTAGAACTCAGCCGCCGCGATGATCTTGCCCACCTTGTCGGCATGGATCGGCGTGTACGTCTCGATGATGCGGGGACGCGGCTGCCCGTGCGCCTGCTGCTCCTCGTCCTCGCGCACGCTCAGCTCCGACGAGATTCCGCCGGCCAGCGCCGCCGCCAGGCCCTCGTCCACCGGGTAGGTCTTCCCGACCTCCTCCGGCGTCGTGCTGAACAGCACCCGGCCATCGGGACGCCAGATCTTCAGGCTGACCACCTTCTGGCCCAGTGGAGTGCTCTCCAGCAGGCGGGCAAGCTCGGCCCGGTCGGTCTCGGTGAGGTCGTCGGAGCGCAGCAGCGTCTGCGAGTGGGGGGCGATGAAGCTGTCCACGTACAGCGCCGTCACGGCACCCATGCGGTGGACCACGCTGGACTGGACCCGCAGGCCGATCCAGTGGCCGATCAGCAGCGTGCCGCCCAGCAGGATGGGGAAGCTCAACAGCAGGAACTGCTGCGACAGCGACAGGCGGAAGAACCGGACCTGCATCGCGCGAAGCACCCGCCTGGCCCCCGCCCGGGCAGAGCGCGCAGGCTGCTCGTCGCGCGCAGTCGACCACCATCCACCGAACGGCCGCAGCGCCTTGATCGAACGCATTGAAGTCCTCCCGGGCAGGTCCAAGCATCAGGCGAGCCACTGACTACCCGCCCCCTCCTCGCGCTCGAACCTTCCCACGTCCGGACCCTCGCTGCAAGGGGGCTGGCGCGAATGACGCGTGCAACGGACAACTTCGCCGCTGCCACGTGGCTTTCCGGTGGGGGGCGTTTTTCCCCACATGCGGGGAACGCACCCGCCTGCCCCCGCTCCCTGTCGGCGTCCTGCCGGCCCGCGCCAGAGCGGAACGCAGGGCCGGCGGTGCCGACAGGCGATGGCAC